>CAYTPC010000115.1:0-4660 GCA_964439605.1 uncultured Burkholderiaceae bacterium
GCTCAACACCACGCGGGTGATGCCGCGTGAGACTTATCAGCGTCTGCTGCTGGAAGAACTGCACGCGCATGAGCGCTGGGAGAACCAGCCTGCCCAGGGTTGGGATGTGTCGCGGCTGGATGAGCGCGAGATGGTTCAGACGCTGAACGAAGCCATCCGCAGGGGACGTATTGACGACCCCGGCACGCGCGAGCCGATGGATATTTTGCGGGGCATGCGTCTGTTGACGAAGGACGGCCAGCTATCGCGCGCGGCAGTGGTGCTGTTTTGCAAGGACGAGGACATGCTGCCCGACTTTCCGCAACTGCTGCTGAAGGTGGCGCGCTTCAAGGGCACGACGCGCGATGAGTTTCTGGATAACCGGCAGTTTCACGGCAACGCTTTTGCGCTGATGCGCAGGGCGGAGCGTTTTCTCATCGAGTCCCTGCCCATCGCCAGCCGCGTGTTGCCTGACCGCATGGAGCGTGAGGATATTCCGCTGTTTCCGGTGGAGGCCCTGCGCGAGGCGCTGGCCAACGCCTTTGTGCATCGGGACTACGCCACGGGTGCCGGATCGGTCGGCGTGGCGCTGTATGACGACCGGCTGGAAATCATTTCCATCGGCGATCTGCACTTCGGCCTGACGCCGGAAAAATTGCTGCGCGAGCATGAGTCCCAACCCTGGAATCCGCTGATCGCGCAGGCGTTCTACCGGCGCGGCATCATCGAAACGTGGGGACGCGGCACGCTGAAAATTGCACGCCTGATGCGCCAGGCGGAGTTGGAGCCGCCGGTCATCACGGTACGGGCGGGCGCGGTGGTGATGACGTTTGATGTGACGGCAGCACGGGCGGCGCGGGGGTGGACAATGGGGAAAACGTCCCTGAAAACGCCGGGGAAAACGCCGGGGAAAACGCCTGACCTGATCTTGGCCCTGCTGCGCGAGATGCCTGCCTTGTCCATGCCTGAATTGGCAGCGCGATTGGGCAAATCCGAAAGCGCCGTAGAGCGCGCCATCCGCAAACTGCGCGAGTCAGGCCGCCTGCAACGCATAGGCCCGGACAAGGGCGGCTACTGGCAGGTTCTGAACGACAACGACAAGGAGCCGCGCTGATGGCCTTTCTTTCCGAAGCCGAACTCGAAGCCGCGCTGCTGGAGCAGCTTGCCGGCTTGGGCTATGCCTGTGTATCGGACGAAGTTATCGGCCCCGACGGCAAGGCGCCGGAGCGGGAGGCTTATGACGAGGTGGTGCTCAAGGCGCGCTTGAGTCAGGCCGTGGCCCGCTTGAACCCGATGCTGCCGCCCGAGGCGCAGGCCGATGCGATACGCCGCCTGACGCAGGCGGAGCTGCCCAATCTGCTGGAAGAAAACCGCCGCCTGCATCGCTTGCTGACCGAGGGCGCGGATGTGGAGTATTTCGGCAAAGACGGCGTGCTGACGGCGGGCAAGGTGCGGTTGATCGACTTCATGCGTCCTGAGAAAAACGACTGGCTGGCGGTGAGCCAGTTCACCGTGATCAACGGGCAGACCAACCGCCGCGCGGATGTGGTGGTGTTTGTCAACGGCCTGCCGCTGGTGGTGATCGAACTGAAAGCGCCCGGTGGCGAGAGCGCCACTCTGACCGGCGCTTTCAACCAGTTGCAGACGTACAAGCAGCAGATCCCGGCGCTGTTTCGCGGCAATGCGTTGCTGGTGATTTCGGATGGGCTGTCGGCCCGGGTGGGTTCCCTGTCGGCGGACAGCGAGCGCTTCATGCCCTGGCGCACGGTGGATGGCAGGCGCATCGCGGCCAAGGGAACGCCGGAGTTGCCGACGCTGATGAGCGGCGTGTTTGAGCGCGGGCGTTTGCTCGATCTGCTGCGCCATTTCACGGTGTTTGGCGAAACGCGCAGCGGGCTGGTCAAGATCATTGCCGGGTATCACCAGTTCCACGCGGTGAAGAAGGCGGTGGCCTCCACGCTGCGCGCAAGTTTCGTGGGGGTGGCCGAGGAGCCGGCGGTCTACGGTTTGCCGAGCGTGGACAGCCAGCCGCTGGGGGATCGCAAGGCCGGCGTGATCTGGCACACACAGGGTTCCGGCAAAAGCCTGCTGATGGCTTTTTACGCGGGCCTGCTGGCGGTGGAGCCGCGCATGGCCAACCCCACGCTGGTGGTGCTGACCGACCGCAACGATCTGGACGACCAGTTGTTCGGCACGTTCGTGATGTGCAAGGACCTGCTTCGGCAGACGCCGGTGCAGGCCAGGGATCGCGAGGATTTGCGCAGGCTGCTCAACCGGGCTTCCGGCGGAGTGATTTTCACGACGCTGCAAAAGTTCGGCGAGGTGGGGCAGCCGCTGACCCAGCGCCACAACGTGGTGGTGATCGCCGACGAGGCGCACCGCAGCCAGTACGGCTTCAAGGCAAAGGTGGACAGCAAGACCGGCGAGGTTTCTTACGGTTTTGCCAAGTACCTGCGCGATGCACTGCCCAATGCGTCATTTATCGGCTTTACCGGCACGCCGATCGAGGCGGCTGACGTCAACACGCCGGCGGTGTTCGGCCACTACATCGACATTTACGACATCAGCCGCGCGGTGGAAGACGGCGCGACGGTGCCGATCTACTACGAATCGCGGTTGGCGCGTATTGAACTGGACGAAGACGAGAAGCCGCGCATCGACGCCGAAATCGAAGCCCTGCTGGAAGACGAGGACGAGCCCAGCGCCGAGCGCGCCAAGCAAAAGTGGAGCACGGTCGAGGCGCTGGTCGGCAGCGGCAAGCGGCTGGCGCTGGTGGCCGCCGACCTGGTGCGGCACTTCGAGGATCGGGCGGCGGCGCTCAGCGGCAAGGCGATGGTGGTGTGCATGAGCCGGCGCATTTGCGTGGCGCTGTATGACGAGATCGTCAAGCTGCGCCCGGATTGGCACAGCGATGACGACACGGCGGGGGCCGTCAAGATCGTGATGACCGGCGCGGCCAGCGATCCGCCGCAATGGCAACGGCACATCGGCAACAAAAAGCGGCGCGATGCCCTGGCCGAGCGCGCGCGCAAGGCGGACGACACGCTCAAGCTGGTGATCGTGCGCGACATGTGGCTGACCGGCTTTGACGCGCCCAGCATGCACACCATGTACATCGACAAACCGATGCGCGGGCATGGTTTGATGCAGGCCATTGCCCGCGTGAACCGGGTGTTCCGCGACAAGCCGGCGGGGCTGATCGTGGACTACATCGGCATCGCGCAGAACCTGAAATCGGCGCTGGCGCAGTATTCCAAACCCGACCAGGACAAGACCGGCATCGACGAGGCCCAAGCCGTGGCGGCGTTGCTGGAGAAGTGCGAAATCGTGCGCGCCATGTTCCACGGTTTTGACTACCGCACCGCTCTGGGCGGCACGGCGGGCGAGCGCCTGGCGATGATGGCAGGGGCCATCAACTGGATACTCGACAAGCAGCAGCAGTGGGCCGCCGCCGAAAAAACGCCGGAGGCCCGAAAGCAGGCGCACCGGCGCTTTGCCGATGGCGTGCTGGCGCTGTCCACCGCGTTTGCACTGGCCGCCAGTTCGGACGAGGCAAGAGGCATCCGCGAGGAAGTGGGGTTCTTTCAGGCCATCCGCGCCGCGCTGGTCAAGACGGGGGCGGGCGCGGAAATGGGGCAGCGGGAGCGCGAACTGGCGATTCAGCAGATCGTCAGCCGGGCGGTGGTTTCCACCGAGATCGTGGACATTTTGAAAGCCGCCGGCATCCAAAGCCCGGATATCTCCATTTTGTCGGACGAGTTTCTCGCCGAAGTGCAGCAGATGGAGAAAAAGAACCTGGGGCTGGAAGCGTTGCGCAAACTGCTCAATGACAGCATCCGCTCGCGTACCCGGACCAATGTGGTGCAGACCCGCGCCTTCACTGAACGGTTGGAAGATGCCATTGCCCGTTATCACGCCAACGCCATCACCACCGCCGAGGTGCTGCAGGAGTTGATTCAGCTTGCCAGAGACATTCGCGCCGCGCGCAGCCGGGGCGAGGAGCAAGGTTTGTCCGATGAAGAAATTGCCTTCTACGACGCATTGGCCGAAAACGAATCGGCGGTGCAGGTGATGGGCGATGACAAACTGCGCGTGATCGCCCATGAATTGCTGGTCAGCCTGCGCGAAAACGTGTCGGTGGACTGGGCGCACCGCGATTCGGCCCGGGCGCGGCTGCGCGTGCTGGTCAAGCGCATTCTGCGCAAATACGGCTACCCGCCCGATTTGCAGGATGCCGCCGTGCAGACGGTGTTGCAGCAGGCGGAAGCTTTGTCGGCGCAGTGGAGCGCCTCATCCTGACTGGGGAAAAGAGCAACTCCACGCGCGTGCATTTCGCCGCTGGCGTACCGTGGTTGCAGGGAACACAGTCTGTGCTATCATGTATCTACATGTTTATACATAGGAGCATGCCATGCAACTGCAAGTAGCCAAATGGGGCAATAGCCTGGCGGTGCGCCTGCCTGCTGAATGTATGCGCGCCGCCAGCTTGCGCGAGGGCGATAGCGTCGAGGCAGAGGTCACGTCGGCCGGAAAAATCACCCTGACGCCGGCCAGGCCCTTCGACAAGGCGGCCTTCCTCGCCCGCACGCGCAAGCGGCGCGCGGAGATGCCTGTGAGCGCGGCGACGGTTGAGCGCATGCGCCAAGAGGCGCGTTACTGATGATCTACCTTGACACCAGCG
>CAYTPC010000116.1:0-8674 GCA_964439605.1 uncultured Burkholderiaceae bacterium
GCACAACGTACGCGTCAACTGCATCGCGCCGGGCCTGATCAAGACCGACTTCGCGCGCGCCCTGTGGGAAAAGCCGGAGACGCTGCAACGCAGCACCGAGCGCACGCCGCTGCGCCGCATCGGCGTGCCTGACGAAATCGCGGGCGCGGCCGTGTTCCTGTCCTCCAAGGCCGGCGCGTTCGTGACCGGGCAAAGCATCGTGGTCGATGGCGGCGCGACCTGCTGAAAAGGCGCCCACAAACCCGCCGGACTGCGTTCGTTCCTGCCTGCACACCCGCAGTTATTTTGCAAAGGCCATCTTCATGTCCGAGCTCGATAAATTCCGCGCCGAAACCCGCGCCTGGCTCCAAGCCAATTGCCCGTCCGAGATGCGCACGCCGCCGCGCAGCGAGGACGACGTCTGTTGGGGCGGCCGGCGCTTCAAGTTCAAATCCGAGGCGCAGCGCCTGTGGCTTGAGCGCATGGCCGAACGCGGCTGGACGGTGCCCACCTGGCCGCGCGCCTACGGCGGCGGCGGGCTGGATGCGGCGCAGGCGCGCGTGCTGGCCGAGGAAATGCGCGCGCTGGGCTGCCGCGTGCCGCTGCAAAGCTTTGGCATCTGGATGCTGGGCCCGGCATTGCTCAAGTTCGGCAACGAGGCGCAAAAGTTGGAGCACCTGCCGCCCATCGCGCGCGGCGAAATCCGCTGGTGTCAGGGCTACTCCGAACCCAACGCCGGCTCCGACCTGGCGTCGCTGCAAACCCGCGCTGAAGACAGGGGCGAGCACTTCATCGTCAACGGCCAGAAGATCTGGACCTCCTACGCCGACCAAGCTGACTGGATCTTCTGCCTGGTGCGCACAGACCCCGGCGTGAAGAAGCACAACGGCATTAGTTTCGTGTTGTTCGACATGGAAACGCCGGGCGTCAGCACCAAGCCGATCCGCCTGATCTCCGGCAAGTCGCCGTTTTGCGAGACCTTCTTCGACAACGTACGGGTCGAAAAACGCAATCTGGTTGGCGAACTCAACGGCGGCTGGACCGTGGCCAAGTACCTGCTGACGCACGAGCGCGAAATGATCGGTGCCATCGGCGATCGCGCCGAAGCGCGCCCCTTGGGCGAGTTGGCGGCGCAATGGATCGGGCGGGACGAAAGCGGTCGCATTGCCGCCCCGCTGCTGCGCGCGCGCATCGCGTCATTCGAGGTCGATGAAGCGGCGTTTCGTCTAGCAATGATCCGCACAAGCGACTTGGCGCGCAACAAATCCGGCGGCGAGCACGGCGTGCATCCGGCGTTTTCGTCGGTACTGAAGTTCTACGGAGCCGAACTCAACAAGCGACGCTTTGAACTGCTGATGTCCGCCGGCGGTAGCGATGCGCTTGAGTGGGACAGCGAACGATCGCGGCGCGGCGCCAACGCGCGCGCCTGGCTGCGCACCAAGGGCAACTCAATCGAAGGCGGCACCACCGAGGTACAGCTCAACGTGATCGCCAAGCGCCTGCTCGAACTGCCGGGTGTCTGACAGGCATGAGACTGCCTTCATTCCCCATCGCCACCATTGCAAGGAATCGCAACCGTGCCGCTCGTATTGACTGAAGAACAAACCCTTCTGCGCGACAGCGCGCGCTCCTTCATCGCCGAAAGCGGCCCGATCGCGCAGTTGCGCCAGTTGCGCGACGCCAATGACCAGGACGGTTTTAGCCGCGACCTGTGGGCTCGCTTTGCCGAAATGGGCTACACGGGCGTACTCGTACCTGAAGCGCATGGCGGCCTGGGCCTCGGCCCGGTCGAAGCCGGCGTGGTGATGGAAGAAATCGGCCGCAACCTCACCGCATCGCCCTTTCTGGCATCCGGCGTGGTATCGGCCACCGCGCTGATGCGAGCCGGCAATCAGGCACAACAGACCGAATGGCTGTCCGCCATTGCGTCGGGCAAGTGCATTGTCGCCTTCGCCTTTGACGAGCACAGCAAGCACGATCCGTCGCGCATCGAACTGTCAGCGCGGCAGACCGGCAATGGCTGGCAGCTTGACGGCAGTAAATGCTTCGTAGTCGATGGCCATGCGGCCGATGCCTTTATCGTTGCGGCCTGCGCGCAGCAACCGACCGACAGCGCGCAAGGACTGAGCCTGTTCATCATGCCCGCCAAAACCGCCGGGCTGGCCATAGAGCGCGTGCCGATGGTCGACTCGCGGCCAACGGCGCGGCTGGTCTTCAAGGCGGTCACGCTGCCATCGGATGCGCTCGTCGGCGAACTGCATGGCGCGGCTGCGGCCATTGAGGCCGCACTTGACGCAGGCCGTGTCGCGGCCGCAGCAGAACTGCTGGGCCTGGCCGAGGCGGCTTTTGAACGCACCCTCACCTACCTCAAGGAGCGCAAGCAGTTCGGCCGCATCATCGGCGAATTTCAAGCGTTGCAACACCGAGCAGCCACCCTGTACACCGACCTGGCGATCACACGCGCCGCACTGATCCACGCGCAGCAAACACTAGCTGCCGGCGGCGCCAAGGTAGCCGCGGCCGCCTCAATCGCCAAGTCGCGCGCCGGCACCACCGCCACCCTGGCGGTGCAAGAGGCCGTGCAAATGCACGGCGGCATGGGCATGACCGACGAGTTCGACGCCGGCCTGTACATGAAGCGTGCCCGCGTCTTGCAGGAGCTGTGGGGCGATGCCGACTTCCACGCCGACCGGCTGGCGTGGCTGCGCGGGTATTGAGCCTGTGACTGTCTTTCTCCCTCCCCTGCGAAGCGGGGAAAGGATGGGGTTAGCCGGCATGAACGCTTTCACCATCACAAGGATCATCATGGAAACAAACATACTCACCCCCCACACACCACCAGCACAGCATCTTTTTGATCAGGCCATTGCTCTAGAGGCAACTGGCTCGCCCAACATCTTTCGTGGGCATGTATCGCAGAACTACTGGTTTCAGGTCGGCCCTTGGGGCGGCATCACCGCGGCCACACAGATACAGGCCATTCTTCAGCATCCCCAATGCCTGGGTGATCCGGTATCCATCACCATCAACTACGCAGCCCCGGTGGGAGCCGGTGACCTGGAGATCGAGGCAACCCCGTCGCGAACCAACCGCTCCACCCAGCACTGGATATTGATTACGCGGCAGGCCGATGACAGCGGCACCATGCAGGTCGTGACCACAGCCACGGCGGTGACAGCGGTACGGCGGCCCACTTGGAGTGGCACCGATATGCCTATGCCTGAGGTGACACCTGCGGCTCAAGTCGAGCGTGCACCTGCCGGATCACACTGGGTTCGCCGCTATGACATGCGTTATGCCAAGGGTTATGTCCCCCCGCAATGGGACGGCGCTCAAGCCCAAAGCCTGACGCAGGTGTGGATACGTGATGACCCGCCACGCCAGTTGGACTTTCCGGCGCTGGCGGCGGTGTGCGACGTTTTCTTCCCCCGCATCTGGCTGCGCCGCGCCCAGCGCGTGGCAGCGGGCACGGTATCCATAACCATTTATTTCCACGCCAATCGTGACGATTTGGCCGCCGCTGGCTCCGGCCCTTTGCTGGCGCAGGCGTGCGGGCAGGAGTTTCGCAACAATTTTGGCGACCACGCGGCACAGGTGTGGAGCCAAGTAGGTCAAATGCTGGCGACCAGCCACCAAGTCATCTATTACAAAGAATGAGCATGAATTTGGATTCAACCGATCACGATAGAAGCTAATCACCAAATGACTACAACCTCCTTGCAAGAGTACTACTCTGGAAGTCATTTCATCCCGCTTGACCATGAATATCAGACCATACCAAGCCCGTGACGAAGCAGCGGTCATCGCCCTGTGGACCGCGTGCGGCCTGACCCGCCCCTGGAACGACCCGAAGAAAGACATCGCGCGCAAGCTCACGCAGCAGCCGGAGCTGTTTCTTGTTGGCGAAGACTATGCCCAAGTCGTGGCAACCGCAATGTTCGGATTCGACGGCCATCGCGGATGGGTCAACTTCTTGGGCGTTTTACCGTCGCAGCGCGGTTTGGCCTACGGCCGCATGATCATGCAAGAAGGAGAACGTTTGCTGTTGCAGCGCGGCTGCCCCAAGATCAACCTTCAAATCCGCTCCACAAATGAAGTTGCCATCGCCTTCTACAAGAAGCTTGGCTACAGCGTCGAAGAAATAATCAGCATGGGCAAACGCTTGATCCCGGATTAAGCTTTATGCAAGCATTTGCCATCCTGCACGGCGCTCCGCGCCTGCTGGCCACTGACCTGGACGGCACCTTGCTGCGGCCCAATGAATCGGTCTCGCCGCGCGGGCTGCGGGGATCGAGGTGATGTTCGTCACCGCCCGTCCGCACCGCAGAATGGCGACATGTGCGCATGCGTCATTGGAGTGATCAGGAGACGGCGTGCAAGAGCATGGTCGGCTCGACGCCTCACGTCCAGCACCGAAACGGGACTGGGCACCCTCGGTCACCGCGCGGCCTGGGGACTGATTGAACGTCCGCGCAATGAAACCATGGATAGGCGACAAGACGATCCTGTGAATGCCTTCACCGCGCCAAGTTGGAAAAAATTTCCGCCGAAACTCTGGCACTGCAACAGGCTGACGAGCGCAAGGCGTGGGGGCTGGATAGGCCCGAAATTCGGCCCGCTCTCACGGGGCTAACCGAGACGAGCCACTGCAAGCGCTGGCCGCTGGCAGGCCGATTTGGCGTTAACCGCTGGAGATCCTATTGTTTTGATAGCGTTTATGCAGCTTGGCCCGTTGGCAAGGGGGCATCATAGGCGCCCTCCGCTGCTGTTTGAAGGTCGCCCGCCAACGTGCTGGCGATCATGGCGGCTTCCTTGATTGCAGCAGATAGCGCGGCGTCGCCGGTCGGAGTCATGCGCTGGATGCAGCCCAACAGCACGTTAAGGACATCGGCCCAGCTTGTCCAGTCTGCAAAGTGGTCTTGCGCGACGATGAAGGGTCTCAGTTCGGTGGTCATGTGATCAAGCTCCTACAGAGTTAGAACCGCTTCCCCCGAATGGGGTGGCGAGCCGTGCAGGTTGGCGTACCGGGACTTGGGAACCGGCACCCCCTTTCGGGAGTCCCGCACGGCCCGCCATAAAGAAGCCATGCCGCACAGCACGGAAAAAGAAAAAGCCGCTTGCCTATCGACGGCGCGGCTTTGCTGCGCCAAGTCGCGGGACGCCAATCCCGCTTGTTAGTAACTGCCAACAACGATCCAAATGTATCACACTTTTTGTCCATGAATGTCGGATCAGCAGTGCCACCATTTGCGGCCCGCTCATTTCCCCTTGTTGCCAGGTGGTGCAGTCACGGGCAGCGGTCAGGTTTCGGCATTCAGCGCAGGCCCATGAAAAGCAGCGTGCGGAAAACGAAGGTTTCGACTTCGCGGCCGCGCCGGCGTTTGGATCGTCGAGCCAGCACCAGCAGTCAGGATCGCCAGGGGCGCTTACCGCTTCGCTTGACTGCGACGCCGCTACCCCCCGGCCACAGTGGCTACAGTTTCAGCGCGGCTTGTAGCAGCGGAGCCGGTGAACGCACCCCTGCGGGTAAGCGTTTTGAACCCCGCTTTTCCATGCTTTTTTCATACAAGCAAAGAAAAACGCTCCGAAGTTTGTAGCATCGGAGCGTTGATTTATATGGTGGGTGATACATGGATCGAACATGTGACCCCTGCCGTGTGAAGGCAGTGCTCTACCGCTGAGCTAATCACCCGATTCGCACGCTGGCGAAAGATGGAATTTTAGCAGACTTGCGCCTGTTCTTGCCGCCGCCATACGGTTTTGCCCCCGCTGGCTTTGTCGATTTCGGTGAGGATGTGGGCGTGGGCGGCCAGTTCTTGCGCGCTGGCGGGGAGCACGGGCAGGTCCAGGCCGCTCAGGTCGGCGCGTTCGCTGGTCTGGCCTTCGGTGCCGATGGCGCCCAGGTCGATCAGCAGGGTTTCCTGGCCGCGCGTGAGGTTGATGTAGACGTCGGCCAGCAGTTCGGCGTCGAGCAGCGCGCCGTGCAGGGTGCGGGTGGAGTTGTCCACGCCCAGGCGATCGCACAGCGCGTCGAGGCTGTTGCGCTTGCCGGGGTAAAGCTCCTTGGCCATGCCCAGGGTGTCGATGATTTTTTCGACGTGGCCGGCCAGCGGCGGCTTGCCCACGCGCTCGAGTTCCTTGTCGAGAAAGCCGACGTCGAACGCGGCGTTGTGGATGATGAGTTCGGCGCCTTGCAGGTAGCGCAGGATTTCGTCGGCGGCTTCGGCGAACTTGGGTTTGTCGCGCAGAAAGTCGTCGCTGATGCCGTGCACCTTGAGCGCGTCTTCGTGGATGGCGCGCTCGGGGTTGAAGTAAAAGTGCAGGTTGTTGCCGGTGAGTTTGCGGCCCACCAGTTCGACGCAGCCAAGCTCGATGATGCGGTCGCCGCTTTCGGCGGACAGGCCCGTGGTTTCGGTGTCGAGGACGATTTGGCGGGTCATTTGATTTTTCCGTTGTCAGGCGAGGTTTTGCGTTGAGCGTTGAGTGTTGAGTGTTGAGCGTGGGCCGAACGGCTGCGTTGTGCCGCGCCCCAAAGAGGTATTTACGCTAAACGCTAAACGCCAAACACTCAACCCTGTTTTTCCTTGGCGTGGTTGATCGAGTAGCGCGGAATCTCGATGGTCAAATCGGAGCGCCCCACGATGGCCTGGCACGACAGGCGCGATTGCGGCTCCAGCCCCCAGGCGCGGTCGAGCAGGTCTTCTTCGTCTTCGTCGGGCGGGGGCAGCGAACCGCCGCCCTCGCGCACGATGACGTGGCAGGTGGTGCAGGCGCAGCTCATGCCGCAGGCGTGGTCGATCTCGATGCCGTGCTCGACCAGCGCCTCGCAGATGGAGTCGCCCGCGTTGGCTTGAATCTCCGCGCCGGCGGGCGCGTATTCGTGATGGGGGAGGACTTTGATGGTGGGCATGGCTTGTGACTCTACAGTGCCGACACGTTCTTGCCCGCCAGCGCCTTCTGGATGCCGGCGTTCATGCGCGCGGCGGCAAAGGCTTCGGTGCCTTGCGCGAGCGCCTTGGTGGCCGCTTCGATGGCGGCGGCGTCCTGGCTGGCGGCGGCGCTGGCGCGCAGCGATTGCATGAGCGCGTCGATGGCGGCGCGCTCCGATTGCGATAGCAGCGCGCCGTCGGCATCCAGCGCGCTTTGGGTGGCGATCAGCAGGCGGTCGGCATCGACGCGCGCTTCGATCAGCGCGCGCGCCTGCATGTCGGCCTCGGCGGTGGCGAACGACTCTTGCAGCATGTGCGCGATTTGCTCGTCGCTCAGGCCGTAGCTTGGTTTCACGTCGATCTGCGCTTGCGCGCCGCTGGTTTGCTCTTGCGCGCTCACGTGCAGCAGGCCGTCGGCATCGACGGTGAAAGTGACGCGGATGCGCGCCGCGCCCGCGGCCATGGGCGGAATGCCGCGCAGTGTGAAGCGCGCCAGGCTGCGGCAGTCTTGCACCAGGTCGCGCTCGCCCTGCACCACGTGCAGCGCCAGCGCGGTTTGCCCGTCCTGGTAGGTGGTGAAGTCTTGCGCCATTGCCACCGGAATGGTCTGGTTGCGCGGCACGATGCGCTCGACCAGGCCGCCCATGATTTCGATGCCGAGCGAGAGCGGCGTCACGTCCAGCAGCAGCAGGTCATGCGCCGCGCCGTGGCCCGCGAGCTGGTGGGCCTGAATGGCCGCGCCCAGCGCCACCACTTCGTCCGGGTTGAGATTGACGAGCGGCGGGCGGCCCAGCAGTTCGGCCACCGCGCGGCGGATGACGGGCATACGCGTGGCGCCGCCGACCAGCACCACGCCCTGGATGTCGTGCGCGGCCAGCCGCGCATCGCGCAACACGCCGCGCACGGTGGCCATGCAGCGGGCGGTAAGGCCGGCGGTAGCGGCCTCGAAGTCGGCCACGCGCAAATCGCAGCGGATGGGGCCGCCGGTGAGGCGGGCCTCGAAGGCGACTGAAGCGCTGGCGCTCAAGGCTTCTTTCGCGGCGCGCGCCGCCGCATTCAACGCGGCTTTGTCAGAGGCGCTATCGGCCTGCGCGCCGGTGCGCGCCAGCAGCCAGCCAGCCAGCGCGCGATCGTAATCGTCGCCGCCCAGGGCCGAGTCGCCGCCGGTGGCAATCACCTCGAACACGCCGCGCTCCAGCCGCAGCACCGACACGTCGAACGTGCCGCCGCCTAGGTCGAACACGGTGTACACGCCCTCGGCGGCGTGGTCCAGCCCGTAGGCGATGGCCGCCGCCGTGGGTTCGTTGATCAGGCGCAACACGTTCAGGCCGGACAGCCGCGCCGCGTCCTTGGTGGCCTGGCGCTGCGCGTCGTCGAAGTAGGCGGGCACGGTGATGACGGCGCCGTGCAGGTCGTCGCCCAGTGTGTCTTCGGCGCGCTGGCGCAGCGTGGCCAAAATTTCGGCGCTGATTTCCACCGGCGATTTTTCGCCCGCCACGGTGTGCACCGCGACCATGCCGGGGCGGTCGATCAGCGTGTAGGGCAACTTCTCGGCATGCGCCACGTCGGCCAGCGCGCGGCCCATCAGGCGCTTGGCGGAGGCGATGGTGTTGGGCGCGTCGGCTGCATCTTGCAGCGCGTCCCAGCCTATGCGCCGCCCGCCGCCCGCCAGATAGCGCACCACCGAAGGCAGCAGCACGCGGCCCTGCGCGTCGGGCAGGCATTCGGCCACGCCATGCCGCACCGTGGCCACCAGCGAATGCGTG
>CAYTPC010000117.1:0-6779 GCA_964439605.1 uncultured Burkholderiaceae bacterium
CATGCGCATCCTTATTGCCGAAGATGATCAGGTGCTGGCCGATGCGTTGCTGCGCAGTCTGCGCGCCGCCGGGGCAGCCGTTGACCGCGTGGCCACCGGCACGCAGGCCGATGCCGCGCTGATGGTGAACGACGAATTCGATTTGCTGATTCTCGATCTCGGGCTGCCGGGCCTGCACGGCATGGAAGTGCTCAAGCGCCTGCGCGCGCGCGGCTCGCAGATGCCGGTGCTGGTGCTGACCGCGGCCGATAGCATCGATGCGCGCGTCAAAGGGCTGGACACCGGCGCCGATGACTACATGGCCAAGCCTTTTTCGCTCCAGGAGCTGGAGGCGCGGGTGCGCGCGCTCACGCGCCGGCGCATGGGCAGTACCAGCAATGCGATCCGGCACGGGCCGCTGACGTACGACCAGGCCGGCCGCGTGGCCACGATCGACGGCAAGATGGTCGAGCTCTCGGCGCGCGAGCTGGGCCTGCTCGAAGTGCTGCTGCAACGCACCGGCCGGCTGGTCAGCAAGGATCAACTGGTCGAGCGCCTGTGCGAATGGGGCGAAGAAGTCACCCCGAACGCGATCGAAGTCTATGTGCACCGCCTGCGCAAAAAGATCGAGAAAGGGCCCATCCGCATCGCCACCGTGCGCGGGCTGGGGTATTGCCTGGAAAAAATATCGTCGGATTGATCTTCTTTTAGGTTCATCTTGAGACTGTTCCAACGCGGCCAGCGATCGCTGTTCGGCGAAATCCTGGACTGGATGCTCACGCCGTTTTTGTTGCTGGTGCCGATGAGCATCGGCCTGACCTGGCTGGTGGCGCAAAGCATCGCGGCCGGGCCCTTCGACCGCGCGCTGGAGTCCAACGCGCTCACGCTGGCGCGGCTGGTCACGCTGGAGCAGCGCAACCTTCGCTTTCACCTGCCGCAGCCGATGCTGGACATGCTGCGCATGGACGAGACCGATCACGTCTACTACCAGGTCATGGCCGCCAACAGCCAACTGCTCGGCGGGCAGGCCGATCTGCCGCCGCCGCCGGCCGGCGAAATACTGGCGCCCGGCGAAGTGCAGGTGCGCGACGACAAGATCCACGGGATGCGCATCCGCGTCGCCTGGACGCAGGTGCGGTTCACGACGCCCGAAGGCGCCTTGCTGACGGTGCAGGTGCAGGTGGCCGAAACGCGCGAGAAACAGCAGGCGTTCGCCACCGAAATCATCAAGGGCGTGCTGCTGCCGCAGTTTGCGATCCTGCCGCTGGCGGTGCTGCTGATCTGGCTGGCGCTGGTGCGCGGCATCAAGCCGCTGTCCGAGCTCGAAGACCGCATCCGCGAACGCCGCCCCGACGATCTCAGCCCGCTGGACGAGAGCACGGTGCCGGCCGAGGTCACGCCGCTGGTGATGTCGATCAACAGCCTGCTGGCCAAACTCAAGGAGTCGCTCGCGACGCAGAAGCGTTTCCTGGCCGATGCGGCGCACCAGCTCAAAACGCCGCTGGCGGGCTTGCGCATGCAGGCCGACCTGGCGCAGCGCGAGGGCGCCAATGCCGAAGAACTCAAGCAGTCGCTCAAGCAGATCGGCCGATCGAGCATGCGCGCCACGCACACGGTCAACCAGCTTCTGGCGCTGGCGCGCGCCGAAGGCGGCAGCGTACTGGCCAAGCAGCCCTGCAACCTCGCGCGCCTGACCATCGAGGTGGTGCGCGAGGCGGTGCCGCGCGCGATCGACAAACGCATCGACCTGGGCTACGACGGCGCCGAGCCCGGCTCGCCCGGCGTACTGCTTGACGGCAACCCGACGCTGCTCAAGGAATTGATCCGCAACCTGCTGGACAACGCGATCAACTACACGCCTTCATGGCCCGAACGGCCCGGCGTGATCACCGCGCGCGTCACCGCCGACCGGGCGCGGCAGCTTTTGATGCTGCAGATTGAAGACAACGGACCGGGCATCCCGGAAGCCGAGCGGGAACTGATCTTCGAGCCTTTCTATCGCGTGCTCGGCAACGAGGCCGACGGCTCCGGGCTGGGCCTGCCGATCGTGCTCGAAATCGCGCGCCAGCACGGCACGAGCGTCCAACACGAAGACGCACACCCCGGCCAGCAGCCGCCGGGCTCGCGCTTTACAGTGCGTTTCCAGCCGATGGCTGCGGCGTGATCTTCAGCGTTTTGGGGCGAATTTGCTGCTCCATGCGCTGCGGTTCGCGGCTGGAGATATCGGCTGGAACCAGCCCAAAAGCCGCAAGGCCGCCCTGCGTCCACGTGAAATACAGCAGGTTGACCAGCAGCAGCAACAGAAAAAAGATGCGCATCTTGATTTTCATAATGGGCGCACACTGACTTCGGCGCTGGTGACGATTTGCATGCCCTCGGCAGTTTCCACGAGCAATTCGCCACTGGCGCCCACGCCCGCGCACCGGCCGCCGCTGCCGTCGCTGAGTTGCACTTCGCGCCCGCGCAGCGCATCGCGCGCCGCGAAAGCCTCGGCGAATGCCGTGAAGCCCTGCGCTTCAAAACGCCGTAGCGCATCCAGCAGCGCCGGCGCGACGGCTCGCAACACGCCAGCCGCGGACGCCTCGGGCTGCCACTCGCGCACCCAGGCCGGCGCAAAACGCAAGCCGGCGGCATCGCGCCCGCCGATATTGATGCCGACCCCGACCACGGCATAGCGCGCAGCCTGCACATCCCCCTGGGGCATCGCGGTTTCGATCAGGATGCCCGAGAGCTTGCGCCCGTCGCGCCAGAGATCATTGGGCCATTTGATCCGCAGGCCGGCCGCGTCGTCCGGATCGAGCGCCTGCGCAATCGCAACGCCCACCGCCAGCGATAGACCCGACCAGTCGCGCGGCGCCAGCGGCAGGCCCAGCGAGAAAGTCAGCGACGTGCCCGCCGTGCTGTCCCATGGCCGCCCGAGCCGCCCGCGGCCCGCGCTCTGGCGCTCGGCCACCAGCAGCGTCGGCTCGGCCTGGCCCGCGCGCGCGCGGCGCATCAATTCGGCGCTGGTCGAATCGACCTCGTCCCGCAGCTCCACACCGAAACCCGGATACCGTGCGCCAAGCTCGGCCCGCAGGGCATCCAAATGCCAATCGTTCGTCAACATGCCCGCGCTCAGCGTTTCTTTTCCTTACTAATCTTTTTCTTTTTAGCTTTTTTCTTGTTTTTTTTCGTTTCAGCCTCGTCGTCCTTTGGCGCCAGCAGGGTACCGCGGCAATTCTTCGCTTTGCACCAGCATGGAAAATCGGCCAGCAATTCGGGCGTGTATTCCTCGTCGATGATCAGGCCATAGTCGTAGTTGAGCTCCTCGCCGCTTTTGATGTTGCGAAGCGCCTTGATGAAAATGCGCCCGTTCTGCTCGTCGGTTTCGCAGTTCGGATCGCACGAGTGGTTGATCCAGCGCGAGGAGTTGCCGTTGACGCCGCCGTCGATCACCCGTTCATCGTCGATATGAAAATAAAAGGTATGGTTAGGCTGCTGCGGGTCGTGCGGGTGACGGCGCAGAGCTTCGTCCCAGCCGATGATCTCGCCCTTGTACTCGATGATCGTTTCGCCTTCTGCGATATCCTGCAGTGCGAAAACCCCGTTGCCGTGTACGCGCGAGCGCCGTGTTTGGATGCGGCGGCCGGTCGAGACGGGCCCTGCGCCCTCGTCGTGGCGCGAGGCATGCCGCGGTGCTGCCGAAGGCGCGTGGATGGGTTGTGTGGAGTTTTTTGGCGCCATCGGGCGAAAGTCTGGTAGTTTGAATATATGCACACCTGCGCGCATAACGCGCGCGCGAAGACACATTAGATTGTAGAGAGACCGCCGTGACGAAAACTTTGGTAATTGCGGAAAAGCCCTCTGTGGCCCAGGACATCGTGCGCGCGCTCACGCCCGTGGCCGGCAAGTTTGAGCGGCACGACGAGCATTTCGAGAATGACCGCTACATCGTGACCAGCGCGGTGGGCCACCTGGTCGAGATCCAGGCGCCCGAGAAATACGACGTCAAGCGCGGCAAGTGGAGCTTTGCGCACCTGCCCGTCATTCCGCCGCACTTCGACCTCAAGCCGGTGGACAAGACCAAAACGCGCCTGAACGCGGTGGTCAAGCAGGCCCGGCGCAAGGACGTGGCCGAACTCATCAACGCCTGCGACGCGGGCCGCGAGGGTGAGCTGATCTTCCGCCTGATCGAGCAATACGCCGGCGGCGCCAAACCGCTGGGCAAACCCGTTCAGCGCCTGTGGCTGCAATCCATGACGACGCAAGCCATCCGCGATGGCTTCTCCAATCTGCGCAGCGACCAGCAAATGCAGGGCCTGGCCGATGCCGCGCGCTCGCGCTCGGAGGCCGACTGGCTGGTCGGCATCAACGGCACGCGCGCCATGACGGCCTTCAACTCGCGCGACGGCGGGTTTTTTCTGACCACCGTCGGGCGCGTACAAACGCCCACGCTGTCGATCGTGGTCGAGCGCGAGGAACAGATCCGCAAATTCGTCAGCCGCGACTATTGGGAAGTGCACGCGCGCTTCCTGGCCGAAGCCGGTGAGTACGCCGGCAAATGGTTCGACCCCGATTGGAAGAAGGCCAACGCGCCGCTGCTTCCCAATGGCGAAAGCGACCCCGAACAGCGCGCTGACCGCATCTGGAACGAAGGCCAGGCGCTCGAAATCGCGCACGCCGTGCGCGGCCAGGCCGCCAGCGTGACCGAAGAAAGCAAGCCTTCAACCCAGGCTTCGCCCCTGCTGTTCGACCTGACCTCGCTGCAGCGCGAAGCGAACAGCCGCTTCGGTTTTTCGGCCAAAACCACGCTCGCGCTCGCACAGAGCCTGTACGAAAAGCACAAGGCCCTGACCTACCCGCGTACCGATTCGCGCGCGCTGCCCGAAGACTACCTGCCCGTGGTCAAGCAAACCCTGGGCATGCTGTCCGAAAGCGGCATGCCCCACCTGGCGCCCTTCGCGCGGCAGGCGCTGGACCAGAACTACGTCAAGCCAAGCAAGCGCGTATTCGACAACGCCAAAATCTCGGACCACTTCGCCATCATCCCCACGCTGCAGGCGCCGCATGGCCTGTCGGAAGCCGAGCAAAAGCTCTACGACTTCATCGTGCGGCGCTTCCTCTCGGTGTTCTTTCCAAGCGCCGAATACCTGGTCACCACGCGCATCAGCACCGTCACCCACGCCGGCAAGCGCCACGCCTTCCGCTCCGAGGGCAAAGTGCTGGTACAGCCCGGCTGGCTGGCCATCTACGGCAAGGAAGCCGTCGATGACAACGATGACAAAGGCGGCAAGACGCTCGTCCCCGTGCAGCGCGGCGAACTCGTGCGCGTCGAATCCTGCGAAGCCAAGGGGCTGAAAACACGCCCCCCGGCGCGCTATTCCGAAGCCACGCTGCTCGGCGCCATGGAAGGCGCCGGCAAGCTGGTCGATGACGACGCGCTGCGCGAAGCCATGCAAGAAAAAGGCCTAGGCACGCCGGCCACCCGGGCGGCGATCATCGAAGGCTTGCTGGCCGAAAAATACCTCCTGCGCGAAGGCCGTGAACTCATCCCGACCGCCAAGGCCTTCCAACTGATGACGCTGCTGCGCGGCCTGGGCGTGGAAGAACTCTCCAAGCCCGAACTCACCGGCGAGTGGGAACACAAGCTGGCGCAAATGGAACACGGCAAGCTCTCGCGCGCCGCCTTCATGCGCGAAATCGCCGAAATGACGCAGCACATCGTGCGCAAAACCAAGGAATACGACCGCGACACCGTCCCCGGCGACTACGCGACGCTCTCCACGCCGTGCCCGACCTGCGGCGGCGTCGTCAAGGAAACCTACCGCCGCTACACCTGCACCGGCAAAACGGGGCAGGAAGCCTGCGGTTTTTCTTTCGGCAAATCACCGGCGGGCCGCACCTTTGAAATCGCCGAAGCCGAAGCCCTGCTGCGCGACAAGCACATCGGCCCGCTCGATGGCTTCCGCTCCAAGGCCGGCTGGCCCTTCAGCGCCGAAATCGTGCTGCGCCTGGACGAAGAAACAAAAACCCACAAGCTCGAATTCGACTTCGGCGACGACAAAGCCGAATCCCAAACCGGCGAAATCGTCGAATTCGACCCCGCGCGTGCGCTCGGCCCCTGCCCGAAATGCGGCGCGCGCGTGTTCGAACACGGCAGCGCTTATCTGTGCGAACGCTCCGTTCCCACGCACGCGCACCCCGTGCCCACGTGCGATTTCAAAACCGGCAAGATCATCCTGCAGCAGCCCATTTCCGAAGAGCAGACCCGCAAACTGCTGACGGAAGGCCGTACCGACCTGCTCGACAAATTCGTTTCCCTGCGCACGCGCCGCACGTTCAAAGCCTTCCTTGTCTGGAACAAAGACGAAGGCAAAGTTACTTTCGAATTCGAGCAGCGCGCCTCGAAATTCCCGCCGCGCAAAAGCGCGGGCAATCAAACCGGCGCGGGCGCCGTCGCGCGCAGCGCCCCTGTGAAAGCGGCGGCCAAAAAAACCGCAGCCAAGAAAACCGTCGCGTCCAAGGCCAAAGCTCCCCGCAAGGCGGCCGCTGGCCACGCACCCAGCCCCGTGCTTGCCGCCGTCATCGGCGCCGAACCCGTGGCGCGGACCGAAGTCATCAAAAAACTTTGGGACTACATCAAGGCCAACGGCCTGCAAGACGCGCACAACAAACGCATGATCAATGCCGACGCCAAACTGCGCCCGGTATTTGGGAAAGACCAGATTTCGATGTTCGAACTGGCGGGGATTGCTGGGCAGCATCTGGGTTGAAGGGCAAGCTGCAACGGCTCCTTGGTAAGGGTATCGGGGGCTGGTTTT
>CAYTPC010000118.1:0-10797 GCA_964439605.1 uncultured Burkholderiaceae bacterium
GGATTCGGCCAGCGCCAGCAGCGCGTCGAGCTTGCCGCGCATGATCTGCTTGAAGTCTTCCTCGGCGGGGCTTTCGTCGATCATGCTGCGCTGGCGCACCACGTCTTGCAGGCCGTAGGCCATCCAGGCGTCGGCGGGCAGGCCGTCGCGCCCGGCGCGGCCGGTTTCCTGGTAGTAGCCCTCGATGTTGCGAGGCATATCGACGTGGGCGACAAAGCGCACGTCCGGCTTGTCGATGCCCATGCCGAAGGCGATGGTGGCCACCATCACCACGCCGTCTTCACGCAGAAAGCGGTCCTGGTTGCGCTGGCGCGTCTCGGCCGGCAGCCCGGCGTGGTAGGGCAGCGCGTCCACCCCGTGCGCGCACAGGGTGGCGGCCAGTTCTTCCACGCGCTTGCGCGAGAGGCAATAGACAACGCCCGCCTCGTCCGCGTGCTCGCTCTCGATGAATTGCAGCAACTGGCGCGTGGCGTCTTTCTTTTCGACGATGGTGTAGCGGATGTTGGGCCGGTCGAAGCTGCTGACGAACTGCCGCGCGTCTTGCAGCCGCAGCCGCTCCACGATGTCGGCGCGCGTGATGGCGTCGGCGGTGGCCGTCAGCGCGATGCGCGGCACGCTGGGCCAGCGCTCGTGCAGCACGGTGAGTTGGCGGTATTCGGGCCTGAAGTCGTGCCCCCACTGGCTCACGCAATGCGCCTCGTCGATGGCGAACAGGCTCAACTGCCCGTGCGCGTGCAGCGTGTCGAGCAGGCCCAGAAAGCGCGGCGTGGTCACGCGCTCGGGCGCGGCGTACAGCAGCGTCAACTGGCCGGCCAGCAGGCGGCGCTCGATCTCGCCCGCCTGCTCCCAATCCAGCGTCGAATTGAGAAACGCCGCCGCCACGCCCGACTCGCGCAGCGCGCCCACCTGGTCGTGCATGAGAGCAATTAGCGGCGAAATCACCAGCGCCACCCCCTGCCCCGCGCGCTGGCGCGCGATGGCCGGAATCTGATAACACAGTGACTTGCCCCCGCCGGTGGGCATCAACACCAGCGCGTCGCCGCCGGCGATCAGGCGCTCGACGATCGCCTGCTGCAAGCCGCGAAAACTCGCGTGCCCGAACACCTCGCGCAAGATGGCGCGGGGGTCGGTGTCGAGGGCGGAGGCAAGGCGGTCGTTCACGGCAAGAGTTGGCGCATGGGCGCGCGGCACGCATTGTCGGCGATATGTCCACGCCGATGGCGCATCGTTTCCAAAAAAGTAGGGGTGGGTTTCAAACCCGCCCTTGTGCCAAAACCGCAGAGAGGGCGGGTTTCAAACCCGCCCCTACACCCAATACGGTTCACTTAAGGCCGTCATTCCCGCGAAAGCGGGAATCCAGAGACGGTGGCTTCGAGGCGGCGTTCCTGGATTCCCGCCTTCGCGGGAATGACGAAATCTTGGGTCTGTGCGCTTATCTGAACTGTATTGGGCTTGAGCAGCATCGCGAGAAACGCGCAACTCAAGCCCGTTTTGATCGCGCCGGACTGCCCGCCCTAGAAACCGCAGTTGTGCGCCGCCTGCGCGTGAACAAGTGGGAGCCGGCCGCGGCATGACAATCCTTTCCTCGCGCGCAACCACCGCCGATGCCGGCTTCAAGCTCAACCGCACTGCCTACGAGGCGCTGATCGCCGGGCTGCATGGACGCCGCCGGCAAGCGCTGGCCGGCGGACCGCCCAAGGCCCGCGAAAAGCACCTCGCGCGCAACAAGATACTGCCGCGCGATCGCGTCGAGGTGCTGCTCGATCCAGGCTCTCCTTTCCTCGAACTCGGCATGCTGGCTGGCGAGGGCCTTTACGAGGGCGTGCCCCCCGGGGCCAGCATCATCACCGGCATCGGACTGGTGCAGGGCCGCGCTTGCATGATCATCGCCAACGACGCCACGGTCAAGGGCGGCACGTACTACGGCATGACCTGCAAGAAGCACGTGCGCGCGCAGCAGATCGCCTGGACGCATCGGCTGCCGTGCATCACGCTGGTGGACAGCGGCGGTGCGTTCCTCCCCGACATGGCCAACATCTTTCCCGACGCCGGCCAGTTCGGCAGCATCTTCAACAACCAGGTGCGCATGTCCGCCGAGGGCATCCCCCAGATATCCGTTGTCTTAGGCCCATGCACGGCAGGCGGAGCCTATATTCCCGCGCTGTGCGACGAGGTCGTGATCGTCAAGGAACAGGGCTACATGTACCTCGGCGGGCCCGAGCTTACATTCGCCGCCACGGGCGAGACCGTGGACGCCGAATCGCTCGGCGGCGCGAAGATGCACTGCGGCCTGAGCGGCGTCACCGACCATATCGCCAATGACGACCGGCACGCGCTGGCGCTGACGCGGGAAATCGTGCGCGACCTTGGCGAGCCTCCGAAACCGCGATGGACGAAGCTCCCCAGCGTGCCGCCTCGCTTCGATCCGCGCGAAATTCACGGCTTGATCAGCCGGGACCCGAAAATTCCGACCGACACGCGAGAGATTCTTGCGCGGCTCGTTGACGACAGCCGGTTCCAGGAATTCAAGCCGTTGTACGGGGACACGCTGCTCACCGGCTTTGCCCGCATCCACGGCCACGAGATCGGCATTCTTGCCAATCAGGGCGTGCTGTTCCCGGAAAGCGCGATGAAGGCCGCGCACTTCATCGACCTGTGCTGCCAGCGAGACATCCCGCTCCTGTTCCTGGCCGATGTCACGGGCTTCATGGTGGGCCGCGCGGCCGAGCAGTCCGGCATCGCCAAGGCCGGGGCGAAGATGATCACCGCGATGGCATCGGCCAACGTGCCCAAGTACACCATCATCATCGGCGCGTCCTACGGGGCCGGCTACCTGGCGATGTGCGGGCGGCCCTTCAATCCGACGGCCATGTTCGCCTGGCCGAATGCGCGCTCGGCCATCATGGGTCCCGAGCAGGCAGCCACGGTCATGGCCTTGGTACGCAGGCAGATCAACAAGACGGAAGGGCGCGAGTGGACGCCCGCCGAGGAAGAGGCGTTCAAGGCGCCGGTGCGAAAAGTCTACGAGGACTTCCAGCCGGCGGATAACTTCTCTTCCAACCTGTGGGTCGACGGCATCATCGACCCCGTGGAAACGCGCGACGTGATGGGCCTGCTGCTCGACCTCGCCTCGCGTACCGCCGCCAAGCCCACGCCCTTCGGCATCTTCCGGTTCTGACATGCAACGCATTCACAAAGTTCTGATCGCCAACCGCGGAGAGATCGCCTGCCGCATCGCGCGCACCTGCCGGCGCTTGGGCCTGGAGGTCGCCACGGTGCATTCCGCGGCCGATCGCCACGCCCGCCATGTACGCGACATCGGTGAGTCGGTTGAGCTCGGCGGCCCTGCCGCGTCTGACAGCTACCTTCGCATCGACGCCATCGTGGCGGCAGCGCGCCGGGCCGGGGCCGACGCGGTGCACCCCGGCTTTGGCTTTGTCTCGGAGAACCCCGACTTCGTGCGCGCACTGGACGCCGCGGGTCTCATCTTCATAGGCCCCACGGCCGAAACGATGGAACGCCTGGGCGGCAAAGCGCAGGCCAAGCGCGAGGCGGCGCGCGTGGGCGTGCCGGTGATCGCCGGCAGCCAAGGGGGCACGAAGGACGCTGCCGCCCTGATGGGCACGGTGCGCGAGATGCCGCTGCCGGTCTTGCTGAAGGCGGTTGCTGGCGGCGGTGGCCGCGGCATGGCCATCATTGAGTCGTTGGATGGTCTGCAAGCGCGAGTCGAGAGCGCGATGCGCGAAGCCGAGAAGGCCTTCGGCAGCGGTGAGATGATCGTTGAGCGCTATCTGCCCCGCGTGCGCCACATCGAAGTCCAGATCGCGGGCGACGGGCAGGGCAACGCCATCCATTTGTTCGAGCGCGAATGCACGCTGCAGCGCCGCCATCAGAAAGTGATCGAAGAAGCGCCGAGCGCCGGCCTGCCGGCGACGATGCGCAATCGCCTGCTCGCCGATGCCGTCAGTCTGGCCGCCGCCGTGAATTATCGAGGCCTGGGCACGGTCGAATTTGTCGTTGCCGGCGATGATTATTTCTTTCTCGAGGTCAACCCCCGCTTGCAGGTCGAGCACCCCGTGACCGAGGAAGTCACCGGGCTGGATCTCGTCGAGATCCAGTTGCGCATCGCCGATGCGGGGAGCTTGCCGCTTGCGCAAGCGGACGTGCGCTGTGAGGGCCATGCCTTCGAGGCTAGGCTGTGCGCCGAAGATGCCCAAGCCGGCTTCCTGCCCACCACGGGGCGGCTCGAGCTTGTGGATTTCTCGCGCGCCGCGCTGCGTATCGAATCCGGCGTCGAGAGTGGCGACGAGATTTCGCCTTTCTACGACTCGATGATCGCCAAGCTGGTGTCGCACGGCGACGACCGGCAAGCCGCGCGCCGCGCCCTCGCCGCGGGACTGCGCGACACCACAGTGATGGGCCTGACCACCAACCTGCAGTTTCTGCGCGAGCTGCTTTATTGGCCGCAAACCATCACGGGCGACTTCCACACCCGGCTGATCGACGAGACGGCGTCCGGCGTGGCGTTTTCGGGCGATGCCTGCGTGCCTGTGGAACACCTCGCCGCCGCTGCGCTGCACTGGTTGGCGCAGCGGCGAGCCGCCACACCAGAGTTCGGTTGCTGGAGTCAGGCCGAGGGTTTTACTGGCTGGCGGCTGGGGACAGGCGCCATCGCCGCCGCACCGCAGCCCAGCCTGATACTCAAATCCGGCAACACCGAATGGGCCGTGCGGTTCGCCGCGCCGCGTCTCGACGGGAGCGTCGAGTTGGCACTTGGCGATACCGTCGAAATCGCATCGCTGTCCTCGCCGCCGTCGATGGCCAGTGGCCAGAGTCTGCTCAGCTTCGCCGGCCGAACGCTCGAGTTAGCACTGGTCGGTGACGCCGATGGCATCGAGCTGACCAGCCCGCTGGGTCGCAGCGTTTTCACCTGCACGCCCTATCTTGGCGGCGCGATCGGCGATGCTGACGCCCGCGGCCAGTTGCTGGCGCCGATGATGGGCAAGGTGGTGGCGGTCCATGCCGCGGCAGGCCAGGCGGTCCGTGCCGGGCAGACGGTCATCGTGCTCGAATCGATGAAGATGGAACTGCACGTCAGCGCGCCCTTTGACGGTGCGATAGAGAGCCTCCGATGCGCGGCCGGCGACATGGTCGAGCGCCACCAATTGCTGGCCGAGGTGGCGCCTGCCACGGCGGCCTCCGCGGACACTGACACAGCGCGCCGATGAAACCCCGTCCGTCCCCCCATTCGGCAACGGCCTGCCTCAAGCGCGAGGATGCCCGAGAGCCTCAAGCCCGCAGCCACTGATTACCTCCTTCCAACCCGCTCTGACACTAGAGGAACGCATGCCCATCGACCCCCCCGCCGGCGCCACGACAGTGCCGTTCAAGACGCACAACCGCACCATCACGGAAACCGACATTGTCACGTTCGTGAACGTCGTGGGCCTGCACGAACCCTTCTTCGTCGATATGGAGTACATCAAGACCAACCTGACGGGCAAGCACCGCAATCGCTTTGCCCCCGGGCCCATGATCATCTCGCTTGGCATGGGGCTGCTGGCGCCCACGGTGGCGGGCGTCATGGAGAAGGTGCTAAAGGGGCGCGAACATGGCCCCTTCGGCGGCATGACCAGCGTGGACGCGCGCGTGAAGGCGGCGCTGTTTCCCGGCGACACCATCCATGTCGAGGGCGAGGCATGGCTGCGCGCGCCAACGTCGAGGGGCTACACGCTGATGGACCTTCGCCATCGCGTCATCAACCAGCACGCGGAGGTCCTGGCGGAATTCACGGAAACCGTGGCCTTTCTTCCCAAGGATGCGGGCTGACTCTGAACCGGCCGACGCAACTCAGCGCGTTCGGCCTCAACCGCCAAGGAGGCTATCGATAATGAACGACGCCGACACCGTTATCTATGAAGTTCGCGATGGCATCGCCACCGTCAAGATCAACCGTCCCGAGGTTCGCAATGCGCTGTCGCCCGCTGCGGCCAACCGGCTGCACGATTGCTGGGCAGAGGTCGATGCCGACAGGAACGTCCGCGTTGCCATCCTCACCTCGGCCGACTGCGGCACCTTCTGCGCCGGGATGGACCTGCGCGAGGCGGCGCGCGTGAAGAGTGAAGAGGGCGTCGACATCCTGACGAAGATGAAGGATCCGTTCCACGCCCGACAGCGCCGCGTGGCCAAGCCAATCATCGCGGCCATGACGGGGCATCTGATCGCCGGCGGAATGCTGCTCAGTCTGAATTCTGACCTGCGCGTGGGTCTCAAGGGCACGCACGTGGGCATTTCGGAGACGCGCATGGGCCGGGGCAGCCCCTGGGCAATCCCGTTGCTTTGGATGCTGCCGCAGCCCTTGCTGATGGAGATGGTGCTGACCGGCGAGCTGTTCCCGATCACCACCTTTCACCAGCTGGGCTTTATCAACTACCTCGAAGAAACCCCCGACGCGGTTCGGGCGCGGGCCCAATCGCTGGCCGAGCGTATTCGGGACAATGCACCGTTGTCCGTCGCGGCCGGCAAGGAGTCGATCTTGACTGCGATGAGCGCCGGCTGCGAGGCAGGTATGGCACTGGCGCAAAACATCTACCGTGCGACATATGCCAGCGAGGACGCGCAGGAGGGCCCGCGTGCCTTCGCCGAGAAGCGCAAACCGGTCTGGAAAGGCCGCTGAGGCGCCAGGATCCGAGGCTCACGGTTCGTTTTCCTGGTTGGGACGAGACGGCTCGACGCACACGCCGGGATGACCTTCATCCCTCGCGCCCCGCCTGGACTTCGCCCTCGAAATCGGCAGTGCCGGTGTTGTGCATCCAGTCCCGGAAATTGGGGTACAGGTGCTCGAAGGCCTGTAGCATCTCCTCGCGCGGCACGTCGGCATACACGCCGCGGTCTCGGATGTACTCCATATGGCGCCGACCCTGCTGGTCGAACTCATGGAAAACCGAATTGCAGCTGCCGTCAAACTCGAGCGGCTTCACGCCGGCCTTCTCGCACAGGCTCAGGTTGAACGCGGGAGTCGCCTTGAGCCACCGGTCCTCGATCCACAGTTCGGTATAGCCGTGGAAGGCGAACACGTCGGTGTTCATCATCTCGCGCAGACGCGGGGTGGTGAGGTGGTTGCGCACGTCAGCAAAGCCCAGCCGGGCCGGCAGGCCGAGCGCGCGCGCCGCAGCGGCCAGCAAGGCCGCCTTTGGCACGCAGAAGCCGCGTCCGCTTTCCACCACGTGGCTCGCTCTGAGCCCAGCCTCCGACATATCGAAGTTGTAAGGGTCGTAGCGGAAGCCGTCGCGTACCGCGTAATACAGCTTCACGGCGATTTCGCGCGGTGTCATCGAGGGGTGCGCATGGGTGCGAGCGAAGGCCTGCACCTCAGGACGGTCGCTGTCAACGAGCCGACCCGGCTTCAGGTACGCCTCGACCCGGTTGCCATGTGACGGTACGGCTTCAGGGATCGCCATTTTTTTGACTCCGCAGGGGGCAAGACTGCGCGAGATAGGAGACCGCGCAGAAGAACTTCACAAAGGACCGGATTGAGTGTATCATCAAACATACGTTAGTTAGAGCAGATGCACAATAGCGCGCCCGACCTTCGAGAGCGCGCCGGTTTTTCCCACGGCAAAGGTTTGATCCCCCGCCCGCACTTGGTTCGCTTTCGGAGAACAACATGGATTTCGCCCTCACGCAGGAACAGCGCATGGTCTACGAGTACGGCGACCGCGTGTCGCAGCGCTTCGACCACAAGTACTGGAAGACATACGCCAACAAGTTCCAACCCCCGACCGAGCTGTACCAGCAGTTTGCCGCCGACGGCTTCCTGGGCATCATGGTGCCCGAAGCGTACGGCGGCGCCGGCCAAGGCATGACGGAGATGCTGCTGTTCATGGAAGGGCTGGCCAACAACGGCATTCCACTGCTCAATCTTGTCGTGGGCCCGACCATGACCATGGGGCTGCTGGCCAAGCACGCCAGCGAAGACATGAAGCGCCGCCTGCTGCCCGGCGGCTGCGCGGGAGAGCTGAAGTTCTGTTTCGCCATCACGGAGCCGGACGCGGGTTCCAACACGATGGACATCACGACCCAAGCCAGGCCGGACGGCAAGGGCGGATTTCGCCTCAGCGGCCAGAAGGTGTTCATCACCGATGCCAATTCCGCCGACTATGCGATGGTCGTCACCCGCACCACGCCGCGCTCGGACGTGAAGAGGAAGACCGAGGGCTTCACGCTCTTCATGGTCGACATGAAGAAGAAGGGCATCGGCATGACGCCGATCCCGGTCGCGTTCCCCCTGCCGGAGTCGCAGTGGCAGGTGTTCTTCGACGATGTGGCGCTGACCGAGGACGACGTGGTGGGTGAAGTGGACAAGGGCTTCGGCATCCTGTTCGAGTCCCTCAACCCTGAACGCATCATCGTGTCGGGGCTGTGCACCGGCATCGGCCGGTTTGCCCTGAAGAAGGCGGTCGCGTACGCGAACGAGCGCAAGGTCTTCAACAAGGCGCCGATCGGCGCCTACCAGGGCGTGCAGCATCCGCTGGCCGTCGCGCGATGCGAGATCGAGATGGCCTCCCTTATGGCGCTGAAGGCGGCATGGGCCTTCGATCAGGGACTGCCCGCGGGCGAGTTCGCCAATATCGCCAAGTACGCGGGCGCCGAGGCCGGGATCCACGCCGTCGATGCGGCGATCCAGACGCACGGGGGCAATGGCTTCACCAAGGAATACGGTATCTATGACTTGTACGGCCTGGTGCGGCTGCTTCGCACCGCGCCCCTGAATCGCGAGATGGTGCTGAACTACATCGCCGAGCATGTCTTGGGGCTGCCGCGGTCCTATTGAGCATGGGACTTGCGATGAAGACGGCGCCCGAGTTCCGAAGCAATCGTGGGTTCCCACGAAGATCGTAAGGCGGGAAACCGCGGCTACTAAGTGAAGATTGGAAAAGTATGAAAAAGATTCGAATTGGCGCCGGGTCCGGATATTGGGGAGCGGAGCTCCATCAGTCGAGCCGGCTGGCGGCTGAAGGCAACTTGGATTACCTCTGCTTCGACCTCCTCGCGGAACTGACGATGTCCTTGCTCGAAAGAATCCGGCAGAAGGACGCGACGAAGGGCTATGTTCCGGACGTAGTTCCCCAGACCGTGGCCAATCTCCAGCACGTGCGCGATAAAGGTCTGAAGTTGATTTCCAACGGCGGGGGGGTCAACTGTGCGGGAGCGGCCGCGGCCATCTCCGCCGCCGCGGCCAAGGAAGGCAAGGGCGGGTTCAAGCTTGCGACCGTAAGTGGCGACGACGTCACCGGAAAGCTTGACCAGTTGATCGCACAGGGATGGGTGTTCAAGAATCTCGACACAGGCGACGAAAACTTCTCTGCCATCCGCGACAGGGTTGTTTCGGCAAATGCCTATATCGGCGCCGATGGAATCATCCAAGCCCTCCACGGGGGAGCGGACGTCGTCATCGCCGGGCGCGTTTCCGACAATGCGCTTTACGTAGGCCCCATCATGAAGGAGTTCGGCTGGGCTTACGACAACGAACATGTTGATCGCGTCGCCTTCGCCATCGCGATCGGACACATCATCGAGTGCGCGGAGTTGTGCTGTGGCGGCATGACCAATTTATGGGAAACAGTGCCCGAACCCTGGAACATCGGCTTCCCGATCGCCACGGTCAGCGAGGATGGCTCCGCGGAAATTGAAAAGCTCCCGGGCACGGGCGGGGTCATCAACGGTTGGACAATCAAAGAGCACCTGGTTTACGAGGTGCATGATCCGCGCCGGTACTTGATGCCCGATGGCGTCGCCGATCTGACGTCCGTTCAGCTTGTTGAAACGGGCAAGGATCGCGTCCGAATCTCGGGCGTGCGCGGCGCTTCGCGGCCCGATACCTTGAAGGTGCAAATAGGCTACCACGATGGATTCATCGCCGAAGGCCTGTACATTCAGTGCGGGCCTCGCGTACTTGCCAAGACAGAATCGGCGAAAACGCTCTATCTGAATCTTCTTCGCCGGATCGGAGTCAACCCGATTGATATTCGATTCGACCGCATCGGCGTCGATGCGTTGTCTGGAAACGTTTTTGAGGATCCGCCGGAAGACTCTCTGAGGGAAGTCGGTCTGCGGATCGCTGTCCGCACGCGCACCCGGCAAGAGGCCATTGCCGCCAGAGCCGAGATGCTGCGCGTCACGCTTTACGGCCCCGTCGGGGTTGGCTGGGGTGCGCCCCCCGCCGTGCGGCCCGTGATTTCTCTTTGGCCCACCCTGATTCCCAGAGATGCGGTGCAGACCGATGTCCAACTGATGAAGGTGTGAAATGAAAACAACCCCTCTCTACAACCTCGCGGCGACACGCTCTGGCGACAAAGGCGATATTTCCAACGTCGGAATCATCGCGTTCAACGCGCAAATCTACGAACACCTCAAACGAGTCGTCACGCCCGAACTGGTCAAGCGGTTCATGAAGGAGCTTGTCCAAGGAAATGTGACCGTATATCCCATGGACAACATCTCGTCTCTGCAAGTCGTGATGGAGCGCGCGCTCGGAGGAGGTGCCACCAAGACCCTTCAATTCGACCAAACGGGAAAATCGCGTGCCGCGCTGCTTCAAAACCTGCCAATCCCGATCCCTGACGGAAGTGGCTGGGAAAAGCTTGCGCGCCCGTTCTAGGGCCTGTTAACACTACTTGACATCAAGCCTGTGATGGTGGAAACTTGCCGCCATGCAACTGACGACCGAGCAATTCGAGCAAATCGCAGACCTGCTGCCGCGCCAACGCGGCAACGTCAGCATGGACAATCTGCGGC
>CAYTPC010000119.1:0-5598 GCA_964439605.1 uncultured Burkholderiaceae bacterium
GCGGCGTGCCGTTCGTGCAGGTGGCGACCACGCTGCTGGCGCAGGTCGATTCATCGGTCGGCGGCAAAACCGGAATCAACCACCCGCTGGGCAAGAACATGATCGGCGCGTTCTATCAGCCGCTGGCCGTGCTGTGCGACCTGGCCACGCTCGATACGCTGCCGCCGCGCGAACTGAGCGCCGGGCTGGCCGAGGTCATCAAGTACGGGCCGATCCACGACATGGCTTTCTTCGACTGGATCGAGGCGAACATCGATGCGCTGCTGGCGCGCGATGCGGCGGCGCTGGCGCACGCGGGGCGGCGCAGTTGCGAGATCAAGGCGTGGGTCGTGGGGTGTGACGAGCGCGAGTCGGGGTTGCGCGCGATCCTTAATTTCGGCCACACCTTCGGCCATGCGATCGAAGCCGGGATGGGCTATGGCCAATGGCTGCACGGCGAGGCCGTGGGTTGCGGCATGGTGATGGCGGCCCAGCTTTCGCAGCGGCTTGGCGGCGTCGATGCGGCTTTCGTGCGGCGCCTGACACGTTTGATCGAGCGTGCCGGGCTGCCGGTGGCAGGGCCGGCGCTGGGGCCGCGGCGCTATCTGGAACTGATGCGCGTGGACAAGAAGGCCGAGGCGGGAGAGATCCGCTTCGTGCTGCTCGATGCGCCCGGCACGGCCGTGGTGCGCGCCGCGCCCGATGCGCTGGTGTGCGAGGTGATCGCGCAGTGCAGCGCGGCGTGAGTCTGGCGCCTTACGCCAGCAATGCCGCGCAATCACGCGGCCGGCGGTACCCGGAGCCATCGGCGCTCACGCACGATGCCTTCCAGCTCGACCGCGACCGCATCGTGCATTCATCGGCTTTCCGCCGCCTGGTTTACAAGACGCAGGTGTTCCTCAACCACGAGGGCGACCTGTTTCGCACGCGGCTGACGCATTCGCTCGAAGTGGCGCAACTGGGCCGGTCGATCGCGCGCGGGCTGCGGCTCAATGAGGATTTGGTGGAAACCATCGCGCTGGCGCACGACCTGGGCCACACGCCGTTCGGCCACGCGGGGCAGCATGCGCTCGATGCCTGCATGGCGGCGCACGGCGGCTTCGAACACAACCTGCAAAGCCTGCGTGTGGTCGATGCGCTGGAGCAGCGGTATCCGCGCTTCGATGGCTTGAACCTGAGCTTCGAGACGCGCGAGGGCATCCTCAAGCACTGTTCGCAGGCCAACGCGCAGCGCATCGAGGCGGCCGAGCCCGGCGGCGTGGCGCGGCGTTTTCTCGACCGCACGCAGCCCAGCCTGGAAGCGCAACTGTGCAACCTGGCCGATGAGATCGCCTACAACGCGCACGATATCGACGACGGCGTGCGTTCGGGCCTGTTGTGCATCGAGCAGTTGGCCGGCGTGGAGCTGTTCGAGCGTTTCCGGCGCGAGGCGCTCGATGAATATCCGCAACTGCGCCAGCAGGATCGCCGCCTGTTGTATGAAAGCATCCGCCGCATGCTGGGCGCGCAGATCCATGACGTGATCGAAGCCAGCGCCAGGGCCATTGCCGATTGCGCGCCTGCAAGCGCCGATGCGGCGCGCGCGGCGCCGCCGCTCATCGGCTTCGGACCGGCCATGCGTGCGCAGGCGGCCCAGCTCAAGCGTTTTTTGTTTGCCAACCTGTACCGCCATCCGCGCGTGGTGCAAACCGTGGAGCGGGCGCAGCAGGCGGTGCGGGACTTGTTCGACGCCTACGCCAGCGGCGCGGCCGCCTTGCCCGGCGGGAATGCCGCGCACGAGGATCGCCACCGCGCGGTGGCCGATTACATCGCGGGTATGACGGATCGCTTCGCGCTGCGCGAACACGAGCGCCTGACCGGAAAGGTCTGGGAAGCGCAGTGACTCGCCCAGTTTCGGCTTCGCGCTTACCCCTGGCCGCGCTCGCCGTGGTGCTGGCTGGCGTGAGCGTCGCCTTGCACGTGGGCAAGCTGCCGCCGGCTGTGCCGGCCTTGCAGGCCGGGCTGGGCATCAGCCTGGTGGAAGCGGGTTTCCTGTTGTCGCTGGTGCAGGTGGCGGGGATGACGCTCGGGTTGGCCGTGGGGCTGGCCGCTGACGTGCTGGGTCTGCGGCGCTGCATGTTGTCCGGGCTCGCGCTGCTGGCTGTGGCGAGCGCATTGGGCGCTGCCGTGCAGCCCGGTCCGCACGCTTTGTCATGGCTGCTGATTTTGCGCGCGCTTGAAGGGCTGGGTTTCTTGCTCGCGGCCATGCCGGGCCCGGCGCTGATCCGCCAGCTCGCGCCGATCGGCCGCGAAAAATTCACGCTCGGTTTGTGGAGCGCGTACATGCCCTTCGGCGTAACGCTGGCGCTGCTGGCCGGGCCGCTGCTCATCGGCTGGACGGGCTGGCGCGGCTGGTGGGGGCTGTTGTCCTTGCTGTCGGCGCTCGCGAGCCTCGGGCTTGTGCTGTGGGTGCCGCGCGACAGGCGCCTTGCGCGCGGCGGGCCCGCGCCCGTGCCGTGGGCGGTGCGCTTGCGCGAAACCTGGGGCGCGGGCGGCCCGCGTGCGCTGGCGCTGAGTTTTGCGGTGTATTCCTCACAGTGGATCGCCGTGATCGGCTTTCTGCCCACGATCTATGCCCGGGCGGGCGTCTCCGCGGGCGGAATGGCTGTGCTCACGGCGGGTGCGGCGGCGATGAACATCGCCGGGAATCTCATCGGCGGGCGGCTGCTGCAAGCCGGCGTGGCGCCGCAGCGCCTGCTGCTCTGGGGCTTCGCGGCGATGGTGCTGGGCACGCTGGCGGCCTTCGCTCAATGGCGGCTGGGCACGCAGGTCTGGCAACTGCCGGCGGCCGGGCGCTACGTCGCGGTGTGCGTGTTCTCGCTGTGCGGCGGCGTGGTGCCGGCCACCTTGTTCATGCTGTCGGTGCGGTTTGCGCCTTCGCCGGCGACGGTGTCCACCACTGTGGGCCTGATGCAGCAGGCTTCGTCTTTCGGGCAATTCGCGGCGCCGCCGCTGGTCGCCTGGCTTGCGCGCCAGGCCGGCGGCTGGCACTGGACCTGGGCCGTGACCGGCGCTCTGTCCCTCATCGGGATCGTGATGGCCATGCGTGTGAGCGCGCTGCTCGGCGATGCCGGGTATTCTTCTGCCTCATCGACAGGCAGCCGGGTATGACAGTCAAACCGTTTTCTTTTACGACGCCGTTCGGGCCGGGCTTGCCGAGGCTGCGTCCGGGAGCGAAGGCGGCCGGTGCGAAAGTGGGGACCAGATGAAAACCACCGGGTTGGAACGCGCGCGAGCCGAGGTGCAGGCCGAGCTGCGCCCTGGGCAGTCGGTCGAGCTGCTCAAGGAGTTGCACATCCTCACGCGCGAAGGGCGTTTGAACCAGGATTCGCGGCGCAAGCTCAAGCAGGTCGAGCACCTGTACCAGTTCATTGAAAAACTGCTGCTCGAACTGCCCGGCCAGGGCGAACATGCGACGCTGGCCGATCACGGCGCGGGCAAATCCTATCTGGGCTTCATCCTGTACGACTTGTTCTTTCGCCATCGTGCGGGCGGGCATGTGTATGGCATCGAAACGCGCGCCGAACTGGTCGAACGTTCGCGTGAACTGGCGCGGCGGCTGGGTTTTGCGCGCATGTCCTTCCTCAACCTCAGCGCCGCGCAGGCCGTCGATTACACCGGACTGCCGCCGTGCATCGACATGGTGACCGCGCTGCACGCCTGCGATACCGCCACTGACGATGCGATCGCCTTCGGCCTCGCCAAGCAGGCGCGCTTCATGGTGCTGGTGCCGTGCTGCCAAGCCGAAGTCGCCGCCTGCCTGCGCAAAGACAAGGCGCTGGCCTTGTCACGCACGCCGCTGGCCGAACTGTGGCGCCACCCGCTGCATACGCGCGAGATCGGCAGCCAGATCACCAACGTGCTGCGCTGCCTGTACCTCGAAGCGCAGGGTTACCAGGTGACGGTGACCGAACTCGTGGGCTGGGAACACAGTCTGAAGAACGAATTGATCATCGCGCGCCGCACCGGCCATCGCAAAGCCAGCGCGGCTGTGCGGCTGCGTGAGCTGCTCGCGCAATTCGGCCTCGAAGCCCTGGGCGAGCGGCGATTCGGGCTGTGAAAGGGCCCAAAGGTTGATTGCGCATGGCCCGTCTTGCCCGCCTCACGCTGCCCAACCAGCCGCACCACATCATCCAGCACGGCAACAACCGGCAGGCCATCTTCATCGATGACGCCGACCGCGAGACGATGCTCGACATCATCGACGGCGAGGCGCGGCGTTTTCAGGTGGCGCTGCATGCCTACGTGCTGATGAACGATCACTTCCACCTGCTGGCCACGCCAACCACCGCCGAAGGCGTGCCGCAGTGGATGCAGGCCGTGGGCCGGCGCTACGTGCGCTACTTCAACGATCGCCACGGCCGCAGCGGCACGTTGTGGGGAGGCCGCTACCGCAGCACGCTGATCCAGGCCGGGCGCTACCTGCTGGACTGCATGGTTTACATCGACCTCAACCCGGTGCGCGCCGGCCTCGCCGCCGAGGCGCGCGACTGGCCCTGGTCCAGCCATGCGCACTATGCCGGGCGGCGCAATGACAAGCTCATCACGCCGCATCCGCTGTACTGGGCGCTGGGCAACACCCCCTTTGCCCGCGAGGCCGCTTACGGCGAACGGGTGCGCAACGGCATCTCGCAGGCCGATCAGAAGACGCTCACCGAGGCCGCCCTGAACGGCTGGGCGGCCGGGGATGCGGAGTTTTTGGACGCGCTGCAAAAAGCAACGCAGCGGCGCGTGAGCAAGGGCAGGGCGGGAAGGCCCCGGCGGCCTCGGGTTGTGGGTGATGAAGCGGATGTGAAGGGGCAGGGCGGGAAGAATGTGGGGCCAAGGTGAGGGCGTAGCTGGCCTTTACCCTTTTGCTTCAAACCGCAGAAAGTCCGCCAGCCGCTTTGACTCCGCGATCTCGTCGTGCGGCGCCAGCAGGTACTTCCACGGCTTGCCGCCGACGGTTGCGGCGTAGTCCGAGGCATGCCGGCACCAGTTCACCGCTGCCGCTGCCTTGGCCTGTACTTCCGGGGTATCGATATCGGCGCGTGCCTTGGTTTCGACCAGCAGGATGCTCGCATCCGTTTCAGCCACAAAGTCGGGAACGTACTCCGGCTGCTCAGTGCCGAGTTTGTAGTAGATCTGGAACTGTCCTTTCGCAGGCTTGAACCATTTGAGCGCGTCGCGTTCGAGGATGACGGCAAAGCGCCGCTCCGTATCCGAATCGAATTTCTGCAGCGGATACAGGCAGCGCGCAAAGCCGCCAAACAGCATCTGCCTGATGCGGCCCGGATCGGCCACGGTTTCACGGAAATGGTGCACCGTCTCTCCCGCCGCCGTATAGATGCAATCCTTGAGCCGGGTGAAACCGTGGCTGACCTGCACGTCGTATCCCATGGCCTCTTCCCAGAAATGGGCCATCATCTGCGCGTGGATTTCGCGCGCGATCAGGCGGCGCTCCCGGTCCAGCACGTTGATGGCGTCCTGCTCTGTGAGATAGCCGCGCAGGTGCGCCACCATTTGGCCCGCCAAGTCGTAAAGCAACCCGGCATGGGTGGGGTAGTCGATGTCGTCGAAATCCACCAGCGCATGGACGAT
>CAYTPC010000120.1:0-4915 GCA_964439605.1 uncultured Burkholderiaceae bacterium
GACTTGGATCGCCGATAGCGAAAATCGACCCCAGCGAGCACAGTTTTCGCCGGATTTGCAGCCCCATAGCCCAGCTATGGGGCAAAAAGCCGGTGAAAAATGGGCCGCTGCGGTCGATTTGCAGCCGGCGACCTCCAAGTCTGACAGGCTCCTAGGTTTTGCGGCGCATCGGCTGCCTTCGTCGAGCCCGGCCAACGCGTCGTGGAGTTTCGAGCGCAAATGCGCGGCTTGGCGCGAGGTTTTCTCTCAATATCTGTCTCTGCCATGACCTGCCATGAAAAAACCTGCCCTGCCCGAAGTTAATTTTTCCGATTGGCGCGGCACACGTTATCTGCATTTGGGCACGCAGTGGGTGCAGGGGTCGATGCGGCTTGATGCGCCTTTCGAGATCGAACTCGAATACGTGCAGCGCATGATGGCCTGGCTGCTGTTCGTCAATCCGTCCGGTGTCACCCGGCGGCATGCGATGCAGCTTGGCCTGGGCGCGGGGGCATTGACCAAGTTCTGCCGCACGCGGCTTCGCATGCGCACCACGGCGATCGAACTCAATCCGCAGGTGCTGGCCGCCTGCCGCGGCTGGTTCAAGCTGCCAGCCGATGATGCCAAGCTGCGCGTGGTCATCGCCGATGCGGCCGAGGAAATCCGCAGGCCCGAGTGGCAAGGGACGGTGGATGCGTTGCAAGTCGATCTCTACGACCACGAGGCCGCTGCGCCGGTACTCGACGACGCGGCTTTCTATGCCGATTGCCGGGCGCTGCTGACCGAAGACGGCTGCATGAGCGTAAACCTGTTCGGCCGCGCATCGAGCTTCGAGCGCAGCGTCGAGAAAATCACGTCGGCCTTCGGCGAGCGGGCGCTGTGGGCTTTCAGGCCGACGCGCGAAGGCAACACCATCGTGCTCGCGCAGCGCAATCCGATCCGGCCCGCACGCGACGTGCTGGCCGAGCGCGCCCAAAACATCCAGGCTCGCTGGGGTCTGCCCGCGCCCAAGTGGCTGCGTGGGCTCAAACCGATCTCCCCATGAATCCCCAGTCGCAATCGCCGTCCGCCGCCGAAGGGCCGCTGGACCTGCGCCGCCTGATCGGCTGGCTCGCGCATGACGGCATCATCCCGGCCGGCGAGGCGCAGCGCACGCTCGCGCGGCTGAGCCTCGCCGAAAGCCGCCAGCCGCCGTTGGTGCGTCTGGCCAATGCCGCGCTGACGCGCGCGGGCGACGGCAGGCCGCTGGATCTGGAGGCGCTGACCGAATGGCTGGCCGGCCGTGTCGGCATGGATTACCTGCGCATCGATCCGCTCAAGGTGGACGTGGGCAAGGTCGCCGACGCGATGGGCGCCACCTACGCGGAGCGCCATCGTGTGCTGCCGGTGCAGGTGACGCCGGTGGAGGTGGTGGTCGCCACTGCCGAGCCCTTCGTCACCGAATGGGTGGCCGAAGTCGAACGCCAGACGCGCCGCCGCGTGCGCCGCGTATTGGCCAATCCGAGCGATATCCAGCGTTACACGGCCGAGTTCTTTGCGCTCGCCAAATCGGTGCGTGCGGCGCAAAAGACCAGCGGCGCCGCGGGCGCGGCGAGTTTCGAGCAACTGGTCGAACTCGGCAAAAGCAACAAACAACTCGACGCCAACGATCAAGGCGTGGTGCAGGTGGTGGACTGGCTTTGGCAGTACGCCTTCGATCAGCGCGCCAGCGACATTCACCTTGAGCCGCGGCGCGAACAGGGCGTGATCCGTTTTCGCATCGACGGCGTGCTGCATCCGGTCTATCAGATGCCCTTGGGCGTCATGAACGCAATCATCGCGCGCATCAAGCTGCTTGGCCGGATGGACGTGGTCGAAAAGCGCCGCCCGCTGGACGGCCGCATCAAAACGCGCAGCACCCGCGGCAGCGAAGTGGAAATGCGCTTGTCGACACTGCCCACTGCCTTCGGCGAGAAGATGGTGATGCGCATCTTCGATCCCGACGCCACGGCCAAGGACCTCGGCGCACTGGGCTTTAGCGCGCACGATGCGCAGCGCTGGGAACTGCTCGTCACGCGGCCGAACGGCATCGTGCTCGTCACCGGGCCGACCGGTTCGGGCAAAACCACCACGCTGTATTCGACGCTCAGGCGCGTGGCCACCGAAGAGGTCAACGTCAGCACGATCGAAGACCCGATCGAGATGATCGAGCCCGCGTTCAACCAGACGCAGGTGCAGCCGCAGTTGGACTTCAGCTTCGCCGAAGGACTGCGCGCGCTGATGCGGCAGGACCCGGACATCATCATGGTCGGCGAGATCCGCGACCTCGAAACCGCCGAGATGGCCGTGCAGGCCGCACTCACGGGGCACCTGGTGTTCAGCACGCTGCACACCAACGATGCGCCCAGCGCGATTACGCGGCTGATGGAGTTGGGCGTGCCCGCATACCTGATCAACGCGACCATGCTGGGCGTACTTGCGCAGCGTCTGGTGCGCATGCTGTGCCCGCAGTGCAAGCAGCCCGACGAGACCGTCACGCGCGAGAAGCTCGACGACGTGGTGCGGCCCTGGAAGATCAGCGGCGCCGTGCGCGCCTACCGGCCGGTCGGCTGTACCGATTGCCGCATGACGGGCTATCGCGGCCGTATGGGCTTGTACGAGTTGCTCACGGTGACCGGCGGCTTCAAGGAGCGGGTCAACAAGGAACCCAGCATCGCGCGCCTGCGCCGTCAGGCGATGACTGACGGCATGCGCCCGCTGCGCCTGGCGGGCGCTTTGCGCGTCGCGGAAGGGTTGACCACGATCGAAGAAGTGCTCAGCGCATCGCCGCCGCTGGAGTAACTTTCATTTTCGATTAAGGATCGCGTTTGCCTTCGCGACCACCGGCCGATCGATCATCTTGCCATCCACCGCCACGGCCGCGCCACCGCTGGCGGCATCGGCTGCGACGACGCGGCGGGCCCAGTCAAGCTGCGCGGGCGTGGGCGAGAAGACGCGATTGACGAGTGCCACCTGCGCCGGGTGGATGCATAGTTTCCCGCCGAATCCCAGTTGCCGCGCATAAGCTGATTCGGCCTCGATGCGCGCGGCGTCGTCAATCGCGATGCACACGCCGTCCAGCGGTGCGGGCCGCTCGGCCAGCCGCGAGGCGAGCACGATCTCGGAGCGAAAGGCAAGCAGCGCGTCGTCTTCTCCTTCAATGCCCAGATCGGCCTGGAAGTCGATCGAGCCGAAGGCCAGCCGCACCACGCCGGGCGCGGCGGCGATCGCGCGCGCGTTGGCAATGCCGCGCGCGGTCTCGATCAGCGCGACGATGGGCTTGGACGCCAGCGCCGCGATCCGCTCCGGATCTTCCGCCTTGGGCAGCATCAGCGCGGCGATGCGTGGGTGCGTGGCCAGTAGTGCGAGCTCATCCGCGTGCCATTCGGTTCCCGCCGCATTCACGCGTACCGTGATGCGCGCTTGGCCCGGCCCGGCCAGCCATTGCGCGAGCGCTTCGCGCGCGTCGATTTTTCGTGCGGGCGGCACGGCGTCTTCAAGATCGACGATAACTTCGTCTGCGCCGCTGGCGAGCGCCTTGCCGATGCGCTCGGGTGTGCTTGCCGGGACGAACAGCGCCGAGCGCGCCGCCGTGCGGATAGGTGCCGCGCTCATCCGAGTAGCCCGCCCACGCGCGGCGATTGCGCGATTTGCCAGATGCGCTCGCACAGGCGGCGCGTTTCAGCCGCGTCGCAGGCGTTGCCGTACGCGATCAGGCGCGCGACCTTGTCCTCGATTTCCGCGCGGCTGAGGGTGTTGCCCGGATCGCCCTTGGGTTCGTCCACGCGGCTTGCAAAGCGGCGGCCATCGGTGGTGGTCACGCTGACCTTTCCGATCCAGCGCGCGGGGTAGGCGGCATCGACTTCGGCGTCGAGCGCCATGCGGGTTTTTTCGCGCACGGCGGCGACGCTGGGGGCGAGAAAGTCGCTGTCGAATTCAGTCAGCCCGGCGCGCCCGTGCACGGCGATCAGGCCGAGCACGGTGCCCATCGAAAACTTGGCCTGGTGCACGGTGGCGGGCACGGTGACGCGGCCCAGCACGTCAATGGCGCCTTGATGCACCTGCGCGACGACTTCGGCCAGGTCGCCGGCCTTGAGTTCGTGCTCCCGCATCAGCTTGAGCAGCGCGTCGGCGGCGGGGTGCGTGTGGCGGCAGGAGGCGTGGTATTTGAAAGAAGTTTCAGCCAGCGTCCAGCGCGTGCCCAGGCCGTCGGTCAGGCGCGCCGGGTCGGCATCGGTGGACATGCCCGCGGCCAGCCCTTGCGCGCCCTCCAGAATGCGCGCCGCGCCGGTAAAGCCGTCTTGCGCCAGATAAGCCGACATGAGGCCGCTTGCGGCGGCGTGCGCGCAGTGCAGTTGCTTGGAATCAGCGGCGTCGCGCAAAAACTCCCACAGGCCGGCCGACTGCGTACCCGCCGAGCCGAAGGCGTGCAGCATCTGCTCGGGCGACAGGCCCAGCAGCCTCCCCGTGGCGGCGGCGGCGGCCAATGTGCCCGCCGTGGCCGTGGTGTGAAAGATGCGGTAGTGCGAGCGGCCCAGAAATTCGCCGACGCGGATGCCGACCTCATAGCCCGCGACCACGGCCGTGAGCAGTTGCGCACCGCTAGCGCCCACGGCCTGCGCGGTGGCGAGCGCGGGCGCAAACACCACCGCCGCCGGATGGAACACCGCGCCGTTATGCACGTCGTCCTGTTCGACATAGTGCGAGGCGGCGGCGTTGACCAGCGCGGCAAACAGGGGCGACGTGGTGCGGCGCGAGATCAGCACTTCGCTGGGGCCGCTGGCCGGGCCCATCATTTCGGCAAAGCGCAGGATGCTGGCGACGGGCCGCGCGGAGCAGGCGGCGAGCACGGAGCCGAGCCAGTCGAGCATCAAATCTTCGGCGCGGCGCAATACCGCGTCAGGGATGCGCTCGAAGG
>CAYTPC010000121.1:0-22825 GCA_964439605.1 uncultured Burkholderiaceae bacterium
CTTGCACAGGGCTGCCATCCGGGCGACCCAGGCGATCAGCTTGGCGTTTTTGACATAGGCCGGGGCTTGCACGTCCGGGACTTTCGCTTCGGCAATGGCAGTGGTATTCATCTCGACACACTCACTCCTAAGTTTGAAACCGTTTGTTTTTCAAGCGGGCCTGAAGTCATGACCAGGCCCGCTTGAAAAAACGCCTTGTCCCCTTCCTGCCCGGTACATTGAGGGGCTGGATTTTGATGTGTAACTTTTTATTTTAGGCCAACACCGAACAGGCCGCCACGAGCAGGCTGATCCGGATTGGGAATGCGCCGCAAAACCCAAACCGCCCCTGCCTTTCGCGCAGGAGTGGCGCGCCCAAAATCCCGATGCCGGCCCAGGTGGATGCTCTCGCCCGGTCAAGCGGCACGGCAAATCTTCAGCATATTGGTGCCGCCCGGCGCGCCCATCGGCTCGCCGCAAGTGATGGCGTAGACATCGCCCGTGCGCACGATGCCGCGTTCCTTGAGCAGCGCCTCGGCCTGCGCCAGCGCGGCATCGCGGTCGGCTTCGGCGTCGATCAGCAGCGGGCGGACATTGCGAAACAGCGTCATCCTGCGCTGCGTTGCCAGGCGGGTGGTCAGAGCGTACATCGGGATATGCGCGCGGTGGCGGCTCATCCACAGCGGGGTCGAACCCGAATCGGTGAGCGCGACAATAGCCTTGGCGCCCAGCTGACAAGCGGTAAAGAGCGCCCCCATCGCAATCGCCTGGTCGATGCGCGCGTAAGTCCGTCCGCTGAAATCGGCGTCCAGCTGCTGGTCTTCGGCGGCCTCGGCGGCCTCGCAGACGCGGCTCATTTCCTGCACGGTTTGCAGCGGGTAGCGCCCCGTCGCGGTCTCGGCGCTGAGCATCACGGCGTCGGTGCCGTCGAGCACGGCGTTGGCCACGTCGCTGACCTCGGCGCGCGTGGGCACCGGGTTGCCGATCATCGATTCCATCATCTGCGTGGCGGTAATGACCAGTTTGTCCATCTCGCGCGCCATGCGGATCATTTTCTTTTGCAGCGCGGGTACGGCGGCATTGCCGACCTCGACCGCGAGGTCGCCGCGCGCCACCATGATGCCGTCGCTGGCGCGCAGGATTTCCTCCAGATGCGGAATCGCCTCGGCGCGCTCGATCTTGGCGATCAGCCCCGGCACATGGCCGCTGCCGCCCGCGGCCGCGGTGCACGCCTGGCGCGCCGTGGTCATGTCGGCGGCGTTCTTGGGAAAGCTGACCGCCACGTAGTCGGCCTGGAAACCGATCGCAGTCCTGATATCTTCCAGGTCCTTGGCCGTGAGCGCAGGCGCGCTCAGGCCGCCGCCTGCCTTGTTGATCCCCTTGTTGTCGGACAACTCGCCGCCTTGGCGTACCAGCGTGTGCACCGCTTCGCTCCTGACGGCGCTCACCTCCAGCACGATCAAGCCATCGTTGAGCAGCAGCCGGTCGCCGGCCCGCACGTCGCGCGGCAAGTCCTTGTAATCCAGGCCGACGGCGTGTACATCGCCCGGCTCGGTGCGCGCCGCATCGAGCACGAAAGCCGCGCCCGGTTCCAGCCAGACCTTGCCTTGCGCGAACTTGCCCACGCGGATCTTCGGGCCTTGCAGATCGGCCATGATCGCCACTTCCCGCCCCGCGCGGCGCGAGGCTTCGCGCACCATGGCGGCGCGATCAATGTGATCCTGCGCCTTGCCGTGGCTGAAATTCAGGCGTACCACCGAAACCTTGTGCCGAATCATCTGCTCGATCCGTTCGACGGTGCTGGACGCCGGACCCAGCGTGGCAACAATCTTGGTGGCGTGACGGGAAAAACGGTTGAAATCCATCGGGCTGCTCCTTGATGGCGCAATTTTTACAAAGAAATGTCCGCGCCAGCCGTTAGCCCAATACATGCGCCAGGGTCAGCAAAAGCAAAAGCAGCAGCCACAGCGCAACGCCACGCCAAAGCAGGCCCGCCACCTGGGCAAAGTAACGGACATCGATATCCGCGCCCGACATGTCGGACACACCGGCGGGCGCTACCTCGTCCGGCGACGTGACGGTTTCCCAATCGGGCGGATAAACGTCGGCGCCGGCTTGGGCTGCCTCCGGATAGGCCAGAACCGCCGGCCTATCCGCATCCGGCGGCGGCGCCACGGCGCCACCATCGTCCAGGCGTATCCCCAGCGCCCCGGCAGCGGCGGCCAGCAAGATGGCGTCATTGCCCTCGTTCGCGCCGCCGTCCGTATCGCCGGCCTGACGCTGCCGCCATGCCGCAATCGCATCCTCGAAATTACCGACGACCGCAAACGCCAGCGCCGTCATGCGCGCGGGCAGCCAATCAATGACATGCCAGACCGCCTGCGCCACCGCCAGCAGCGCGGGGCTGGCCGCGGGTTCGCCCTTGCCGGTCTTGTACCGCCAGTAGTCCGCGGCGAATTCGGCATAGCGATACAGCACCGCCCCGGCTGGCGCAAGCCCCAGCGGCGCAAGCAGGCAAAACCAGAACAGCACGCCAAACACCCAGCGGTGCGCCAGCAGCACAGCATATGCGATGGCCCCGCGGGCAATCGGATCCCGCGTGAACCCCCGCCCCGCCAGGCCTTCCGGCAATGGGCCGGGATAACCGGCCTCGCCGTTTTGCCATCGCGCCAGCAACGCGCGCGCCTTGTCCCTGTCGCCTGCCGCCAAGGCATCTCGAATAGCCGTGCCATGGTGGCTGAACTGCCTGAAACCCAGCGTCAGATACAGCACCGCCACGGCCCACGCCAATTGGCCAAACCAGCCCGCAACCCGTATGCACAGCCAGCCGATCAGCCCCGCGGCAAGCACTGGCGCCATGACCGCCAGCGCCCATGCCAGCCACGCATACAGCCGTCCACCCGCATCGACATGCCTTGCCGCAGCGCCTATCCAGCGCCGCGGCAGCATGGCGGCGGCATGGCCGGATTCGACCGGCCGGATTTGGTCCAGCAGGAATGCGATGGCGATGGCAGCAAAGATCATGACGTGAATGATCCCAGACAACCATATGTCGTCCGCTTATTGAGCCAATCCGGATGCGTGTGATACCGCTGTTTCATGACCTGCCATGGGGTTTTGCCGTCCAGTGCCGGCTGAGGCGACTGCACAAGGCCGCGTAGCGTAACACCCCTGCGAACCCGCGTGACGTCTGGGTTCGCCCCGAGCTAGGGAAAACCCTTATTGTGCTTCACATGGTTTAGGAATGAAATATTGATATACGAATCTTGCTGGACGTGGTTGACCGATGGATGAACGGTGCCAGGCAGGAGTTGCCTCACGTATCCCGCAAGGCTTTTTTGCAACTACCAAACTTCGAGAGGTGACAACATGAGTATCCGGGTTGGCGTGGACGTAGGCGGTACGTTTACGGATTTCCTGGTGAAGGACCGCGACGGCGGCGCACACATCTACAAAACCTCGACCACGCCTAGCGATCCGACGATCGGTTTCTTCAACGGCCTGGATAAGGCCGCCGAGGACGCCGGTCTTACGCTCAAGGACTGGCTGGCTCAGGTGGAAACCATCGTTCACGGCACGACGATCACCACCAACGCGGTGCTTACCGGCGAAGGCGCCATCACCGGCTTCATCACCACGGCGGGGTTCCGCGACATTCTGAACATGCGCCGGGGACTGAAAGACCGCTGGTCTGACATCTATGCCCCGCCGCCACCGCTGGTGCCGCGGCGGCGTATCGCGGTCGTGCGGGAGCGCGTTTCGTCCGAGGGGAAAGTGATCACGCCCCTGGTTGAAAGCGACGTGCGGGCCGCCGCCGCGCTGTTTCGTGAACAGGGCGTGGAGGCCGTCGCGGTGTCGTACCTGTGGTCGTTCCGCAATCCGGTGCACGAGCAGCGCACGCTGGCGATCCTGGAGCAGGAACTGCCGGGTGTGTATGTGTCGCTTTCGACCGAAATCCTGCCGCAGATCCGCACTTACGAACGCCACAGCACAACCGCCCTCAACTCCTATGTCGGCCCGGTGCTCAATCGCTATCTGCGCCGTCTGCAAGACCGGCTGCGGGAATTGGGGTTTGGCGGCACGCTGTTGATCATGCAATCGAACGGTGGCGTCATGTCGCCGCAAGTGGCGCAGCGCTTCGCATCCAACACGCTGCTGTCCGGCCCGGCCGGCGCGCCGCAGGCCGGGCTGCATTGCGGCTCGCCGCACAACTTCCACAACATCATCACGGTGGACATGGGTGGCACCTCCTTCGACGTGGCGCTGATCCGCAACGGCGTGCCTGCCGTCACCACCGAGGGCAGCATCGGCGGCCACCGCGTCGCATCCCCGAGTCTGGACATTCATACCGTCGGCTCCGGCGGCGGCTCCATCGCCTGGATCGATTCCGGCGGATTGCTCAAGGTTGGTCCCAAGAGCGCCGGCGCGCAGCCGGGCCCGGCGTGCTATGGACGCGGCGGCACGCTGCCGACCGTGACAGACGCCAATACCGTGCTGGGATATCTGCATTTCGCGGGCAGCGAAATCTCGCTTAACGGCGATGCCGCTTACGAGGCGGTGGAAAAACACATCGCGGAGCCCCTGAATCTGGACGTCGCCGAGGCCGCACACGGTATCTACGAAGTGGTCAACGCCGATATGGCGGCGGCGATTTCGGTGGTCTCGGTTCAGCGCGGCTATGACCCGCGCGAATTCGTGCTGGTGGTCGCCGGCGGCGCCGGCCCGCTGCATGCCGGCCCGATCGCGCGCGACCTGGAAATTCCGCTGATCCAGATTCCGCGTGAATCGTCGGTGTTCTGCGCCGCCGGAATGCTGATCTCCGACATCAAGCACGACTACGTTCATACCTACGCGCGCGAATTCAACGAGGTGGATCTCAAGGCCGTGGCCGCTATCTACAAGGACATCGTGAGCAAGGCCATGCAGACCCTGCAGGCCGAGCATGTGCCGTCCGATCGCGCCGTGGTAGCGTACTCGGCCGATCTGCGCTACGTCGGCCAGTTCAACGAAGTGGAAGTTCCGGCCTTTGCCAACGGCGGCTTCACGCCCGAGGCGCTAAAAAAACTCGCCGCCGATTTCCACCAGCGCCACGACGACCTGTACGGCTACTGTACGCCCGACTCGCCGATGGAAATCATCAACCTGCGCGTCAGCGTCCGGGGCATCACGGACAAGCCGAAGGTGGAGACTTTTCCCAAACATAAAACCGACTCTTCGGTTGCGCGTACCGGTTCCCGCCGGGCATGGTTCGACGGCGCCTTCATGGAAACGCCTGTGTACGACGGCATGAAGCTTTTCAACGGGCATGTGGTGTCCGGGCCAGCCATCGTCGTGCAGCCCACCACCACCATTCTGGTGCCGCCGGATTTCGAGTTGTGCTGCGACGCCGCCAACAGCTATCTGATGTACCGCAAGGGAGCGCAAGTCGAAGCGCTCATCAAGAAACTCAGCATGGAGACCAACACATGAGCACCGCCAGCCACGCCATTGAAGTCGATCCGATCCAGGTTTCCGTCATCGGAAGCCGGCTGGACGCCATCAGCAAGGAAATCGGCCAGACGATGCTGCGAACCTCGCGCTCGCCGATCTTTTCGGAAGCGCGCGACTTCGTTACCGGCATCTTCGACCATCGTCTGCGCCTGATCGCGCAAACGGCCTACATCCCGGTGCTGATGGGGTCGCTGCCGTTCGCGTTGCAAAGTATCGCCAAGGAATTCGAGGGCGATGTCGAGGAAGGGGATGTCTTCATCCTCAACGACCCTTACCGCGGCAACAACCATCCGCCGGATATCACGATAGCCAAGCCTGTTTTCACCGATGGGAAGGTGGAGTTCTGGGCCGTTTCCAAGGGGCACCATGCGGATGTCGGCGGCAACGGCGTGGTCGGCTACAACCCGTCCGCGCGCACCGTGTGGGAGGAAGCGCTGCGCATTCCCCCGGCCAAGCTGATGGTGCGCGGAAAGCGCAACAAGGCGCTGTGGGACATGCTGCTGCTGAACGTGCGCATGCCCTGGCTGGTGGAAGCCGATCTTGAATGCCAGATCGGCGCTTGCACGATCGGCGAGCGCGGCCTGCACGGGCTGCTCAGGAAGTACGGCAAGGCCGTGCTGCGCGAAGCGGCCGACCGGATTCTGGACGCCTCCGAGCGCCAAATGCGCTCCGCGCTGCGCAAAATTCCCAGCGGCACGTACCGCGCCGAGCGGTTCATCGACTCCGACGGCATCCAGAAGGACAAGATGATCGGGGTGCGCCTGGCCCTGACGATCAAGAATGATTCGGTTCACTTCGACTGGTCCGGCAGCGACCCGCAGGCCGCCGGCTTCATCAACAGCACGCTCGCGAACACCGTCTCCGCTTCATTCCAGGCGCTGTTCATGACGGTCTGCTCCGAGGTCAAGTACAACGAAGGCGCCTTGCGCGCATTCAGCATCGATGCGCCGGCGGGAACCGTTCTCAACCCGCTGGAGCCGGCACCCGTCACCGCCTGCACCGTGGGAACGGCCGAGGCCATCGTCGAATCGACCTGGCTGGCGCTGGCTCAGGTGGTACCCGAACAGGTTTATGCGGGATGGGGACGCTGGCTCGCTCCGTCGTCCGCGGGGTTCAATCCGGCCACCAAGCGGCACTTCGGCGATATTCACTTCATGGCCAAGGCGGGCGCCGGCGCTACCTATGGACTGGACGGCTGGGACCACATGGGCTCGGTCATCACCGCGGGAGGTTTGCGTGCGCCCGACCCGGAACTGCACGAACTGATCGAACCCTATCATGTGTTGCAGTACGAGTTCTGGCCCGATAGCGCGGGTGCCGGCCAGTGGCGCGGCGGAATGGGAACGATCTACCGCTGGCGCGTCGATGCCGACGGCATAGCGGCTGTCAATTTCGGCGGCGGCGTTCACGAGGCAACCCGGCCCTGTGGCTTGGTCGGCGGGCACAACGCTCCGCTTTCGACGGTGCAGGTGTATCGCAACGGAACCGCCGAAACCATCGGCCCGCAAACCTACTTCGACCTCAACAGCGGCGACGAAGTTCTGATCTTCGAAACAGGCGGCGGCGGCTACGGCGATCCGATCAAGCGCGACCGCAAGCGCCTGGCCGATGATGTCGCCGACGGGCTGGTCAGCCACGAGCAGGCCCGCGCCGTTTACGGTGCGCACGATTACTGAGCCTGGGTTCAGGGGAGACGCACATGAAAGGCCAAACTCTTTTTCCCCATCTCTTCCGCAGCGGAAGAATCGGGAACTTGGAGACCAGCAACCGCATCGTGCGCTCACCCTGCTGTACCGGACTGGGCGGCATGGACGGCACGGTCACCGACCGCCTGATCCGGCATTACAAGGAATTGGCCCGTGGCGGTCCCGGCCTGTTGATCGTCGAGTACAGCTATATCGACAAACATGCGAGCAAGTCCGCCATGTGCCAGCTCGGTTGTGCCGATAACGAGCATATCCCGGGGCTGGCCTGGCTGGCGCGCACGATTCAGGCTTACGGTGTCAAGGCCGGGTTGCAACTGGAGCACGCGGGGCGGCAGAAGTTTTTGGGCACGCCGCCGCTCAAGGCGCCTTCGCGCATTCCCTGGGAAGAGTTGCATGAAATGGGTGGCAGCGTCCCCGAGGAGCTGACCTGGGACGAGATCCAGCAGATCGTCGAAGCTTTCGGCGATGCGGCCCGCCGCGCCAAATTGGCCGGATTCGATTTCATCGAAATTCACGGCGCGCACGGCTACCTGATCACCAATTTCCTTTCTCCCCGCACCAATCGCCGCACCGACTGGTATGGCGGTTCGCTCGAAAACCGCATGCGTTTTTTGATGCAGGTGGTGGTCAATGTGCGCGCCAAGATCGGCGCCTGCTTTCCGCTCGGCGTGCGTCTGAGCGGAACCGAGTACGAACCCGACGGCATCATGATCGAGGAAACCGTGGTGGTATCCAGGGCGCTGGAGAAAGCCGGCATCGACGTGATCCATGTCTCGGGCGGCAACCACCACACGATGCACCACCAGCTCAGTCCGCTGTACATACCGGTTGCGCACAACGTTTGGGCCGCCGAGGCGATCAAGCGCGCGGTGAGTATCCCCGTCATCGCCAGCGGCTCCCTGAACACCCCGGCGCTGGCCGAGCAAGTGCTCGCCGAAGGCCAAGGCGACTTTGTCGGCCTCGGGCGCGTGCTGCTGGCCGACCCTTATTTCCCGGTGAAGGCCGCTGCCGGTCTGCCCGATGAAATCGTGCCGTGCATCCGCTGCAACGACGGCTGCCAGGAACGTTCGTTCAAGCGCTTCCAGTCGGTGCTGTGCACCGTCAATCCGCTGCTCGGCAGCGAAGGCATGGTCTTCATGACCCCCGCGCCCAGGCGCTTGAACGTGGCCGTGGTCGGCGGTGGCCCAGGCGGAATGCAGGCGGCTCAGACCTTGGCAAAACGCGGTCACCGCGTCACGCTGTTCGAACGGCGCGCGCTCGGCGGCCTGCTGAACGAGGGCTCGGTGCCCGCGTTCAAATCCGATCTGCGGCTGCTGGTCACCCATATGCAAAGCCGCCTCAAGACCCTGGGCGTGCGGGTCGAGCAGCGCGAAGTCAACCCGCAGGATCTGGCCGGTGGCGCGTTCGAGCATGTCATCGTCGCCATCGGCGCCGTACCTGTGCCGCGGCGCTTTCCCGGTTCAGACCATGCCAAGGTGGCCGACGGCTGCGCTGTGCTGCGCGGCGAGGCCAAGATCGGCGCGCGCGTGGTCATGGTGGGCGGTGGGCTGGTCGGCTGCGAGGCGGCGCTGCACCTGGCCCAGCAGGATCGCCAAGTCACCATCGTGACCCGGCGCGACGACTTCATGGGCGAAGGCAGCGATGGCAGCATCGCCGTCGAACTCTCCAACCGCAATGCGCTGATGGAGCTGATCGAACACCACAACATCCAGATCCGCACCGGCATGCAGGTCGTGAAAGTGGATGATGAGGGCGTTCATTTCACCGACCGCTCAGGCCGCGCGCTGCAACTGGCCGCCGACAGCGTGGTGCTGTCATCGGGCTTTGGCCCGCAGCCTGGATTTGCCGAAGAACTTGCACGCCTGGGTATTCCCGCTTCTTCGGTGGGCGACTGCGTGCAACCGCGGAAAATCTACGACGCCATCCACGAAGCCTTCGCCGCTGCCATGCGCATCGGCGACGCCACCCTGGATATGGCGGAATTACCCTCTTCCACACCCGCGTTTTCACACTGAAACAACCATGACACTCAAGGCACAGATACCCTACGGCGCTTACTGGAGTACGCCGTTTGCCCGCTGGCAGGGCAGTTTTTCCAACCTGCACAGCATCGAGTTCGCCGCCCAGGTGGCGCAGACCGAACTGGCGCGCCGCCAGTGGAAGGCGGAGATGTTCGATTACGGCGTGATGGGCATTTCGGTGCCGCAAAAACACTGTTTTTACGGCATGCCGTGGCTGATGGGCCTGATCGGCGCACACCGCGTGGGCGGGCCGACGGTCATGCAAGCCTGCGCGACCGGCGTGCGCGCGCTGTTGGCGGCTGCGCAGGAAATTGAACTGGGCATGGCCGGCTGTGCGCTGGTCATGACCTGCGACCGCACCTCCAACGGCCCGCACCTGTACTACCCGAATCCTGCTGGCCCCGGCGGCGCGGGCACGGCCGAGGACTGGATGCTGCAAAACTTCAGCTACGACCCGCTCGGGCGGCATTCGATGCTCGAAACCGCCGAAAACGTGGCCCGCAAGCATGGCTTCAGCACGGCCCAACAGCATGAAATCGTGCTGCGCCGCGAAGCGCAGTACCAAGAGGCGCTGGCCCATGACAGCGCTTTTCTCAAACGCTTCATGACGCTGCCCTTTGAGGTGCCGGTATTGGGCAAAGGCTCGCGCAAACGCGCTCCGGTGCTGCTCCAAGGCGATGAAGGCGTGTCGCAATCCACGCCTGACGGTTTGGCCAAACTCAAGCCCGTGACACCCGACGGCACGGTCACTTTCGGCGCGCAAACGCATCCCGCCGACGGCAACGCCGCATTGATCGTGACCACGCCCGAGCGCGCGCGCGAACTCTCCCAGGACCGGTCGGTGGTGATCCGGCTGCACGGCTTCGGCCTGGCGCGCGCCGAACTGGCCTACATGCCCGAGGCCACGATTCCCGCGGCGCAGCGCGCCCTGCAACAAGCCGGCCGCGAGCTGTCGCAAATGAACGCGATCAAAACGCACAACCCCTTCGCGGTCAACGATCTGTGCTTTGCCAAGATCACCGGCGCCGATCCTATGGCGATGAACAACTACGGCTGTTCATTGGTCTGGGGACACCCGCAGGCGCCCATGGGAACACGCTCGATCATTGAACTGATCGAAGAACTCGTCCTGCGCGGCGGCGGCTGGGGCCTGTTCACCGGCTGCGCCGCGGGCGATACCGCCATGGCTGTCGTGCTCGAAGTCGGGAACGCCTGAATCAACGTCTTTCACCAAAGGAAACCCATGAGCTACAAATACAAAACACTTGAAATCAGCCAGCTTGGCATCATAGGCGCCGGTCACATCGGCCCCGACATCGCCTTGCATTTCGCGCGCACCCTAGCGCCCGCCGGCGGGCAGGTGATCCTGGTGGATATCGCCCAGCAGGCGCTGGAAGGCGCGCGCGAAAAGCTTGAACGCAAGACCGACCGCATGGCCAGCAAGGGCCAAATCAGCGCGGCACAGGCCGAGGCCATCAAGGCCAGCGTGCGCTACACCACCGACTACCAGACGCTGGCCGGCGCCCAACTGGTGCTGGAAGCGGCGACCGAAGACTACGACATCAAACATCGCATCTTTGCCCAGCTCGAACAGATTTGCGACCCGCGCTGCATCTTCCTGTCAAACTCATCGCACATGCACCCGGAGATGATCTTCGATCAACTCAAGCATCGCTCGCGCTGCCTGGTCGCCCATTATTTCTTTCCCGCCGAGCGCAATCCGATTGTCGAGGTCGTTCCCGGCGGAGAAACCGATCCCGCTCTGACGGAGTTGCTGATGGGTTTTTACGAAGCCATCGGCAAGGCGCCGATCCAGGTGCGCAGCTCATATGCCTTCGCGGTCGATCCGATTTTCGAAGGGCTGGTGCAATGCGCGGTGCTGTGCCGCGAAAACGGCCTGGGCAACGAAAAGGAAATCGACGCCGTGGCTGTGCGCACGCTGGGCATGGGCGTCGGGCACTTTACCGCCATCAGCATCGCCAACGGTAACCCGATCACCGATCACGGCTTGGATGAGATGCACCACCGGCTGATGCCTTGGTTTCGCTCGCCGCCCTCGCTCAAGGACAAAGCGCAGCGCGGCATCGCCCGCTGGAACATCGCCGAACGCGGCGAGGAAGTGACGGTCAGCAAAGAAAAAGAAGAGCGCATCCGCGACGAATACCTGGGCTGCTTGTTCGGCTTGGTTGGGTTCATCATGGACCTGAACATTGTCGATATCGACGATCTGAACATGGCCGTCAACATCGCGCTGGACATGCACGCCCCCTTCACCCTGATGAACGAAATGGGGATGGACAAGGCGCATGCGCTGGTCGCTAAATTCTGCGCCGCGCATCCCGACTTCCGAATGCCGCAAAGCCTGCTGCGCGCGCGCGCCGAAGGCGGCTGGAAGCTGTCTTACGTGAAGCGCTCGCGCAGCGGCGACGTTGCCGTCCTGAAAATCCGGCGTCCGCGCGTGCTCAACGCGCTCAATGGCAGCGTCGTTGATTCGCTCAAGGACTACTTGCGGCAGGCCGAAACCGATCCCGCGGTTTCCGCCGTGGTCATTACCGGGCACGGTACCAAGGCATTTGTTTCCGGCGCCGACATCGACGCCTTGGCCAACTGCCGCACGGCTGAAGAAGCTTACCGTTTCTCGCGCAACTTCCAGATGCTCACCGAGCAGATCGAGGCCATGCGTAAGCCCGTGGTGTGCGCGCTGAACGGCCTGGCTTTCGGCGGTGGGGTTGAATTGGCCCTGGCCTGCGATGCGCGCGTGGCGCGCGCCGGACTCTCGACCCTGGCGGGACTTCCCGAAGCGACTCTGGGCATCATTCCCGGCGGCGGCGGCACCCAGCGGCTGCCGCGGCTGATCGGCGTCGAGACCGCCGCCCGGCTGATTCGCACGGCTGCGCCGGTCTCCTCCGATGAAGCGCTGAAGCTGGGACTGGTTGACGAGCTGGCCGGCGACCCGCTCGATGCCGCCGTGACGCTGGCCAGGCAGCTTGCCGCCGGAACCCGGAAGGCCAAGGAACTGCCGCAAGGCAAGATCGATTGCCCGGCGCAACTGCCTGCGGTGGATATCGGCTATTTCAGCCGTTGCATCGACGCCTTGCTGTGCCAGGCCATCGTCGAAGGCGCGCAAGGCACGCTCGCGCAGGGGCTGGAACTGGAGGCCCGGCTGGTGGGCCGCTGCATGGAAACCGAGGACGCGAAGATCGGAATCGGCAACTTCAAGCGCGAAGGCGCGCGTTCCAAGGCCGTCTTCGTCCATCGTTAATCATTGACTGGACCGCAAGCAATGAGCGCGCCCTACACCGCCGCCTTGGCGGACATGCAATTCCTGCTTGAGCACGTTTTCGATTTCGAAAAAGCGCTCAGCGGCACATCCGCCGCCGAGGTGGACTTGCAGACCGCCTTCTCCGTGCTCGAACAGGGTGCGTTGTTTGCCACCAAGGTATTGGCCCCGGCCAGCGTGACGGGTGACCAGATCGGCAGCCGCTTTGTTGACGGCGCGGTCGTCACCCCACCCGGATTCAAAGAGTGCTACCAGCGCTATTGCGCCGATGGCTGGCTCGGGCTGGACCTCCCGACGGAATTCGGCGGGCAAGGGCTGCCCCTGATGATTCAGGCCGGTCTGGCCGAGATGGTGACCGGTTCCTACATGGCCTTCAGCATGTTGACCCTGCAAGGCCGCTCCGCCGCACGGTTGCTGATCGGCAATGCCGAGCCGCCAGTGCGTGACCAATTGGTGCCGCGCCTGGTGTCCGGGCAGTGGGCCGCCACCATTTGCATAACCGAGCCGCAAGCCGGCTCCGACGTGGGCCGCATCACCACCCGCGCCACGCGACAAGGCGACGGCCAATGGGCGCTGACGGGCAACAAGATCTTCATCTCCTATGCCGACCAGGACTTGACGCCGCAAATCCTGCACATGGTGCTGGCGCGCACGCCGGGCGCTCCGGCCGGCACGCGCGGCCTGAGCCTGTTCATCGTGCCGAAATTCAAGCTCGACGCCGCCTGGCAGCCTGGCGAGCGCAACCCGGCGCGCGTCATGCACATCGAACACAAGATGGGCCTGAGTGCGTCGGCCACCTGCGAACTAAGCCTTGACGGCGCGCAGGGCTTCATGGTCGGCGCCGAGGGGCAGGGCCTGAAGGTCATGTTCGACATGATGAACGTGATGCGCCTGGAAACCGGCATTCAGGGCGTGGGCGTGGGGGCCGCCGCGATGGCCAAGGCGCTGGCCTACGCCGCCGCCCGTTCCCAAGGTGGATCGCCCGATGCCCCGCCCGTGCCGCTGACCGGCCACGCCGACATCCGGCGCATGCTGTACACCATGCGCGCCCGCGTCGAAGCCATGCGCGCCATCATGTTCGAGACGGCGCTGCAACTGGACCTGTCCCATGCCGCGCAGGATGCCGCAACGCGGGAAACCGCGCGCGAGCAAGTGCAATGGCTGCTGCCTATCTGCAAGGCATTCTTCACGGCCACCGGATTCGAGGTTGCCAACTTGGCCGTGCAATGCCACGGCGGTCACGGCTACATTCGCGAAACCGATGTCGAACGGCACGTGCGCGACCTGCGCGTCGCCTCCATCTACGAAGGCACCAACGGCATTCAAGGCTTCGATCTGGTGGCGCGCAAGCTCATCCAGGACGGCGGGCGGCGCTACCGGGAATTCATCCGCCGCATCCGGGCCGATCTGGCGGCCACTGTGGGCCGCGCCGAACTGCAAGACATTCATCGGGCGCTGGACAGCGCCGTGAGCAGCGTCGATCGCGTCACGCAGCGCTATCTTGCGCAAGCGCCGCACCAACGCCGCGATGCCGAAGCCGGCGCCGCCGCCTACCTGGCTTTGATGGGCCGGGTCGCCAGCGGCTGGATGTGGCTGCGGATGGCCGCGGCGGCCGCGCAGGATTTGCCGCTGCACCGGCGCAAGCGCGAACTGGCGCGGTTCTATGCGCGCTACCTGATGCCGGAAGTTTTGGCTCTGGAGCAGCAGGCCGGCGCGAGCGCGGCGTGGATCGACGGACTGGATGCCGAAACTTTGGTGGATTACCAATGAAACCCGTTTTGCCACATGCTTTCCCCACCGTGGTCCATATGCTGGCCGACGCGGTGCGGTGCGCTCCCGAGCGGGAAGCGCTGGTTTGCGGCAGTGACCGTCTCAGTTATGCCGAATTCGGCCGCTGCGTGGGCGCGCTGGCCACCGAATTGGCCGGGCTGGGCGTGCGTGGCCAGCGCGTGGCCATCGTCCTTGGCAACTCGGTGGACCTGTGCATCGCGCTTTTTGCCGCGCAAGCCGCCGGCGCGCAGGTCGCCCCCCTGAACCCCATGTACACGGCGCATGAACTGGAGCCCTTGCTCAAGGACATGGAGGCCACGGTCATCATTCACGATGCTGAGCTTGCACCGGCCTTGACGCCGTTGATCGAGGCGTTTTCCATCGCGCACCGCATCACCATCGGAACGGTGCCGCCGGCTCGGCGCCTGACCGAAGGGCGCCAGTCGGGTCCGGCTCTGGACAGCCTGGAATTTCCGTCGCCGCAGGATATCGCCTTGCTGCTGTACACCGGCGGAACCACCGGGCTGCCCAAGGGGGTGGAGCTCAGTCACGCATCTATCGCCAGCAACGAGGCGCAACTTAACAGCATAGTCCCCACGCGGGTGGACCAGGAGTGCCTGCTTTGCGCCATGCCGCTGTGCCACATCTACGCGCTTCAGGTTTGCCTGCACAACATGATTTATTGCCGCGGATGCCTGGTGATGCTGCCGCGCTATTCGGTCAAAGGCGTCACCGAAGCGCTTCTTGGAGAGCGGATCACCCTCCTGTCCGGCGGGCCGACGATGTTCATTGGCCTGTTGGCCGATGAAGGGTTCAAGAAACTGCAATTCCCGCATCTGCGGTGCAGTTATTCCGGCTCGGCCGCGCTGGCCGAAGAAACGCTCAGGCAGTGGGAGCGCGTCAGCGGCGCCCCGGTGCTCGAAGGTTACGGCCAAACCGAAACCGCCGGGGGCGTCACCTTCAATCCGCTGAACGGCGTGCGCAAGCCCGGTTCGGTGGGTATTGCCGTGGCCGAAGCCGAGATTCAAATCGTCGATGTCGAAACCGGCACCCGTATCCTGCCGCAGGGAGAAGCCGGCGAAGTTTGCGTGCGCGGCCCGCAGAACATGCGCGGCTATCGCAACCGCCCGCAAGAAACGGCCGCCGTTTTGCGCGAGGGCTGGCTTCATACCGGCGATATCGGCTACCTCGATGCCGACGGTTACCTGACCATTTGCGGCCGCAAAAAAGAATTGGTCATCGTCTCGGGATTCAACGTTTACCCGCGCGAAGTGGAAGAAGTTCTGTTCCTGCACCCGGATGTTTCGGAAGCAGCCGTCATTGGCGTATCCGATGCTTACCAGGGCGAGGCGCTCAGGGCCTACGTGGTACTCCGGACAGGCAGCGCGTTGGACGCCCATACGCTGCAACAGCATTGCCGTACCCATTTGGCGCCCTACAAAGTACCGCGGCAGATTGATTTTCTGGATTCGCTGCCGCGCACCAGTGTCGGAAAACTCAACAAAAAAGCTCTGTATCTGCACCTTGACGAATCCAGCAGCAACTACTCAACCGCTTAAAAACATGAAAAAAATAATCAAGCAAGATTAAATATATAAATATCAATTCACACTCAACCCATTCAGGAGACAAACAAATGAGCAGCATCAAAGAACGCATGGAAGACCATGCACTGCAATCCGTTCCCCAAGAACTGCGCAAAAACTGGTTGAAGCTTTCCTGGAACACGGCGGGCATTGCGACCACATTGGTCATCTTGTTTTTCGGCGCCTTGTCGAGTTTTGCGGCCGGTTTCAAGATCGCCATGGCCGCGGGCGTTTTCGTCGCCGCGGTCGGTTCAATGCTGGCGTGGTCCAGTTGCCACATCGCCTTCAAAACCGGCTTGTCCAGCACCGTCATGTCGCGCTACTACGGCTTCGGGGTTGCCGGCAGCCTGCTGGGTTCTCTGATTTTCGGCTCCCTGGTCATCGGGTTCCTGGGGCTTGAAAATGCACTGCTCTATGCCGGCTTCCGCTTCGCTTTCAACCTGCAAGACACGCTGAGCAATCAAATCATCATCTACGGCATCCTCGCCCTTACCTGGATTTTGCTGACGGCCTACGGGTTCGAAGTGGTATCCCGGGTATCGTCGCTCACGCTGGTTGTCTTTATCGCCTTGCTCATCTACATCACCTGGCGCGTCGTGGCGGCTGACCACACCGGTCAAGTGTTCTCGTTTCCGGCATTGTTTCCGCCCGAAGTGCTGGCAGCCATGAAAGCGAGCGACGATTTCGGAAAATTCCTTTTTTGTGTCAATTTGTTCGTTGCGGGCGCTTTCGGCTTATCCATGGTCGGGGCGGATCTGGGCCGTTTTGCGCGTACCACGGTGGATGTCGGCGTGGCCGTGATCGTAGGCAATGTCGCCATGACCGTGGTCATGGTTTTTTTCGGCGCCGTGTTCATGTTCGCCGGCATGGGCAAATTGGTCGAACACTACACCACCGTGATGCACATGGCGCCCGATGTGGCACAAAAGGAAGCCATGAGTCCGGACGGCATTACCTCGGCCTTTCTGCTGTTTGGCGGCGGTATTGGCGTGGCCCTGATGGTACTGGCGCAAAGCAAGGCGCAGGTGCTCAATACCTACAGCGGCTCCCTGGCGTTGACGAATCTTTTCGATGCGGTGGGCATCCGGATGCGCCGCGTGGTCATGGTGGTCATAGCCAACATCATCGCTTTGCTGCTGATCGCATTCGGCATTCTGGGCTGGGTGGAAGCCTGGATCGAGATTCTGGGCGTGATGATCACGGCCTTTGTCAGCGTGATGGTTGTTGACTACTACTTCGTCAGCCGCCGCGTCGGCTCGGGGCACCACCAGGAAGAGCCGGAATTCATCAACTGGGCTGGCGTGATCACCACGATAGCCTCCACGGTGCTGGCGCATTACGTGCTCGTGAAGATCATTCCGATCCAATTCTTCACCGCGCTGGCGGCTGGTTTCGTGCTGTATCCCATACTGCGTCTGACCGTTTTCCGGCCAAAAATCGCCGCCGAATAACACGGCAATCCGCATTCAATATTGGTTTGGCAGCCGCCTGCGCTGGATGGGTATAGCTGGTGCGCGCACTGATGTCTGGTCTATTTGTCTTGGATGAATCGTCATGAAAATCTTGAATCGTATCCGTGCCGCGGCCGGTATTACCGCTTGTTTTTGCATGCTTGCGGCTCCCGGCGCCTTCGCCGGCGATCTGAAGGTGGGCTTCATCACTTCACTATCCGGGCCGGTATCCTCGGCAGGCCTCCTCTATCAAAAAGGCATTCAGGCCGCGATAGCCTACAAGAGCGAGGTCAACGGCCGGAAGGTGCAGTTGATCCAGCTCGACGATGCTTCCGATCCTTCCACGGCCGCGCGCAACGCGCGCAAGTTGATCGACGAAGACAAGGTGGACGTGATCATGGGTACCGGCGGCTCGCCTGGAGCGCTGGCCATCGCTGCCGTGGCGCGCGAGGCAAAAACCCCGTTCATTTCTTTCACCAATGCCAATTTGTCCGGCGAGGATGGCGCCTGGATGGTCACGATACCGCAGCCGGCGCCATTGATGGTCAGCGCGCTGGCCGAACGTATGCAAAAGTCCGGCGTGAAAACGGTAGGCTACATTGGCTTTTCCGACGCTTGGGGCGACCTGGTGTACGACGCGCTGCAAAAAAGCGCCAGCGCTGCCGGCATCAAGGTGGTGTCCAACGAGCGCTACGCACGAACCGACGCCTCGGTGACCGGGCAGGTGCTCAAAATCGTCGCCTTGCGGCCTGACGCGGTGATAGCCGGCACCGCGGGAACCCCCGGCGCCCTGCCCTACCTGGCGTTGGCCGAGCGCAACTACAAGGGTCAGATCTATGGCACGCCTGCAGTGGTCAATCCCGACTTTATTCGCGTGGGCGGCAGTGCAGTGGAAGGTCTGCTGCTGTCCACTGGCCCGGTTGTGGTCGCCGAGCAGTTACCCGCCACGAACCCGATCCGCAAGGTGGCGCTGGACTTCCGGGCCGCCTACCAAAAGGTCAATGGCGTACCGAGCACGGACACTTTCTCCGCCTATTCCTTTGACGCTTGGCTGATCTTCGTTGATGCGGCGCAACGCGCCTTGGCCGCCAAGGCTGAACCAGGCACCCCGCAATTTCGCGCGGCCCTGGGCGATGCCATCGTAAGCACCCAAGACTTGGTTGGCGCCCATGGCGTCTATAACTTCCGGCGCGGCAGCCCCTACGGCGTGGATGAGCGGGCGCGCGTCATCGTCAGGCTCGAAAAAGGTCAATGGAAGCTTGCGCCATAGCGCTTTGCCATGACGCCATGCAGAAAAAGCGCGGCGCCATTCATGGCAATCGTGTTGTGTCGCACAGGCGGAGATATCCATGAGCTGGGATGTCATCACGATCCTCATCACCGATGGTCTGGCCAACGGTTCCATTTACCTGTTGGCCGGATTGGGGTTGGTGCTGATCTTTTCGGTTACCCGCGTGGTGTTCATTCCCTTTGGTGACATCGCGGCCTTTGCGGCGCTCTCCCAGGCCGCCTTCGAATCCGGTTATTTGCCCCCAACCGTCGGCATGGTGGCGGTGCTGGCTGCGCTGGCAGTGCTGACGGATGTCGGTAGCTTGCTGCGGCGCGGGGAAGTGCGCCGCATTCCGAGAGCCATCCTGTTCTGGGGCGTGCTGCCGTTGTTGCCTTGCCTGCTGGCTTGGCTGGTGGCACGCCCAGGCATGCCGGCAGCGCTGCACATCGCGGCAACCCTACTGCTGGTGGTGCCCATTGCGCCGCTGCTGGCGCGGGTGGTGTTTCAGCCCATCGCCGACGCCTCGGTGCTGGTGCTGCTGATCGTTGCGCTGGCCTTGCACTTCTTGCTGTCGGGCCTGGGTTTGTTGTTCTTCGGTCCAGAGGGCTCACGCACCGCAGTGCTGGCCGATGGGGTGTTCACGCTGGGCGAGAGTTTCGTGGTGAGCGGCCAGGTGGTGCTGATGGTGGTCTCGGCCATCGTACTCAGCGGTCTGTTCTTCCTGATGTTCGAGCGCACCGTGGCCGGCAAGGCACTGCGCGCTACCGCGGTCAACCGTGTGGGCGCGCGCCTTGTGGGCATCCGTCCAGCTCGCGCCGCGCTGCTTGCCTACGGCTGTGCTTCACTGCTGGCAGGGCTGATTGGCGTGCTGATCGCGCCGGTGACCACCATGTACTATGACTCGGGGTTCATCATCGGCCTGAAAGCCTTCGTGGCGGCCATCATCGGCGGCTTGGTGAGCTACCCGATAACCGCGCTCGGCGCACTGGCCGTGGGCGTGGCCGAGAGCTTCACTGCTTTCTGGAGCGGCGCGCTCAAGGACGCGATCGTGTTCAGCCTGCTGATTCCGGTGCTGATGCTGCGCTCTTTCCTGAGCGTGCATTCCGAAGAAGACCAGGAGGAAGTCGATCAATGAAGCGCGGCCACCTTCATATCCTCGGTATTGGCGCCGTCCTTCTCGTTTTGACGCTGGCGCCGCTGCTGGCGGGTAATTTCGCGGTCTCGCTGCTCAACGACATCGGCATCGGCGCACTGGTTGCGCTGGGGCTGGTGCTGCTCACCGGTGTGGGCGGCGCCACCTCTTTCGGACAGGCGGCCTTCGTCGGCATCGCCGCTTATGCGAGCGCATGGCTTACCACCACGCAGGGCCTGTCACCATGGATCGGCCTGGTGTTCGTACTGTTGCTCACCGGCCTGTCGGCGCTGGCGATAGGCATGCTCACCTTGCACCTGGGCGGGCACTATCTGCCGTTGTCCACCATCGCCTGGGGACTATCCATCGCGATCCTGTTTGGCAACGTCCAGGCGCTGGGGCAGCATACCGGGCTGTCAAACATCCCGCCGCTGCACGTCGGCGGCTGGTCGCTGGCCGACCCGCGAGCCCTGTATTACCTGATCTGGGCGCTGGTCGGTCTCGCGCTGCTGTTCAGCCACAACCTGCTGCACTCGCGCCCCGGACGCGTCATCCGCAGTTTGCGGGGAGGATCGGTGCTGCTGGCCAGCGTGGGAACCGACGCCTATCGTGTGCGGCTGACACTGTTCATCATCGCCGCCCTACTGGCGGGCCTGGCGGGCTGGTTGTACGCACACATGAATCGCTTCGTCAGTCCGACACCTTTCGACGTGCGCGCCAGTATCGATTACCTGCTCATGGCCGTGGCCGGCGGTGTGGGCCATTTGGCCGGCGCATTGATCGGATCGGGGGTAGTGCTGGTGCTGAAAAACAGCATTCAGGACGTGTTGCCCATGTTCACGCAGCGTGCCGGGCAGATCGAATCGGTCGTCTTCGCGGCGTTGTTCATCGTCATGCTGCACTTCGCACGCAGTGGGATCATGGGCCTGGCGGTGCGTTGGTGGCGTCGCCGGGTACGCCCCACCGCGCCAGCGCCCGACCGCAGCCGGCCGGTGGCGCCGCTGCCGCGCCGGGAATTGCCTGAGCGCGGAACACAGATCCTAACGGTGCAAGGCGCCGTCAAGCGCTTTGGCGGCCTGGTGGCGGTCAATGACGTCAGCTTTGATGTGAAGGCCGGCGAAATTGTCGGTTTGATCGGCCCCAATGGCGCCGGTAAATCCACGATGTTCAATTTGCTGACTTGCACGCTGTCGATGACCGCAGGACAGGTGCGCTTCCTGGGAAGGAACATCGCCGGCATGCGCCAGCGTGAAGTGGCGCGGCTGGGTTTGGCGCGCACCTTTCAGCATGTGAAGCTGCGTCCGCACATGAGCCTGCTGGACAACGTGGCGCTGGGCGCGCACGTTCGCACCCGCGCCGGTGTGCTGCGCGCAGGCTTGCGGCTGGACCGGGCCGAAAAACGGCAGATCATGGAAGAAGCGCGCCGCCAGCTTGAGCGCATCGGCTTGGCCGACCGCATCCACGAATTGGCCGGCAACCTGCCCTTGGGAACCCAACGCATCCTCGAAATCGCTCGCGCGCTGGCAGCCGATCCCGTGCTGCTGGTGCTGGACGAGCCGGCTGCCGGCCTGCGCCGCAACGAAAAAATGGCGCTCAGTGAACTGCTGCGCAAGCTGCGCGAGGAGGGAATAACCATCCTGATCGTGGAACACGACATGGATTTCGTGATGAAGTTGGTCGATCGCCTGGTGGTAATGAACTTCGGCGCCAAGCTGGTGGAAGGAGCGCCCGCCGCAGTGCGCGCCGACGAGCGGGTACAGGCGGCTTACCTGGGAAGCGTGGCGTGACAGCGGCAAGCGCGATGCTGGAAATCGGCGATCTGCACGTGGCCTACGGCCAGGTCGAGGCGGTACGCGGCGTGTCGCTGTCGCTGCAAACCGGGCAAATCGTTTCGGTCATCGGCCCCAACGGTGCGGGCAAGACCACGCTGCTGGCTGCCGCGATGGGCCTGCTGCCTTCGCGCGGCGTACTGCGTTTCGAGGGCGAGGATCTGCACGATCTGGACGTGGAAGCGCGCGTGGAACGCGGCCTGGTCCTCGTGCCGGAAAAACGCGAACTGTTCGGCGAGCTGTCGGTACTGGATAACCTGCGGCTGGGCGCCTATTCGCACCGCCTGCGGGGCGATGCCATGCGCCGGCAGCTGGAATCGGTTTACGAGCGTTTTCCACGCTTGATCGAACGTCGCGCGCAACGCGCCAACACCCTCTCAGGTGGCGAACGCCAGATGCTCGCCGTCGGCCGGGCGCTCATGTCCGCGCCACGCCTGCTGATGCTCGACGAGCCCAGCCTGGGCCTGGCACCGCTGATCGTGCGGGAAATTTTGTCCATCGTGCGCAAGCTGCGCGACGATGGCGTTTCGATCCTGCTGGTGGAGCAAAACGCCCGCGCGGCACTGGAGAGTTCCGATCACGGTTACGTGCTTGAGACAGGAGAAATTGCGCTGTCGGGAACCTCGCAAGTGCTGGCGAGCGACCCGCGCGTGCAGCACACCTATCTTGGCGGAGGCACCCACGACGATGCGCCTTGACCTGTTCTCACCGCCGCGCCGGTTGCCTGTCCTGCTCCAGGTCCGCGCCAAGCGCCTAAATAGTTGACTGGCTAATAGTTTATATATAAAATATATTGACTCAGAAAGAAAGGAAACAAACCATGTGGCGCCCTCCCCAGAAGATCAAATGGAAACCCCAGGCTGACCGGTGGCCCTCGCGTGAGGAAGCCACCAGCGCGCGCTTGTTCAGCCCCTTGGATCAGGGCCCGCTGCGGCTGGCCACGCGTACCTGGATCCCGGCGATGGTGCCTTGGCGCGCTACCGAGGACGGCTTCGTCACCGAGGACAACATCCAGTGGTACGCACGCTTCGCGGCCGGCAAGCCGGGCGCCATCGTGATCGAGGCCACCGGCATCCGCGACGTTCCCAGCGGCCCGCTGCTGCGTATCGGGCACGACCGCTTCATTCCCGGCTTGCGCAAGATCGTCGATGCGGTGCGCGAGGCCAGCGACGGCGAAACCCGGCTGCTGATCCAGATCATTGATTTTTTGTCGATCCGCAAGCGGCCAGAGCCGCAACGTTTTTTCGAGCGCTTTCTGCGCATCACCGATCAACATCGCGCCGCGCTGAAGATGCAGGAAGCCACCGAGGA
>CAYTPC010000122.1:0-18496 GCA_964439605.1 uncultured Burkholderiaceae bacterium
GTTCAGAGTGATCAAAGCCAGCCAGTCACCACAAACTGAGCTCAGATGCTCAATTTTTTAGCACCTGCCGTTGATTTTGAGGGCCGTTTTGACCCTTTCAGCCCGTTTTCGGGCGCAGCAGGCGCACTTGGCCCATCAAGTACCCATCAGCGCCCTCCTGGCCAGATACAGATTGGTCAGCCCGATCAGCGAGAACACCTGTGCGGCGTTCTTGGTGATCCCCTTGTAGCGCGCCTTCCTGTAGCCAAACTGGCACTTGATGACCCGAAACACGTGCTCGACTCTGGCTCGTATCGAGCTCATCTTGCGGTTGAAGCGCTTGTTGGCCCCAGTCAACTGGTGCTTGCTCGTGCCCTTGAGCGATACACCCCAGAACACGCCGGCCTGCCGTGCTTGCCGTTTGATCTGGTTGTCGGCGTAAGCCTTGTCGCCAAACACCGCTTTGTCATCTTCACGCAGCAGGTAGGGCAACTGGCTGTTGTCGGGAGCGTTGGCTGAGGTCACCGAGACGGTATGCACCAACCCACTATCGGCATCGGCTCCCACATGGACTTTCATGCCGAAGTACCACTGCTTGCCCTTCTTGGTCTGATGCATGTCGGGGTCGCGCGCCTTGTCCTTGTTCTTGGTCGAAGCTGCGGCATGAATGATGGTGGCGTCCACCATGGTGCCGCCCTTGAGCAGCAAGCCGCGTTGCTCGAGCGTGTCGTTGATGAGGTTCATCATCTGTGCGGTCAAGCCATTTCGCTCAAGCAGGTGGCGGAATTTCAGGATCGTCGTTTCATCGGGCAAGGCGTCATCGGCCAACTCCAGGCCGGCAAAACGGCGCATCGACTCGATTTCGTACAGAGCTTCTTCCATCGCCGGATCCGACAGCGCGTACCACTGCTGCAGAAAGTAGATGCGCAGCATCGTCTCCAGTGCCATCGGCGGGCGGCCACGGCGCCCCGATGCGGGATAGTGCGGCTTGATCACCGCCAGCAGCGCGGCCCACGGCACGACCGCATCCATCTCCAGCAAAAATCGCTCGCGGCGGGTTTGTTTCTTCTTGCGATCAAAGGCCAGCGAGGCGAAGGTTGTTTGTTTCATGGGCACTCAGGTGAGGTTTGCTCTCAAGGATTCAATGAGGAATAGATCAGAGATTCCCAAGGTAAGATGGGCTGCGCGCACGCACCTGTGCAAACTTGATCTGGCAATCGGGCACCGTCAAAGCGGGTACTGTCAGATCAAGTCGAAACTTCTGCAGAATTTGCCCGTCAAATGTTCCGCCCAATGTGACGCATCTCCAGGATCTCCCGCTTCAAGCGCTGCAGTTTTATGTCACGGCCCCGTATCCGTGCAGTTATCTGCCTGGGCGCCTGGCCCGCTCCCTGGTCGCCACGCCGAGCCACCTGATTCATAGCGAGGTTTATTGCGAGCTGGTGCTCGCCGGCTTCCGGCGCAGCGGCACTTTCACTTATCGGCCGCATTGCGACGAATGCCGTGCCTGCCTGCCGCTGCGGGTGTCGGCGCCGGATTTCAAGGCCAATCGCAGCCAGCGCCGTACCTGGAAGCAACACGCCAACCTGCAAGCGCGGGTGCTGCGCCTGTGTTTCATGCCCGAGCACTATCAGTTGTATCTGCGTTACCAGCAGGGCCGCCATGCCGGTGGCGGGATGGATCACGACAGCATTGACCAGTACACCCAGTTCCTGCTGGAAAGCCGCGTGAATTCACGCCTGGTCGAATTTCGCACGCCGCCGACTCAAGACAACCAGTCGGGCGAACTCAAGATGGTTTCGATCCTCGACATACTCAACGACGGCTTGTCGGCTGTTTACACCTTTTATGAACCCGATGCCCGCGCAAGCTACGGCAACTACAACGTTCTGTGGCAGATTGCACAGGCTCGACAACTCGGGTTGCCGTACGTTTATTTGGGCTACTGGGTCAAAGACAGTACGAAAATGCACTACAAGGTGCGCTACCTGCCGCACGAGGTATTCATGAATGGCTGCTGGCAGGAGCATGTGATTTCATAAGGTAAAATAAATTTCCACAGCTTTTCCGCGCTAGCGTCACACTTGGTCCCATGAAAAAAAGCGAATACGAAACCCCTGCCGTACCCGTAATTCAGGTGATCGAGCGCATGTTCGCCCTGATTGACGTGCTGGCCTCCCGGGAGGAAGCGATCTCTCTGAAGGAGATCAGTGAGAAAACCGGGTTGCATCCATCGACAGCCCACCGCATCCTCAATGACCTTGCGGTCGGCCGTTTCGTCGATCGGCCCGAAGCGGGCAACTATCGTCTGGGAATGCGGCTGCTCGAACTGGGTAACCTGGTCAAAGGCCGGCTCAACGTGCGCGACGCCGCGCTGACGCCAATGCGTGAGCTGCACAAGATCACGCAGCAGCCGGTCAACCTGAGCGTGCGTCAGGGCGACGAAATCGTGTACATCGAACGCGCCTTCAGCGAACGTTCAGGCATGCAGGTGGTGCGCGCCATCGGCGGGCGCGCGCCGCTGCATCTGACCTCGACCGGCAAGCTCTTCCTCGCGCTGGATGATCCGCAACGGGTACACAGCTACGCCGAGCGCACGGGTCTGGTGGGTCATACGCGCAACAGCATTACGCAACTGTCGGTCCTCGAACGTGAACTGGCCAAGGCACGGCAATATGGTGTCGCGCGCGACAACGAGGAACTGGAATTGGGCGTGCGTTGCATGGCCGCCGGCATCTACGATGACCAGAACAAGCTGGTCGCGGGACTGTCGATCTCAGCGCCAGCCAGCCATCTGGACGACAACTGGCTGCCAAAGCTGCAGGCCACCGCCAGCGAAATCTCCAGCGCACTCGGCTACAAAGGTGCTGCGCCACTGGCCGACTGAACCCCGGCTTGGGTCACCGGCGGCACGCCGCGACCGGCTGATTCGGGGCTCGGGGCTATCAGCCTGCGGAACCCACCATGCCTTGACCGCCGCGGCTGTTCTGGCTCAACGACGGCGCTCCGACCATCTGGCTGGTTTCAACCCACCGGCGTACGCGCTCGGCATCAGTGATACGCCCGAGCTTGCCAGCCGAATCGAGGAACACCATGATCAACTTGCGGCCGGCGATCTTCGCCTGCATCACGAGACACTGGCCGGCCTCGGAGATATAACCCGTTTTCTGCAGACCGATTTGCCAGTCTGGATTGCGCACCAGCCGGTTGGTGGTGTTGAACTGGAGAAGCCGGTTGCCGACTTCGACCTGGTATTCACTCGAAGTACTGAGTTCACGCAGCAGCGGATCGCTGGAAGCCACGTTGACCAGCAATGCGAGATCGTGGGCGCTTGATTGATTGGAACTGGACAAGCCCGTCGGCTCGACGTAGCGCGTGTCCTTCATACCCAGCGCCCGTGCGCGAGCGTTCATCAGGCTGACGAAGGCAGACATACCGCCCGGATAGGTGCGCCCCAGCGCATGGGCGGCGCGGTTCTCGCTCGACATCAGCGCCAGATGCAGCAATTCACCGCGCGTCAGCATGGTACCCACCAGCAGGCGCGAGCGGCTGCCTTTTTCGGTATCGACGTCGTCCTGGGTGATGGTGATCATCTCTTCCAGCGGCAGGCGCGCCTCGCTGACCAGCAATCCCGTCATCAGCTTGGTGATCGAGGCGATCGGCAGCACGGCATGGTCGTTCTTGCTGAATAACACCTCGCGTGTGTCCTGATCAACCACCAGGGCCACGCTGGACTTCAAATCGAGCACGTCGTCAGTGGCGTGCAATCCCGCCTTCTGCCCAAAAGACAAGCGGGGCGGCGACACTTCGGCCATGCGCACGAACGACCAGCGCGCAGCGACCTTTTTGGCCTTATTGCCGCGTTTGTTTACTTTGGCGACCATCGCGTGGTTGCCGCGGGTGTGTTTTTCGGCCTTGGCCTGGCTGACCGGCTTGGCGAGCTTGCGCTTGCTTACAGACGCAGCGGCCACGGTCTTCTTGGCCGGCGTGACGGTTCTCTTGGCAGCATACGCGCTGGAGCACAAGAAAACGGCGGAGCATAGCGTCACGGCGACGAACCGGGTATAGCCAGAAAACCGGTTGGAAACTCGGCGAACGAGGAGCTCTGACATCAGAAAAGCTCTAACGGTAAGTTGACGAATGGAGCGCGGAGTTTATCGAATTTTAAAAACGTATGCAATATCAATTACTTGTAACTGATCTTTCATTTGAAAAATAAACCTAAAACGGCAGTTGAGCGCTTGCAACCTTCAGGAGAACCGTATGGATATTGACGTTTGCGGCTTAGCTCGTCTTCACTTTTTAGGTGACAACGCCAAGCGCTGGCAAGCTCCGGTTTGGGATGGGCTGCAAGACGAAAATGCCCGCCATAGTCATCGCCATGGCGGGCATTTTCATCTTGCAGCGCGGCGGACCAGCGGACCGGCGGACCGCTCAAAGCCGGACTCGCCCGGCTCGCGAGGGGGTACTAACCTTGTGCCGCTACTCTCTCGGCCTGATTTTGCAACTTGTTCAATGCACTCAGATAGGCCTTGGCGGATGCGACCACGATGTCGGGATCAGCGCCAACGCCATTGACCACCCGGCCGGCGTTCTGCAGCCGTACCGTCACCTCTCCCTGGCTTTCGGTCGAGCCGCTGATCGCATTGACCGAATAAAGAACCATTTCCGCCCCACTTTTGACGTGCGACTCGATTGCCTTGAGTGAGGCATCCACCGGCCCGTTGCCGTCGGATTCGCCGAAGACTTCCTTGCCATTGACGGTGAATACGATGCGCGCCTGCGGCCGCTCCCCGGTTTCACTGTGCTGGGCAAGCGATACGAATCCAAAACGCTCTCCGCCATGCGTGCTGGCTTCATCGCTGACCAGCGCGAGAAGGTCTTCGTCGAAAATTTCGCTCTTGCGGTCAGCCAGCTCCTTGAAGCGCGCGAACGCGGCATTGACGTCGGTTTCGCTTTCCAGCGTGACGCCAATTTCCTGCAGCCGCTGCTTGAAGGCATTGCGGCCACTGAGTTTGCCCAGCACGATCTTGTTGTGAGTCCAGCCCACGTCCTCGGCGAGCATGATCTCGTAAGTGTCGCGCGCCTTGAGCACGCCGTCCTGGTGGATGCCTGAGGCATGTGCAAAAGCATTGGCGCCCACCACGGCCTTGTTGGGCTGGACGACGAAGCCGGTGGTCTGGCTGACCATCCGGCTCGCGGCAAGGATATGGCGGGTATCGATGCCGACATCGAGCCCGAAATAATCCTTGCGCGTCTTGACCGCCATGACCACCTCCTCGAGCGAGCAGTTGCCGGCGCGTTCGCCCAGCCCGTTGATCGTGCATTCGATCTGCCGCGCGCCGCCGAGCTTCACGCCGGCCAGCGAGTTGGCGACCGCCATGCCCAGGTCATTGTGGCAATGAACCGACCAGACCGCCTTGTCGCTGTTGGGAATGCGCTCGCGCAGGGTTTTGATGAAATTGCCATACAGCTCGGGGACTGCATAGCCGACGGTATCGGGCACGTTGATCGTGGTTGCACCTTCGGCAATCACCGCTTCGATCACGCGGCACAGGAAATCCACGTCGCTGCGATACCCGTCTTCCGGGCTGAACTCCACATCGCTGACCAGATTGCGCGCGAAGCGCACGGACAGCCGGGCTTGCTCAAGCACCTCGCCGGGCGTCATGCGCAGCTTCTTTTCCATGTGCAGCGCCGAGGTTGCGATGAAGGTGTGGATACGCCCGCTGGCCGCGCCCTTGAGCGCCTCGGCCGTACGCGAGATGTCGCGATCGTTGGCGCGTGCCAGGCCGCACACGGTGGAGTCCTTGATGGCCCCGGCAATCGCCCGCACCGCCTCGAAATCACCATTCGAACTGGCCGGAAAGCCCGCCTCGATCACATCGACACGCAGCCGTTCCAGTTGCTTGGCGATGCGCATTTTTTCATCGTATGTCATCGAAGCGCCGGGCGATTGTTCGCCGTCGCGCAAAGTGGTATCGAAAATAATCAGTTTGTCGCTCATCGTGGATTTCCTTGGATTCAGGCCCTAGCGGGGTCAGGCAATTTCGAGTGCCGATTGTGCATCGACCATCCCGCGCAGACGCGCGCGCGCCAATCCCGAAACGATGGCCTTGAACGAAGCCGAAAGCGTGTCGGTATCGCGCCCGACGCCAAACAGCGCGCAGACATCATCAATGCGCAGTTCCATGTAAGCCACGGCCTGCGCGTCGGCGCCACTGCCCATTGCGTGCTGGTGGTAACTGATCACGCGCACCGCATGGCCTGTCGCGTTGGCCAGCGCATGCACGAAAGCATCGATCGGCCCATTGCCGCGCCCTTCGATCGAAAGCAGCTTGCCGTCCCAGCGCAGGCTGCCCCGCAGTTGAACCACCTTGCCGTCGCTTTGTTCCTCGATCACGCGGTGCACGACCGGATCGTCAGCGCCAATGCGGTACTCCGCATCGAAGATTCGCCAGAGATCGCGCGCGGTGAGTTCCTTGCCCTCAACGTCCATCACGCGCTGCACCACCTGGCTGAACTCGATCTGCAGACGGCGCGGCAGTTCAAGCCCGTACTCGCTTTCGAGCAAATACGAAATACCGCCTTTTCCGGATTGGCTGTTGACGCGGATCACTGCCTCGTAGCTGCGGCCCACGTCCTTCGGGTCGATCGGCAGGTAGGGCACTTCCCAGATGTCACCCGCGCTGCGTGCGGCAAAACCCTTCTTGATCGCATCCTGATGCGAGCCCGAAAACGAGGTATAGACCAGATCGCCAACGTAGGGGTGGCGCGGGTGAATCGGCAAGCGGCTGCAATCCTCCACGAGCGCGCGGATTTCGTCGATATTCGAAAAATCGAGCTGCGGCGGCACGCCCTGCGTATAGAGGTTGAGCGCGGCGGTCACCAGATCGAGATTGCCGGTGCGCTCGCCGTTGCCGAACAGGCAGCCTTCAAGACGGTCGGCGCCCGCCATCAGCGCGAATTCACCGGCGGCCGCGCCGGTGCCCCGGTCGTTGTGCGGATGCACCGACAGGATGATCGAATCACGCCGCGCGAGGTGGCGATGCATCCATTCGACCATGTCGGCGAAGATGTTCGGCGTCGAATGTTCCACCGTTGACGGCAGATTGATGATGCATTTGCGTTCGGGTGTCGGCGCCCAGACTTCAGTGACCGCATCGACCGCGCGCTTGGACATCGAAAGCTCCGCCCCCGAAAACATCTCGGGCGAATATTCGAAAGTCCATTCGGTTTCAGGCTGCCGCGCCGCGCACGCGCTGAACAGGCGGGCGTGACGCACCGCCAGTTCGACCACGCCGTCTTCATCGATACCGAGCACGACCCGGCGCATCACCGGCGACACCGCGTTGTACAAATGCACGATCGCCCGCGGTACGCCATGCAGTGCCTCGAAGGTGCGCTCGATCAAATGATCGCGCGCTTGCGTGAGCACCTGAATCGTCACGTCGCCGGGGATGCGTTTTTCTTCGATCAGCTTGCGCACGAAATCGAATTCGACCTGCGAAGCCGAAGGAAATCCCACCTCGATCTGCTTGAAGCCGATCTTGAGCAGCATGTCGAACAAACGCAGCTTGCGCTCGACATCCATCGGTTCCACCAGCGCCTGGTTGCCGTCGCGCAGGTCGGTCGACAACCAGATGGGCGCGCGGGTCAGTATGGTATCGGGCCAGGTGCGGTCCTTCAGGTTGACCGGCGCAAAGGAACGGTACTTTTGACTGGGTTGCTTCAACATGATGCTTCTCTCATCGTGGGTTGGCGAGGAACAAAACCAGCAATCCAAAAGAAAACGGCCCGTTGCTGGTGCGAACGGGCCGTTTACAGAAGATTCGCTTGCACGCGTTACCGGCTCCGCCCGAGAGGACGGCCTAGTAGGAGCAAAAGCGTGATCTGCGTGAACTTTTTCATGGGGTGCGTAAATTTAGCACACTCCGTCATCTATGCAACCCACGCTCGTCCGGCTCATCGGTGGATACGCTGATCACGCTCGCCTGCTGGCCTCTGGCTCTGCGCCAGCCGTACACCACGTAGCCGCTCAGGCCATAAGCAACGAACAGACCGAACAGCGCCGTCGGCGGATCGATGCCGATTGCGGCAATGCCCAACGCGATGAGCACGATCGTCACGAATGGCACGCTGCGCTTCATCTGGACATCCTTGAAGCTGTAGAAAGGCGCATTGGTCACCATCGTCAGGCCCGCGTACAGCGTCAGGCCGAATGTGATCCAACTGATCTGGGTCCAGGAGAAGTTCAGGATTTCGCTGCCGCGCCGCCCTGAATCGGCCATCAACCCGACGAAACCGGTCACCAGCGCCGCCGCCGCTGGCGAAGGCAGGCCCTGAAACCAGCGCTTGTCGATCACTCCGGTATTGACGTTGAAGCGCGCCAGCCGCAATGCCGCGCAGGCGCAGTAGACGAAAGCGGCGATCCATCCCCAGCGGCCCAAGCCCTTGAGCGCCCATTCGTAAGCAATCAGCGCCGGCGCCGCCCCGAAAGACACCATGTCCGAGAGCGAATCCATCTGTTCGCCGAAGGCGCTTTGCGTATTGGTCATGCGCGCGACGCGGCCATCGAGGCTATCGAGCACCATCGCCGCGAAGACCCCGAACACGGCCAGATCGAAACGCAGATTCATGGCCATCACGATGGCGTAGAAACCACCGAACAACGCTGCCAGCGTGAACAGGTTGGGCAGGATGTAAATGCCTTTGCGGCGCTTGCGTGGTTCCAGCGGCTGGGTCAGCGCGTTTAAATCGGCATCGTCATGCATTGCACTGGCTCCCGGCATTCATGGCAAGTTTCAAGCAGACGATTGAATTCGCCGCAACCCGTCGAATAAAAATCATTCTGGAAGTGTAGTGCAGGCTCTTGCGGCCATTCGCCGCCGCTTGCCTTGGGCGATGGGCGCGCCTGGCTTCAGGAAGCCGCGGGGGCGACGCTGGCGCCTTCGATCTGGTGCCGCGCAAGCGCCTGTGCCACGAAGCCGCCGGATTTCATGGCCTCGATGAATGCCGCCAGCGCCTGTGCCGCCGCATCGCCCCGGCTCGCGGGCAAGCCCATTGCCTGCTCGATCACCATGAAGCGCCCAGGCAGCATCCGTAAGCGCGCATCGTCGCGCGCGGCGCCTTCAAGGAACTGACGGATGCCCGCCGCCACCTCGATCCGGCCCGCCGCCAGCGCGGCGAGCACGTCATGCGCGTGCGTCATGCGCTCAATCGCCGCGGTCTGCAAGTTGCGCGTGAGGAACAGGTCATACGCGCTGCCCGAGGCCACGCCCACGCGCACGCCGGTGCGGTCCACTTGTGCGTTTTCGTGCAGCGGGCCATCTTGCGCGACCAGATAGCTGCCTTCGATCAATACGTACGGCGCGGTAAAACGCAATCCCTCGCCGCGCGCCGGGTCGATCGCGAAAAAGCCCACGTCGGCGCGCTCGCCGCGCACCGCTTCCACCGATTGCGCCGCTTTTTCGACGATCAGCAATTCGCAGCCCGTGCCCAGCCGCCGCGCCAACTCACGCGCCAGATCGACCGAAACGCCGGCGGCGCTTTCGCCCTCGCGGCGAGCAAGGATCGGATTGCCCAGGTTGATGCAGGCGCGCAGCACCCCGGTGGGTGCGAGGGCGCGGACGATGGGGGCGGGAAAGCTCGGATTCATGAGGCGGATTCCTCAAAGGTGAAAAGGCAAGCCGCTAGTTTAGGTGGGCAGGCGGGGGCGTGGAGCCGGGTGCCGCCGCTGATGCTTCAAATTCGCTCGAATACCAGATCCCACACGCCATGTCCGAGCCGCAGGCCGCGGTTCTCGAATTTGGTGAGGGGGCGATAGGGTGGCCTCGTGGTGTAGCCGCCGCTTTCGGATCGGTTGCGCAGGAGGGGCTGCGCGCGCAGCACGTCGAGCATCTGCTGCGCGTAAGGCTGCCAGTCGGTGGCGCAGTGGATGTATCCGCCCGGCGCGAGCCGCTGTGCCAGCCGGGCGGCGAGCGGCGGCTGGATCAGGCGGCGTTTGTGGTGGCGTGTTTTGTGCCACGGGTCGGGAAAGAAAATGTGTACCCCCGCCAGCGTGGCCGGCGCCAGCATGTGATCGAGCACTTCCACCGCATCGTGCGCGCAAATGCGGATGTTGCCCAAGTTTTGTTCGCCGATGCGTTTGAGCAGTGCGCCGATGCCGGGTTCGTGCACTTCGCAGCACAGGAAGTTGGTTTCGGGCATCAAGGCGGCGATGTGCGCCGTTGCATCGCCCATGCCGAAGCCGATTTCAAGTACGGTGGGGGCGCTGCGGCCAAAGGCTTGGGCCAGGTCAAGCGCTTCGGCGCGGTAGGGGATCAGAAAGCGCGGGCCCAGTTCGCGCAGGGCGCGCCCCTGGCCTTCGGTCGTGCGGCCCGCGCGCAGCACGTAGCTTTTGATGCGGCGATGGTGCGGCAGAGCGGGCGATCCGTCGCCGGATGCGGATGCGGACGGCACGGGAGGGCTTGGGGGCGGGGCGGGAATTTCGGGGCTCATGGGGATTGGGCTCGGTGTTGCCGGAGGCTTGGCGTTTCCGGGGCGGCGGATTGTAGGCGGTACCGATCAGAATCATCGGCAAGGATCGCTGCCATAGCGGTCGCGCCACTGCGCCACCCAGGCGGCGCGATCGTCGCCGTGCAGCCCGAGGGCGCGTGCGGCGGCGGTCAGCGCGGCGCTGGCGGCGGCCGGGGTTGCGGTGTCGATGGGCGCAGCCCCGTTTTGTTTGGAGAGTTTGTGGCCGTCGGCGGCCAGAACCAGCGGTGTGTGCAGGTAGCTCGGGGTCGGCAGGCCCAGCGCGCGTTGCAGCAGGATCTGGCGCGCGGTGTTGTCGGCCAGGTCTTCGCCGCGCACGATGTCGGTGATGCCCTGGTCGGCATCGTCAACCACCACCGCAAGCTGATAGGCCCAGGGGCCGTCGGCGCGGCGCAGGATGAAGTCGCCCGTTTCACGTGCGACGTCTTGTCGTTGAGTGCCCAGGCGGCGGTCGATCCAGTGCACGGTTTGGCCATTGGCGAATGTCCCGGTGGCAAAGCGCCACGCGCGCGCTGGTTTGCCGTGCAGGCCGTCGCGGCAGGTTCCGGGGTAGATTCGCGCGTCGTGCCGCACGTGCCCGATGCCTTGGGCGGCCAGTGTGGCTTCGATGTCCTTGCGCGTGCAGCCGCAGGGATAGGCCCAGCCCGCGGCGCACAAGGTGTCGAGGGCGCGCTGGTAGAGCGCGCCGCGCTGTGTTTGCCAGACCGGCGCCTCGTCCGGCACCAGCCCGCATTGAGCGAGCTGGCACAGGATGCGTTCGGCGTCGGCGCGGCGGCAGCGTTCGGTGTCCGCATCCTCGATGCGCACCAGCCAGCGCGCGTGCGGTCCGTGTGCGCGCACGTCCAGCCAGCTCGCCAGCGCCGCCACCAGCGAGCCCGCATGCAAGGGGCCGGTGGGGGAGGGTGCGAAACGCCCGATGCGCGGGCGAGCTTCCATCTACAGAACGGCCAGTGCAAGCGAAAGGCCGGAGACGAAGGCGTCTTCAACCCGATTCCCAAGGCACCAGTCTCCAGCGAGGCCGACGCGCGCGCGCGCGTCCCACAGGTGCGTGACACCGGCCGGCACGTCGGTGCGGGCCTCGGGCCAGCAGCGCGTTTGCGCATGAATCGGCTCGGCACGGATGCCGGTGATTTCCGAGAAGGCGCGCAGGAGTTTGTCGCGCACGCGCAGCGGGTCGTCGCGCAGGTGCTTTTCCGACCATTGGGCGCTGGCCTGGATGGTCCACCGCTCGATCGGATCGCGTCCCGGCTTGGACGACTCGCGCGCCAGCCATGCCACGCGGTGGTGCGTGCTGCGCGCTGCATTCCACTGCGGTCCGAGGTGACTCAGCGTGGGCTGGTTGGCGTTGGGAAAGGCGATCATCAGCGTCCAGCACGGCGCTGCGTGCACGGCGGCGAGTTTTTGCATCAGCGCGGTGGAATGCCCGCTGATCAGCCGTCGAGCCACTTCGGGTGGCGTGGCGATCAGTACGGCGTCAAAGCCCGAATAAACATGCGTGGTTTCGTGGCCCATGCCGTCTTCGCCGGTGGTGCGCAGCTGCCAGCGCTTCGCGTCGAGCGCGTCGGCCTCGAGGTGCGTGACTTGTGTGCCGGGCAGGAGTGCGTTGCCCAGCGGGGCGGCCCAGTTGCGCACCAGCGCGTCCATGCCAGGCACGGCGACCCAATGCGCTTCGCGTGTCGGCGGCGCGACCTCGGCCACGCGGCCTGCGGCGTCGAGCACGCGCACTGCATTGGCGCTCCAGGGGCGGCACAGTTCAGGCGTGGTCTTGAGGACGCGCGCGAAGCGCGGATCGCGCACGGTGAAGTATTGCGAGGCGCTGTCGAAACGGCCGAACGGTGTTTCGACGCTGGCCATGCGCCCGCCCGGATGGGCGCTGCGTTCGAAAACGCTGACGCGGTGGCCGGCTTGCACGAGCGTGCGGGCGCAGGCGACGCCGGCCATGCCAGCACCGACGACGGCAAAGTGGTGGGAAGAGGCAGTCATCGATCAATCCTTGCAAAAGTCGCAAAAGTCGTAAAAGCCAAAAGTTTGCCCACTCTAACCCGGAAGCGCCGGGTGCTCATGCATTTTTCGCAAGAAGCGCGGCGCGATAGGGGATCGGCCGTGCATCACCGGGAATTAAAATCGAAAAATGTTCGTTCACTTGCGTCTGCACACCGAGTTTTCCGTCGTCGACGGCACTAACCGGATCGACGAGGTGGTTCAGGCAGCGGCGGCCGACGGGCAGCCGGCGCTGGCGATCACCGATCTCAATAATCTCTTCGGCGCGGTCAAGTTCTACAAGCAGGCGCGCGGCAAAGGCGTCAAGCCGCTGCTGGGGGCCGAGGTCTGTCTTGAAGGGCTGGGCAAGGATCCGGCCGCCGTGACGCGCGTCGTGCTGCTGGTGCAGGATCAGCAGGGTTATCTCAATCTTTCGGAACTGCTCGCGCGCGCGTGGACCCGAAATGCGGGATATGGCCACGCGGTGTGCAAGCTCGCGTGGCTCAAAGAACTTCATGCGGGATTGATTCTGCTGTCGGGCGCGCAGGCCGGTCCGCTGGGCCAGCCCTTGCTGCAGGGCGGCACCGCCGGCGATGCGCGTGCGGCCGAGATTGCGCTGCAGCTTGCGAGCATCTTCACGCACCGCTTCTACATCGAGGTGCAGCGCGCGGGCCGCGCGGATGACCAGGCGCACGTGATTGCCGCCGCGCAACTGGCTGCGCGCTTGCATCTGCCGATGGTGGCAACGCATCCGGTGCAATTCGCCACGATGGCCGATTACGAAGCGCACGAAGCGCGCGTGTGCATTGCCGAAGGCGAAATCCTGGGCAATCCACGGCGCGTGCGCCGCTTTACACCTGAGCAGTATTTCAAGCCGGCGGCGCAGATGGAGGCGCTTTTCGCCGATCTGCCCAGCGCGGTTGCGAACACGGTCGAGATCGCCAAGCGCTGCAATCTCACGCTGACTCTGGACAAGCCCCGGCTGCCGGATTTCCCGACGCCTGACGGGATGCCGATCGACGAATACTTCCGGCAGGCTTCTTACGCGGGGCTGGAGCAGCGTCTGGCCTACCTCTACCCCGATGCGGCGCAGCGCGAGGCACGGCGTCCGCGCTACGTTGAGCGGCTGGAATTCGAGATCGACACCATCTTGAAGATGGGTTTTCCCGGCTATTTCCTGATCGTGAGCGACTTCATCAACTGGGCCAAGAGCAACGGCTGCCCGGTCGGGCCGGGGCGCGGCTCGGGGGCGGGCTCGCTGGTGGCCTATGCGCTCAAGATCACCGACCTCGATCCGCTGCGCTACAAGCTGCTGTTCGAGCGTTTCTTGAACCCGGAGCGGGTCTCGATGCCCGACTTCGACATCGACTTCTGCCAGGCCAACCGTGATCGCGTCATCGATTACGTGAAGGAAAAATATGGCCGCGAAGCGGTCAGCCAGATCGCCACTTTCGGCACCATGGCCGCGCGTGCCGCCATCCGCGACGTGGGCCGCGTGCTGGACATGAGCTATACCTTCTGCGACGGCATCAGCAAACTGGTTCCGAACAAGCCGGGCATGCCGGTCACGCTGCAATATCCGCCCAACCCCAAGCCCGAGAACGACAAGAACAACTACGCCATCGAGATGGAGCCGCAACTGGCGGCGCGCATCAAGGGCGAGGAAGAGGTCAGAACCCTGGTTGACCTGGCGCAAAAGCTCGAAGGCCTGACGCGCAACATCGGCATGCACGCCGGCGGCGTGCTGATCGCACCGGGCAAACTCACCGATTTCTGCCCTTTGTACCAGCAGCCCGGCAGCGACGCGGCGGTGAGCCAGTTCGACAAGGACGACGTGGAGGCCATCGGCCTGGTCAAGTTCGACTTTCTTGGATTGGCGACGCTGACGATTCTTGAGATCGCCAAGGAACTGATCGCGCGGCGCCACAAGGGCCAGGAGCATTTTGTCTACGAAGACATACCGCTGGACGATGCGGCCACCTACCGGCTGTTCGCCGACGGCAAGACCGAGGCGGTGTTCCAGTTTGAATCGCGCGGCATGCAGGGCATGCTGCGTGACGCCAAGCCCACGCGGCTGGAAGATCTGATCGCGCTGAACGCGCTGTACCGCCCGGGGCCGATGGACCTGATCCCGAGCTTCGTCGCGCGCAAGCACGGGCGCGAGCCGGTCGAATATCCGCATCCGCTGGTAGCCGACATGCTTTCCGAGACCTACGGCATCATGGTCTACCAGGAGCAGGTCATGCAGACGGCGCAGATCCTGGGCGGCTATTCGCTGGGCGGCGCCGACCTGCTGCGCCGCGCGATGGGCAAGAAAAAACCCGAGGAAATGGCCAAGCACCGTGCCATCTTCCGCAAGGGCGCGGCCGAGAACGGGATTGCGCAAGACAAAGCCGACGAGATCTTCGACCTGATGGAGAAATTCGCCGGCTACGGTTTCAACAAGTCCCACGCAGCGGCCTACTCGCTGCTGGCCTATTACACCGGCTGGCTGAAGGTGCACTACACGGCGGAGTTCTTCTGCGCCAACATGACGGTGGAAATGGACAACACCGACAAGCTCAAGACGCTGTTCGAGGATGCACGCGCTAACTTCGGCATCGATTTCGAGCCGCTGGACATCAACCGGGGCGGGTATCGCTTCGAGCCCGTTAGCGACACGGTGATCCGCTACGGCCTGGGCGCGATCAAAGGCACCGGGCAACTGGCGGTCGAAGCGATCGTGCGCGAGCGCGAGCAGGGCGGGCCATTCAAGAGCCTGTACGACTTTTGCGTGCGGGTGGACCGCCAGCGCGTCAACAAGCGCGCGGTGGAAGCGCTCATCAAGGCCGGCGCTTTCGACTCGCTGCAGCAGAATCGCGCGGTGCTCGTGGCCTCGATCGATCGTGCTTTTGAATTCGCCAACGCAGCCGCGGCCAACGCGGGGCAGGGCGATATTTTTGGCGACAGCGAACACGGATCGGCCGCGCAGGAGCCGGAGCTCGTCGCGGCGGCTCCGTGGGGCGTGAAGGAACGGCTGTCTTTCGAGAAAACCGCGATCGGCTTCTTTCTTTCGGGCCACCTGTTCGACGAGATGGCGAGCGAAGTACGGCGCTTCTGCAAGCGCGAAATCGGCCAACTGATCGACAGCCGTGAACCGCAATTGATCGCTGGCATCGTGAGTGACCTGCGCATCGTCAACGGTCAGCGCGGACGGCTGGCCATTTTCCGGCTCGATGACAAATCGGACGTGATCGAAGCGGTGGCCGATGAAGCGGTGTTCGAGGCGAACCGCAACGTGCTCAAGGACGACGAGCTTGTGATCATCAGCGGGCGCCTGCAGCCTGGGCGCGGGGGGTTCGAGGCGCGCCTGAACGTGCAGCAGGTGTGGGACATGGCCTGCGCGCGCTGCCGCTTCGGCAAATACCTGCGCGTCGCGGTCAACGGCAAGGCGCCCGACGTTGGGCGGCTTTTGCGTGAATTTCCACCGCGCACCGAACAGGGCGAGCACGGCGAACTGCGCCAGGGCCTGGGCGTGCGCCTTGCGATCGCGCGTACGGGCGCGCAAGTGGAATTGCAGCTTGGCGAGAACGAAAAGTTTTTCCCAAGCGACGCCGCGCTCGCGAGATGGTCCGCGCAGGCCGAAGCGGGGCAGGCGGCAGTGGTTTACGAGAGTTAGAGCATTTTCGATTTAGTTGATTACAGCCCCCACTTTTATTCGTGTCATTCTGCGCGAAGTCGCAGAATCTATGCGGCGGTTGGATTGCAGCGTCCTGCGACTTCGCGCAGGATGACACGCTTCGCTCCGCGCAGAATGACGATGGAGCGGGTGATACGTAAATACCTGAACGAAAAATGCCCTAAGCCCTCAGACGCCAGTGCGCAAGAACTGTTCCCGCGTTATTTGCTTTCGTGCTTCATGACGTTCCAGAGTCGTTGAGAAGACAGCGTCAAAAACGGCGGGAAGCATCGCTTCCAGGACGGTAACGCCGCCTTCCGTCGCGCCCCCCTTCGTTGCGACACGCCTTCTCAATTCCCAAAAATCTTCTTTGTTCTGAAGCAGCAATTTGGCGGTTCCATAAAGCGTCTGAAGGAGCATTTCGGCGGCATCGTCATAGGCAATATCCTCTTGCTTGATGCCGGCCCGGACAAATTGCTCACAGATGCAAGCCAACAATCCGGGGGCGCAACTCGTGAAGTCAGCGCAAATCTCAAACTGGTGCTCGGCAATGACTCTGGTCTTGCCGATGCGGGTGAGCATTTGGTCAATACAATCGCTTTGCGCCGGAGAAACTTTGGCGTTGTGGCAAACCAGCGTCACCCCTTCGTGAACCTCGGCAATGAGGGTTGGAATCAACTTCGTGATGGGCCCATCGAATAGTTGTTCCACGCTTGAAATCTCCAGACCGCCGGAAATAATGACCAAGTGGGTCGCAGCGCCCAGAACTCCGATGATTTCCGATAAGACAGGCTTGACCTGGGTCGTGCCAACGCACAGGAACAGGATCGAGCTATTTTCAGCTACCGCGGAATTGGAGCCGGCGATTTCAATGCCGGGAAAATCTTTCTTGAGGGAATGGAGCTTATTCTGCGTTCGCGTTGAAACCAGGATCTGCTCAGGGGCAATGGCCTTCGTTGCGAGCAGGCTCTTGAGCAACACGCTTCCCATGTGCCCGTAACCAATGAACCCGACTTTATTCATGTGGCCCGGCTCCAACCCCCGCTGGGCGATAAAACATCAGAGCTTGTCGGCGTAACTGGCTTGGAAAGCCGCGGCGGGGTCGCACTGAATACCATAGGGGGAAATCGGATAACGAATGCCGTGACTGGCAAGCCAGTCCAGTCCAAGCACGATTTCCTGAAGATGTGTAATCTGCAAGGCGATCAGCAGTTCATCGTCCTGGACTCCGCCAAACCGGCGCTCTGCGAAACAGGGAATCGACAAGCTTGGTTCGCGCGTCAGCAAGCCCGCGCCCCAACTATCGGCGCATGCGGTCTCTCCCGTGGTAGCAAATTGGTAACGCACATAGTTGCAGTGTTGCAGGGCATTGATGAGCGTGATCATCTGGCCCGGAGTTGCATAGACCAAGACTGAATCGGGTTGTTTCAAGCGGCCCGCCGCCAAGGGCGATAGCACCACCCCAACATACTTTCCAGAGGGAACCCGGGGCATCTGGGCTTGGTGCTCGCGGGACGCTTCGATATTTGCGAACCACACGCCGTGAAACATGCTGCCGTCAAGGTAATTCGATCCCGGCGCATTCAATCCCATGACGCCTCCGCAATTGCTATGGGCGGGGACATTCTCATGCGTGACACCCAGCGTCCAGCCCAACCAGCGTGCCTGGCCTACCAATTGGCACATCGAAAAGCGAACGCCCGGCGTTGGCCAGCGAATGCCGGGAACTTCACGCATCGCTTCAACGGACTCGAATAACTGCAGCGCGAGCGGCCCGCTGCGCAAATGCAAGCGTTGCATGAGCCGGTTGACCAGATCCGCATAATTCATCTCGGTCTGTGCTTCTTTCATGTGTTCCTCCATTAGTTGTACGACAGTAGCATGTGCAAGCCGCAGCCCTTGAGCGTTGGCGGTCACTCGTGGCGCCTGCCTTGAAGGCGGCGAGTGTGGGCTCGACAAGGTTGATACCGGGTGACTTGGCATCGTTGCCCAGAGCCGCTGGGTGATGTGCAGGTTGCCATCCCTTGTTTGTGTTTCTAAATGTGATTTCAGTTTCCATATGAAATTATTTGTGAGAATTACTTACAAATACACCCGGGACAAGCACATATCGACTAGCATACCCTATTCGGCTCCACGTTGTCGCTGTAGCTGACTTGCGTTGCACACAAGACTCTCCGGCGAAGGCCGTGCCAGTCGATCAACAACATTCACAAGAGGCTCCAGCATATCGTTTAGTGATTGGTATCTGACAGATCTCTTTCCAGTGGCCGACATCTCGCAGGAGCGGAGACTGATCAGAATCAATATCCCTGAAACGGAAAAAACAAAAGCAAATATCAC
>CAYTPC010000123.1:0-11915 GCA_964439605.1 uncultured Burkholderiaceae bacterium
GACTTGGATCGCCGATAGCGAAAATCGACCCCAGCGAGCACAGTTTTCGCCGGATTTGCAGCCCCATAGCCCAGCTATGGGGCAAAAAGCCGGTGAAAAATGGGCCGCTGCGGTCGATTTGCAGCCGGCGACCTCCAAGTCCGACAGGCTCCTAGACATGGGCCGGCTCGTGCCGTCGTGGCTGCCGCATATGCCGCAACCCGAATTCGACCATCTGCTGTGGAGCTGTGACATCAACTTCGTGCGCGGCGAAGACTCACTGGTGCGGGCTTTATGGGCCGGGCAACCGCTGGTCTGGCAGATTTATCCGCAACACGACAACGCCCACCGCGCCAAGCTCGATGCCTTTCTCGACTGGCTGCGCGCACCGGATTCGCTGCGGCGTTTCCACCACGTCTGGAACGGTTTTTCACGTGCCGCGCTGGACTGGCCTGACGCGCCCACATTGGCCCAGTGGCGCGAAACAGTCGCGGCGGCGCGCGCCCAACTGTGGGCGCAGGACGATCTTCTGACCCGGCTACGCCATTTTGTCGACCGGAAAAGTTAGAATAGCGCTTTTTCGGAAGCGCCTTCGGTCCTTGTTTCCTCAATCCGGCGCTTCATCGAACCCGCCGAGAGAAATGCGCCCAGGAAACACAAAATCCGTGGAATGCGCCGAACGGCATCCTTTGCAACAAATCTGACTATGAAGATCGCTCAAGAAATCCGCGCCGGCAATGTGATTATGCACGGCAAGGATCCGATGGTTGTGCTCAAGACCGAATACAGCCGTGGTGGCCGCAATTCCGCCACCGTGCGCATGAAGCTCAAAAGCCTGCTCAACAACTTCGGCACCGAAGTCGTATTCAAGGCCGATGACAAGATGGATCAAGTCATCCTCGACAAGAAGGAATGCACCTATTCCTACTTCGCCGATCCGATGTACGTCTGCATGGACGCCGACTACAACCAATACGAAGTCGAAGCCGAGAACATGGGCGATGCCCTGAACTACCTCGAAGACGGCATGCCGCTGGAAGTGGTGTTTTACGAAGGCAAGGCGATCTCGGTCGAATTGCCCACCACCGTTGAGCGCGAAGTCACCTGGACCGAGCCGGCCGTCAAGGGCGACACTTCGGGCAAAGTGCTCAAGCCCGCCAAAATCTCCACCGGCTTCGAGGTCGGCGTGCCGATCTTCGTGGCGCAAGGCGACCGCATCGAGATCGATACGCGCACCGGGGAATACCGCCGCCGCGTCTAACAGGCTTCTGACGGGCGGCACCGTTGCCTCGTGACGTAAAAGGCTCCGTGAGGAGCCTTTTCTGTTTCTCGCCGCCGCCTGCGCAATCTGCCCATCACTCCAGGCGGCTCATGCGGACTTATTCAGCCGCACTCAACCCAACAGCAACCCATCGTCATCGACCTGTTCGCCGCGTACTTTCTCGAACATGTCCAGCAGATGACGCACGTCCATGCCACGGCGTTCCTCGCCGCTGACGTCGAGTACCACCTGGCCCTGGTGCAGCATGATGGTGCGCTCGCCGACGTCGAGCGCCTGGCGCATGCTGTGCGTCACCATCATGGTGGTCATTTTCTTTTCGGCCACGATGCGCTGGGTCAGGCGCAGCACGAAGTCGGCTGTGCGCGGATCGAGCGCGGCGGTGTGCTCATCCAGCAGCAGGATGCGCGACGGTTGTAGCGTGGCCATCAGCAGACTGACGGCTTGGCGCTGCCCGCCGGAAAGCAGGCCGATGCGATCGCCCAAGCGATTTTCCAATCCGAGTCCCAGCGTGGACAGGCTGGCGCGAAAGTCCTCGCGCATCGCGGCCTTGACCGCGCGCGCGAAGCCGCGCGCGCTGCCCCGCCGCTGGGCCAATGCCATGTTTTCCTCGATGGTGAGGTCCTCGCAGGTACCGGCCATCGGATCCTGGAACACGCGCGCAACGGCGCCTGCGCGCGCCCATGCGGGTTGCGCCGTCACGTCGCGGCCATCGATCACGATGTGGCCACGATCGATGGACAGATCGCCCGAGATCGAATTCAGAAAGGTCGATTTGCCCGAGCCATTGGAACCGATCACGGTCACGAACTGCCCGGTCGGAATATCAAGTGACAACCCGCGCAGAGCGCGCGTTTCGATCGGCGTGCCGGGGTTGAAAGTGATGTGCAGATCTTGGGCTTGCAGCATTACTTTTTCCCCGCCAGGCGTTTGCGCAGCATCGGAATCACCAGCGCGACGGTAACCAGCACGGCGGTGACGAGATTGAGGTCCTGCGCTTGCAGGCCGATGAAGTCGATGTTCAGCGCCAGCGCGATGAAGAAGCGATAAACGATGGCGCCGACGATCACCGCCAGCGTCGCATACACCATGCGGCGCGAAGGCAGGATGCTTTCGCCCACGATCACCGCGGCCAGGCCGATCACGATGGTGCCGATACCCATCGAAATGTCGGCCCCGCCCTGCGTCTGCGCGAACAGCGCGCCGGCGAGCGCCACCAGCGCGTTGGAAATCGCCATACCCAGTAACACCATCGCGCCGGTGTTGACGCCCTGCGCGCGGGACATGCGCGCATTCGAACCCGTGGCGCGAATCGCCAGGCCGCGCTGGGTGGCGAAAAACCAATCGAACACCAGCTTGGCCGCGATGACGATCACGGCCAGCAGCAGCGGCCTGAAGACATGATCGGGAATGGCGGCGGGCTGCAATTGAGTAAACACGGTCGGCTCAGTGATCAGCGGCACATTGGGCTTGTTGCCCATGATGCGCAAGTTGACCGAGTACAGCGCAATCATCACCAGGATGCTGGCCAGCAAGTCCATGATCTTGAGCTTGACGTTGAGCCAGCCGGTCATCAGCCCGGCAAGCGCGCCGGCGGCGAAGGCGAGCAGCGTGGCGGCGAAAGGGTTCCAGCCGCCCGCGATCAGCGCGGCGCACACGGCGCCGCCGAGCGGAAAGCTGCCATCGACCGTCAGATCGGGAAAGCGCAGCAGCCGGAATGAAATGAAAACGCCCAGCGCGACCAGGCTATAAACCAAGCCGACTTCCAGCGCGCCGAGCAGAGCAATGAATGACATGTCAAAAAAAAACGGTCCGCATGCAACGCACGCGGGTCCTGCGTTAGGCCGTTACACAAACCAAATCAACAAATCCAGTGGGATGCGCCGCCAAAAAGGCGGGAAGTTTACTGAATGACTTCCTTGGCCGACTTGATCAAATCCTCGGACAGCGCCACGCCCTGGCGCTTGGCCGAGCCGAGGTTGACGAACAGTTCGAGCTTGTCGCTGGTTTCGGGCTTGATCGAGCCGGGCTTCTCGCCATTGAGGATACGCGCCACGATGCGGCCCGTTTGCTGGCCGATCGCGTAGTAGTTGATCCCCAGCGCCGCGACGGCGCCGCGCTTGACGCTGCCGGTATCCGAGGCGATCAGCGGAATCTTCGAATCGTTGCCGACCTTGACCAGCGCCTCATAAGACGACACCACGTTGTTGTCGGTGCTGGTGTAGATCACGTCCACCTTCCCGACCAGGCTGCGCGCCGCCGAGCTGACATCGACCGAGCGCGGCGCAGCCGCTTCGACCAGTTCCATGCCCTGCTTGGGCAGCATCTCGCGCAACTGCTTGACCACCACCACCGAATTGACCTCGCCGGGGTTGTAAACCATGCCCACGCGCTTGGCGTTGGGCACGATGCGGCGGATCAGTTCGGCTTGCTTGTCCAGCGCGAGCTGGTCGGACACGCCCGTGACGTTGGTGCCCGATGCGTTCCAACTGCTGACCAGTTGGGCGCCCACAGGGTCGGTCACCCCTGAAAACACGATCGGAATGGTTTTGGTCGCAGCCACCAGCGCCTGCGCCGACGGCGTGGCGATGCCTACGATTGCATCGGGGCGGTCGCCGATGAACTTGCGCGCAATCTGCGCCGCCGTGCCGGGATTGCCCTGCGCGCTCTGGTATTGCCACTTGAGGTTCTTGCCTTCGACGAAGCCGGCCTCTTTCAGGGCGTCCTTGGTGCCGTCGCGAACCGCATCGAGCGCCGGATGCTCGACGATGGCGGTAATGGCCACCGATTTCATCTCGGCGGCATGGGCGCCAAGAATGCCGGCCACGCCCAAAGCCAGACCCGCAGCGCCACGGCGCAGAAAATCACATTTGCGAAGATTGAGCATCGCGTCCTCTTGGGGGGAGTAAAAGCTTGGCATGGTAACCAAAATGCAAAAGTGCCTCCCCTTCCCTCATCCAGGCAGATCGGCCCAACTGGTTGATGCGAGACGCTGCAGCGTTGGCAACGGCCGCTCGGGATCCTGCAGCGATTGACGGCGAAGGAGTGACGGCTTGTCCGAAATTGAGGTTGGGGTGGGTTGGTTTGAGAATCCAGATCAACCCGTGTTGCACTTCGGATTTGAGTCTTCCTAGAATGGTTCAGCCTATAACAATGCCCGATTCTCAGGGAGGATTGCTTGAATTCAACTTCGAAAGTGCCTGGTGACTCATCGGCATCCCAAGCATTGCCGCCTGAGGGCTTTCTACCGCTGTTTCGCAGCAGCGCCTTTTTAGACCTCGTAGGCCCGCTGTTCTATCGCCCGGAAGTTGAATCTTTCCGCGTCGGCATGCGCGTGCTGGTCCAGCACGCCAATAGCACCGGCACCATGCACGGCGGTGTGCTCGCCACGCTGGCGGACGTCTCGCTCGGCTACGTGACGGCGTCGTCGCGCGAGCCCGCACTGCGCATGTCGACCGCCAGCCTGGTGATCGACTACATCGGCGCGGCTCCCCTCGGGAGCTGGGTCGAGTCCCGCGTGTCGATCGACAAGATCGGCAAGCACATGGCATTCGCCAGCGCGGAGATCACCGCCGACGGACGCCCGGTGGCAAAGGCGCGCGCGCTGTTCGCCATCTCGGATGCGCAGCGCGCCGCCACGTGAGCGGCGCCGTCAGCCACAGCCAAGTCCAGAGAGACACCATGAGCACACCGGAAAGTCATGCACCTGGCCTCGCCAAAAGTCCAGACGCTGCCCGAGGAGCAGATGATCTTGCCGCCTGAAACCGGCGGCTGCCGCAGCCAGGGTCAATGGCTCTCCTTTTCATGCTGGCGGGAGCCGTGCAGGTCGCGCCAGCGCCGGCGATATCTTTCTTTGCGCTCCCTGGTCACGTCCGCGCTGTAGAGCTTTTCGACCAGATCGCGAAATCCGGACTCCAGTTCGGCCACGCTCATATGCGTGGGGCGGAAATTGACGTCAAACAGCGTGCACAGCTCCCACGCCTGTTCTTGCAAGAGACGCCCCTCGCCTCGCAAGCGATCGTAAAGAGGCGTGCCCGGGAAAGGCGTCAGCACGGTGATCTGGACTTCGTAGAGGCCGCTGTCTCGAACGAACTGCCAGACCTCGTCGAAGGTGCTGGTCCCGGTACCGTCCAACCCAAGGATGAAGCAACCGTTGACCGTGATGCCGTGGTCTTGAATCCGGGCGATGGCGTCCTGGTATTCAGCGAGCTGTTTCGCCTTCCAATTGGTGCGCTGCTCCAAACCATTCAAAGCCACGGCGGACGGGCTTTCGAAGCCGATGAGCACCTGGGCGCAGCCGCTCTCGCGCATGAGGCTCAGCAGTTCCGGGTCATCGGCCACCGACACGTCGGTTTCCGTAAACCAGCTGATGTCCTCTTTCATCAGCGCGCGCAGGAGCTTCTTGCCTTGGACTTTGTTGACGAAGCTGTTGTCGTCGGCGAACTCGATGAACGGGCGCGGCCAGATTTCCTTGATCCGGCGAATCTCGGCGATGACCCTTTCTACCGGTTTGAGTTTATGAATGGGGGAGATACTCTTGGACGAAGCGCAGAAATCACATCGCCAGGGACAGCCGCGCTGGGTCTGCACGGTCAGGCGGTTGTATTTATCGATGTCCAGAAGCTCGAAGGCAGGCATTGGGGCCTGTGCGAGGTCAAAGCGCATGTTCCTGGCGTCATACACGCGCGCCAGTTTGCCTGCCCGCAGGTCGGACAGGAGCGCCGGCCAGACGGATTCGCCTTCGCCGATCACGACACTATCGGCATGCGCCATGGCCTCGACGGGCATGGCACTGACATGCAGGCCGCCGAGAACGACTTTGGTACCCGCGCTGCGGTAAAGGTCCGCCAGGCGATAGGCTTCCTTGATCTGGGCGCTCAAACTGGAAATGGCGACGGCGTCAAAATCCCCCGGAAGGCCGTCGAGCGCCTCGACACTGGGGACTTCGAGATAGGTCAGGTCGAAATCATCGGGCGTCATTCCGGCGAGGGTCAGCAACCCCAGGCTCGGAAGAGAGGCGATGATCTTGTTGCGCTCGACGAAGCCGGGAAGCGTCAACCCCAGATCCGTGAGCTCCTTGTTGTGAGCGCGAACGCCGCTCATGGCGATAAAACCGAGCTTCATCTGGCGACCCATCCCAGCAGCAAAGAAAGGATGCCTGCCAGCACCGAGAGGACAGGGATCGGAAACAGATGCCTGAACGGCTCTCGCCAAGCGGTCAGGAAACAGCACAACGGCATGGTCATCGCGCCGAGCACGAAACCGGCCGAGGCAAGCTGGGCCTGCGTTTCCGGCAGCCCCCAGGATTTGGCGCTGAGGGCGAAGATGATGTTGATGAAGCCCAGGCCAAAGAACGAGATATGGCCCAGGCGCGTCATCCGCCGGCGAAAGGAGGAATAGCCCCCCATCCATTCTTCGCGGTGAAAGAAAAGGCCGATGATGGCGCCGGCAATGATTCCACACAGCATGCTTGCCCAGCCGGCAAGAAGGCTAAAAGTCGAGGTTTCCATGGTCAATGTCATTCGAGGTAAACGTCACAGTCATAGGGATCGGGATCGGGAACGGGAATTACGGTCTGCTCGGAAAACGCCTTGGAACCCCGCTCTCAAAGTAAAGCAGGCGCATTACGAGCCATTCGGGCAATTCCAAGGGGTCGGCGCGATGGCCGATGAAACGATCGGAAGCAGCATGCGGATGCATCTGAATCAGGCCCAGCGGGCGTTGGTGATGAAGTAGCGCGACTATTGCCGCACGCACCCCGATCGCTCACCAAAAAAATAGACCAGAATCGATCCAGTCGCTCGCCGGTATCGCCAGACGATACTTTTCCCCGGACGTTTTGCCGTGACGGTGAACCGGGTTCAGCTGAAAACGGGAGTTGAGCCAGCCTCGGGCTCTGGCGCACGGTGCGCGCCGATGGCTATATGGGCATATAGCTATAGCGCAGAGCCGGCGGCGGCTATGCGCATTCGAAGCAGTTCAAGCAGTTCAAGCGGTTGCGCAAGGCGGTCAAACTCTCAACCGCCCGTGGCGCACATGCTCGATCAGGTGCGCATCAGGTAATCGAAGGCGCCCAGCGCCGCCTTGGCGCCATCACCGGCGGCGATGATGATCTGCTTGTACGGCGAAATCGTCACGTCGCCGCCCGCGAACACGCCCGGCGCCGAGGTCTGGCCCCTGGCATCGACGATGATCTCGCCCGTGCGGGACAATTCGACCGTCCCCCGGAGCCAGTCAGTATTCGGCACCAGCCCGATCTGCACGAACACGCCTTCAAGCGCGATGTGCCGGACTTCGCCGCTGGAGCGATCCTTGTAGACCAGGCCGTTGACCTTGCCTTGATCGCCGGTGATTTCAGTGGTCTGCGCATGGGTCACGATGGCCACGTTCGGCAGACTGCCCAGTTTGCGCTGCAATACCGCATCGGCGCGCAACTGGGGATCGAATTCGATCAGCGTCACGTGCGCCACGACCCCGGCCAGGTCGATGGCCGCCTCGACGCCGGAATTGCCGCCGCCGATCACCGCCACGCGCTTGCCCTTGAACAGAGGGCCGTCACAGTGCGGGCAGTAGGCCACGCCTTTGTTGCGGTATTCCTGCTCGCCGGGCACGCCGACGTTGCGCCAGCGCGCGCCAGTGGCGACGATCACCGCCTTGCTGCGCAGCGTCGCGCCGCTTTCAAATTGCACTTCAATCAGCCCATCGCCCGGCACCAGCGCCTTGGCGCGCTGCATATTCATGATGTCCACGTCGTAGGCGCGCACGTGCTCTTCGAGCGCCAGCGCCAATTGCGGCCCTTCTGTGTGCTGGATTGAAATGAAGTTCTCGATGCCCAGCGTATCGAGCACCTGGCCGCCAAAGCGCTCGGCCGCCACACCGGTGCGAATGCCCTTGCGGGCCGCATACACCGCCGCTGCCGCGCCCGCCGGGCCGCCACCGATGATCAGCACCTCGAACGGGGGCTTTTGACTGATCTTGCGGGCTTCACGCTCAACGCTGCCCTGGTCGATCTTGGAAAGAATCTCTTCGAGCGACATGCGGCCCTGGCCAAACACGGCGCCATTGAGGAAAACCGTGGGAACAGCCATCACCTGGCGCGCAGTGACTTCATCCTGAAACAGCGCGCCGTCGATCATCGTCGCTTTGACGCGCGGGTTCTGAATCGCCATCAGGTTCAGTGCCTGCACCACGTCCGGGCAGTTGTGGCAGCTCAGCGAAACATAAACCTCGAAGTCGAAATCGCCCTCCAGATCGCGGATTTGCCGCAGCACCTCCGGCTCGACCTTGGGCGGATAGCCGCCCACTTGCAGCAGCGCCAGCACCAGCGAACTGAACTCGTGACCCATCGGCAGGCCGGCAAAGCGCGGCCCAGCCGTCTCGCCGGGGCGGCTGACGCGAAACGAAGGTTTGCGGTGCTGATCGTCACGCACCTGGCTGATCTTCACTAGCGAAGAGGCGCCGGCTACCCCTTCGAGCAGCGCCCACAACTGCCCCGAGGCCGCACTGTCGTCGAGCGAAGCGACGATTTCAAGCGGCTGCGAGATGCGTTTCAGATAGTTGGCCAGTTGTGCCTTGTCGGCGTCGTCGAGCATGGCGAAAACTCCTCTTGACCTTTGTGCAACCCTGAACAAGCTCCGCGCGGCCGCCGCCTGGGGGCTTAGGGCCGCTTAAATCTTGCCGACCAGATCGAACGAAGGCTTGAGCGTCTGGGCGCCTTCCTGCCATTTGGCCGGGCACACTTCGCCCGGGTGCGAAGCGACGTATTGTGCGGCCTTGACCTTGCGCAGCAACTCGCTTGCGTCACGGCCGATGCCGTTGTCATGCACTTCGATGATCTTGATCTTGCCTTGCGGATCGATCACGAAGGTGCCGCGGTACGTCAGACCGGCATCGTTGCCTTCCTCGATCATGACCTGGAAGGCGCGCGCCAGTTGGCCGCTCGGATCGCCGATCATCGGATACTGGACCTTGGCGATCGTCTCGGACGTGTCATGCCAGGCTTTGTGCGTGAAGTGCGTATCGGTGGACACGCTGTACACCTCCACGCCCAGCTTCTGGAACTCGGCATAGTGGTCGGCCAGATCACCCAGCTCGGTCGGGCACACGAAAGTGAAGTCGGCCGGATAGAACACGACAACCGACCATTTACCCTTGAAGTTGTCGTCACTGACCGGCACGAACTTGCCGTTGTGATACGCGGTGGCCTTGAAAGGAACGATCTCGGTGTTGATCAGGGACATGTTGGACTCTTCCTGTTGGATGGTTAAGAAATGGGACGCCTGCCACTCGACACTCGACACTCGGCACTCGACGGTGGAACGGCGGCGGCGTGGGTTGATAGTATAAGAATAATATCAATCGGTTTGAAATAGAAAATATCTATTTAGACCATCAGATACCACTATGCTTGACTATGCTTGAACCTACCGGCGATGGCCGTTGTCGTTTAATCGCTGATCGTGTCTGAGCGTTTTCCTTCCTCCTCCCCCAACTTGCGGCGCGGCGTGCTGATCGTCAGCGGCGTCCTGCTCCTGCATGCCGGTGCACTGTGGGCGCTGCAGGCTGGGCTGGTTCACAGGGTTGCTGAAGTGGTGATTCCAGCCCAGATCCTGAGCCAGTTCATCACCCCGCTCGAACCGGCCCCCCTCCCCCCGCCGCCGCGGCCCATACCGCCTGCGCCGGCTAAGCCAACAGCCAAGGCGCCGCTTCCCGCCCCACGCCCGCGAGCCATCCAAACACCAGCGCCGCCAGCGCCGTCCGCACCCGAAGCCCCGGCCGGCGCCGCCGAATCGTCCGCGCCCGCCCCGGTCGAAGCCCCGGCAGCCCCGGATGCTCCTTCTCCCGCCTCGAACGCGGCCTCGACCGGGTCCGCGCCGGTTCTGCTGCCCACAACCGATGCCGACTACGCGGAAAACTGCAAGCCGGTCTACCCGTCGGCGAGTACGCGCCTGGGGGAATACGGCCGCGTCATCGTGCACGTGGTGGTCGAGGTCGATGGCCGCCCTGGACAAGTCAACGTCAAAAAATCCAGCGGCTTTCCCCGGCTCGACGCCGCGGCGCGCGAAGCCATGCAGCGCTGCCGTTTCATACCCGGCAAAGTCAACGGCGTGGCGCAGAGAATGCCCTACGACGTGCCCGTCAATTTCGTTCTGGATTGATTCCAGATTGAAAATCTCTCTCCTGGAGCCCTTCTACATGGAAAACCAATTCGGCCTGATGAACCTGTGGGTTCAGGGCGACTTCGTCACCAAGAGCGTCGCGGTCGTGCTGATCGGCATGTCGCTCGCCTCGTGGATCGTGATCCTCGTCAAGGCGATGGACATCGTGCGCTACAAGCGGCAGGCGATCCGCGCCAGCGATTTCTGGCACAACGAGGATTTCGCCACCGCCCTGAGCAAACTCGGCAAGGACGACGGCAACCCTTTCCGCGTGCTCGCACTCGAAGGCCGCGAGGCCACCGCGCACCACCGCAATACCAAAGCGCACCTGCACGATTCGCTCGACGTGAGCGACTGGGTCACGCGCTGCCTGCGCAACGGCATCGACGAATTCACCGCGCGGCTGCAAACGGGCCTGGCGGTGCTCGCCTCGGTCGGTTCAACGGCGCCTTTCATTGGCCTGTTCGGCACTGTCTGGGGCATCTACCACGCGCTGATGAGCATCGGTTCGGCGGGCCAAGCGACGATCGACCAGGTGGCCGGCCCGATCGGCGAGGCGCTGATCATGACCGCATTGGGCCTGGCGGTGGCGATTCCCGCGGTGCTCGGCTACAACGCGCTGGTGCGCGGCAACAAGTTCGTGCTGACCAAACTCAATAGCTTCGCGCACGACCTGCACGCCTACTTCGTGACCGGCGCGCGCGTGCAGGCCGTGCCGGCCGAGCGCACCGTGGTCCCGTTCAAGAAAGGCTGAGCAACAACATGGCCTTCGGAACCCAGGACGAACCCGATGACGTGATGAACGAAATCAACATGACGCCGCTGGTGGACGTCATGCTGGTGCTGCTGATCATCTTCATCATCACCGTGCCGGTCATGAAACACGCGGTCAGCATCGAATTGCCGCGCGCAAGCAGCGAACGCGAGTTGACCAAACCCGAAAACATCCAGTTCAGCGTTGCGGCCGACGGCAGCTACTTTTGGAACAACGAGAAAATCAGCGACGCGCAATTGCCCGTCCGCCTCGCTGCCGAGGCCATCAAAAACCCGCAACCCGAACTGCACATCCGCGGCGACAAGGACGTGCGATACGAGCGCGTCGCACGAGCAATGTCGGCCGCGCGCGAAGCCGGCATCCAGAAGATCGGGTTCGTCACCGAACCGCAGGCAGCGCACTGAGCCTTGAAGTGGCGGTCAGCGCCTATTGCCGCGCCACCTGCGACTTCAGGACTTCCGCAAACAAGGATCGACCAGCGCTTCATCCGAGGGAAAGGCGCCTCGCAAGAACCCATTTTGCGTAAGCCGTAGACTCATGAAACTGGCACAGCCAAGCCCAGGAATCCCGTGGCACGGCTTGACCGGGCCACTGGGATTGCCCCCGGAGAGGGGGTTGGCGTAGCGACACGAAGTGCGCGAAGCCTGGGGGTGAACTTCACTCTAGATCGAACACCGCAACCGACTCCACGTGCGCAGTGTGCGCAAACATGTTCACCACGCCG
>CAYTPC010000124.1:0-13119 GCA_964439605.1 uncultured Burkholderiaceae bacterium
CAACCAGTCCTGCATCGCCTCGGGCAGCAGCAGCATCTGCTGCGGGTCGTAGGGCAAGTAGTTTGCGGCCATCTCCCATTAACGCACGCCACCTCCCTTACGACGACAGATTCTCGACTTCTGCCGCCCAGACTCCTAGGGCGAGGGCGTGCCGTCCTGCTGCCCGGGCTGCTGTTCGCTTTCGGAGTAGCGCACCAGCAAAACCGGCACTGAAGATTGCCGCAGCACGGTTTCAGCATCACTGCCCAGCAGCAGCCGGCCCAGGCCGCGGCGGCCATGGGTGCCAAGCACGATGAGGTCGGCTTTCCAACTGCTGGCTTCGCTAAGGATATGGTCGGCCACACGGCCCCCCAGGCTTTCGCGTAAGGTCGTCTCCACCGGCACGCCGGCGGCCTCCGCTTGGGCCTGAGCGTTCGTCAGCGCACGTGCCGCGTTTTCACGCAGGGTGTTGGTCCAGTCGTCGATCTGGCCGGCGTAGGCGTCCATGGCCAGGGCAAAAGACAGTTCGTCAATGACGTTCAGGATCCGGATCTGACCTTTGGTCAGCGCCGCCAGGTGAATGGCCTCGGTCAGACCTCGCTCGGAGGTGGGGCTGCCGTCAACGGGAACAAGAATGCGCTGATACATGGGGATACCTCGTATGGCTGGGTTTGTGATCAGGTCGGGGGATGCGTTGGCGCATCGCGTTCACAGAGCATTTGATCGTCCACCGTCTCGCGGCGCCGGATCAGTGTGGCGTGAGTGCCGCTGACCAGCACTTCGGCTGCGCGGCCACGGGTGTTGTAGTTGCTGGCCATGCTCATGCAATAGGCGCCGGCCGACAGTATCGCGAGCAGGTCGCCCGCGCGCACCGCCAGCGGACGGGCGCGCCCGAGCCAGTCTCCGCTTTCGCAGATCGGGCCGACCACGTCGTAGTCAAGCGCTGGTTCGTCCGCGCGCGGCACAACCGGCTCGATGCGGTGGAACGCTTCATACATCGCCGGGCGCGGCAAGTCGTTCATCGCGGCATCGACGATGCAGAAATTCTTGTCTTCGCCGGGCTTGGTGTAGAGCACTTCGGTCACGCACAGGCCCGCGTTGCCGACCAGTGAGCGGCCCGGTTCGATGATGATCTTGCGCTCGCCGAAACCGCGCGCATCGAGTCGCATGAGCAATTGCCGCCAGAGCGCATCGGCCGGGGGCGGCGTCTGGCCGTTGTAATCGATGCCCAGGCCCCCGCCAAAGTCGATGTGCTCCAGCGCGATGCCGGCGGCTTCGATTTGCTCGGCCAGATCCAGCACGCGTTCAAGGGCGTCCAGGTAGGGCGCCGCCTCGGTGATCTGCGAGCCGATGTGGCAGTCGATGCCGGTCACGGCCAGCCCTGGCAGCGACGCGGCGTATCGATAGGCGGCGAGCGCGCGTTGATGCGCGATGCCGAATTTGTTGCCTTTCAGGCCCGTCGAGATGTAAGGGTGCGTCTTCGCATCGACGTCCGGATTGATGCGCAGGCTGATCGGCGCGCGCCGGCCCGCGGCGAGCGCGACGGCGTTGAGAACGTCCAGCTCCGCCTCGCTCTCGACGTTGAAGCAGCCGATACCGGCCGCGAGCGCATCGCGCATCTCGGCGCGGGTTTTGCCCACGCCGGAAAAAACGACCTTGGATGGATCGGCGCCTGCCGCCATCACGCGCGCGAGGTCGCCGCCCGAAACGATGTCAAAGCCGCAGCCGGCCTGTGCGAACACATGCAGCACCCCGAGCGAGGAATTGGCCTTGACGGCATAGCAGATCAGGGCTTTGCGTCCCGCCAGGCCGCGCTGGTAGGCCGCCAGCGCATCGAGCATCCATTGCTTCGAATAAATGAATAACGGCGTGCCGTATTCGCGCGCGAGCGCCGCCACGTGCAGGCCCTCGACCTGCAAGCCTTCGGCGCGTTGTGCGATGTGCGGGTGGCCCGGTAAATTTTGTGACGTGCTCATGGTGGCGAATCGCTGTTCGGTTGGGTGGCGGTGTTGTTGTTGCGCGAAGGGGTGGCATTGATCGGGTCTTTGCCAGACGCCGAAGGCACGATCACCTGAGGCAGCGTGGCGCGGTTCGCGGCTGCCGGATCGGTCGGCATGTACAGTGCGCCTTTTTGTCCGCAACCGGCCAGGCCAGCCGCGAGCACGCAAGGGCCAACCGCGCTCACTAAAATAATTCGGGAAAGACTGAACATCGTAGGATTTTAATGACCGATTCCGAGTACATGGACCGTGCTGAGGCAGCACTGGCCGCGATCGAACACGGTTGCGACCGCATCAACGATGCCACCGATGCCGACCTCGATAGCCAGCGCGTGGGCGGCATGATCACCATCAGTTTTCGCAACGCCAGCCAGCTCGTGGTCAACCTGCAAAAGCCGCTGCAGGAGATCTGGCTGGCGGCCCGCTCGGGGGGCTATCACTACCGCTACGATGGCCGTGCCTGGATCGACACCAAGAGCGGGCGCGAACTGTTCGAAACGCTCTCGATCGAAGCCAGCGCCCAAGCGGGGCAGGCGCTCGAATTCACGCCGGCCTGAGAATCAATTCCTGAACATATCCAGGATGCGGTTGCGCTCCTCGGGCAGCGGCGGCGCGCCGACCGAGGGCGGCGCCAGCGTCTCGGCTGGCGGCGGCGCCGTGGAGCCGCTGTCGCCGGCCAGCGCAGCCACGCTGCGGCCCGGCGTGTAGTCGTCGAAATACCATTCGCCCTCGATGTTCACCACGCCTTCAGGCGGGGTGGGCAAGGTCACCGGAATGCCCTTGAGCGAGGGGTCCATGAAATCGATCCACACCGGCAGGCTCAGGCCGCCGCCGGTTTCCCGGTCTCCCAGGCTGTGCGGCGTGTCGTACCCCATCCATGCCACGGCTGCCAGCGTCGGCTGGAAACCTGCGAACCAGGCGTCGATCGAGTCATTGGTGGTTCCGGTTTTGCCGTACAGATCGGGCCGCTTGAGCGTGGCTTGCGCCCGGGCGGCGGTGCCGCTGCGCGTGACCTCCTGCAACAGGCTCTCCATGATGAAGGCGTTGCGCGCTGGAATCGCGCGCATGCTTTCATCGATCAGCGGGGGTTTTTCTTCCACCAGGACCTTGTCGCGGTGGTCGGTGATGCGCGTCACCAGATAGGGGCTGACGCGGTAGCCGCCATTGGCGAATACCGAATAGGCAACCACCATCTGCATCGGCGTGACCGCGCCCGCGCCGAGCGCCATCGGCAAGTAGGCCGGATGCTTTTCCCGGTCGAAGCCGAATCGGGTGATCCAATCCTGCGCGTAGCGGGTGCCGATCGAGCGCAGGATGCGGATCGAGACCATGTTTTTCGATTTGGCCAGCGCCCGGCGCATCGACATCGGGCCATCGAACCCGCCGCCGTAGTTTTTGGGCTCCCAGGGCTGGCCGCCCGTGGTTGCGGCATCGAAGAACAGCGGGCCGTCGTTGATCACCGTGGCCGGCGTGAAGCCTTTTTCAAGCGCGGCCGAATAAATGAACGGCTTGAAGCTCGAACCCGGCTGGCGCCAGGCCTGCGTGACGTGGTTGAACTTGTTCTTCCCGAAGTCGAAACCGCCCACCAGCGCCTTGACCGCGCCGTTGCGCGGATCCATCGCGACGAAAGCGCCATCGACGTCGGGCAATTGGGTGATTTCCCAGGTGTTTTTGGGCGTGCGGGCGATGCGGATCACCGCGCCGCGCCGGATCTTGATGTTGGGCTGGGCTTTCTCCGACAGGCCGGACTGCACCGGGCGCAGCCCTTCGCCGGTGACCTGGATCTGCTCGCCATTGGCGCGGACCGCGACCACCTCCTTGGGCGAGGCAGTGAGCACCACCGCGGCGATCACGTTGCCGTTGTCCGGGTGTTCGGCCAGCACCTCGTCGACCGCGTCGTCGAGCTCCTTCGGGTCGCTGGGCAGGTCGATGAACTTCTCGGGTCCGCGATAGATCTGGCGCCGTTCGTAGTTCATGATTCCGGCGCGCAGCGCCTTGTAGGCGGCCATCTGGTCGGCCGCGACGAGGGTGGTGTAGACCTTCAGGCCGCGCGTATAGGTCGTCTCGCCGTACTGCGCGTACATCAACTGGCGCACCATCTCGGCGACGTATTCGGCGTGCAGCCGGTTCGGATCGGTCGTGTCGCGCAGGTGCAGCTTTTCGTTGCGGGCCTCGTCGGCCTGCGCGGCGGTGATGAAGCCCGCATCCTGCATGCGGTCGATCACGTAAAGCTGGCGGGCACGCGCGCGGGTCGGGTTGTTCAACGGGTTGTTGGCGCCCGGCGCCTTGGGCAGGCCGGCCAGCATCGCGGCTTCGGCAATCGTGATGTCCTTGAGCTGCTTGCCGAAATAAGCCTCCGACGCGGCGGCAAAACCGTAGGCCCGATTGCCCAGGAAGATCTGGTTCAGGTAGATCTCGAAAATCTGGTCCTTGGTCAGCAGGTGTTCGAGCTTGAAGGTCAGGAGAATTTCGTAGATCTTGCGCGTCAGCGTCTTTTCGGAACTCAGATAGACGTTGCGCGCCACCTGCATCGAGATGGTCGATGCGCCTTGGCTTTTGACGCGGTGGAGGTTGGCCAGGGCGGCGCGCAGCGTGCCTTTGTAGTCAACGCCGCCGTGGTAGTAAAAGCGGGTGTCCTCGGCGGCGAGCACCGCGTCTTTCATGATCTTCGGAATCGTGGAGATCGGCGTCAGGTTGCGCCGCTCCTCGCCGAATTCCCCGATGAGCACGCCTTCGGACGAATACACCCGCAACGGCAGCTTGGGCCGGTAGTCGGCCAGGTCGGAAATGTCGGGCAGGTTCGGATAGGCAACCGCCAAAGCGAGCCCGATCGCCAGCGCCAGCATCAGGCCAACCGCGCCGGCGATACCCAGGCCCCAGGCCGAAATCCGCAGCAACCAAGTCAGCCAGAGCGGGCGCGTCGAAGTCCGCCCCTTGGCGGACTCTGTGGATGAGTGTCTGGTTGCAGGCATCGAGGCGGGGCCGGAAGTGAACTGCGAATTATAAAAAAACGCTTTTCCCGGCTAAGACGCATTCCAGCAGAGCGCAGGCATCTTCTTGCGATGGCTTGGTACGGGGAGCACAAGCCCGATACCCGCTTGCAGTGGTTTCACTGGGTCTGCCCGGCCTGCTTGGCGCCGCCGTGCAGGAGATTGCGAACCGGTTTTGATCCGTCGATTTCCGACAACGAATGTGCAACTGTTTCAATGGGGTTGCTGAATCTTACAAAATTTACTGATACGATGCATTTCATTCAATATAGATGCATTTGTTGCATATAGTTACTCTTATAACCAGCAGGTAGAACGCGTCCATGCTTGGATCCTGGCTTCGCCGTCAATCTCCCCCTTTACTTGGGTTGGACATCAGCGCATCCAGCGTCAAGCTGGTTGAATTGGGGCTGAACGCCGCGAACAAGCTGGTTCTTGAACGCTACGCGATCGAGCCGCTCGAACACGGCTGGGTCGTGGAAGGCAACGTCGAGAAGTTCGACGAGGTTGCCGACGCGCTGCGCCGTGCGGTGCGCAAAAGCGGCAGCCGCACCCGCCATGCCGCGTTCGCGCTGCCGCCCTCGGCCGTCATCACCAAGAAAATCATCCTGCCGGCCGGGTTGAGCGAAGAGGAACTCGAAATTCAGGTCGAATCCGAGGCCAACCAGTACATCCCTTTCTCGCTCGATGAGGTCAGCCTGGATTTTTGCGTCATCGGCCCGAGCGCCGCCTCCATCGAGGACGTGGAAGTGCTTATCGCCGCTTCGCGCAAGGAAAAGGTGCAGGACCGCCAAGGACTGGCCGAGGCCGCCGGACTCAAGGCCGTCATTCTGGACGTCGAATCCTATGCCGCGCGCCTGGCCATCTCGCGGCTGATCATGCGCCTGCCCGGCGAGGGGCGGGACGCGGTGGTGGCCTTGTTCGAGATCGGCTCCACCACCACCAGCATGCAGGTGCTGCGCGGCGACGAGGTGCTCTACGAGCGCGACCAGGCTTTTGGCGGCGCGCAGCTCACGCAAATGATCATGCGCCAGTATGGTTTTTCGGCTGAGGAAGCCGAAATCAAGAAGCGCCACGGCGACCTGCCGGACGACTACGGAACCGGCGTGCTGGCGCACTTCATCGCCGCAATCGCGCAGGAAATCGCGCGGGCGCTGCAGTTTTTCTTCGCCAGCACGACCCACCACCGGATTGACTGCGTTCTGCTTGCGGGGGGCTCGGCGGTGCTGCCGGGATTGACCAACGCGGTCAAGCGCCAGACTTCTTTTTCCTGTTCGGTCATCAATCCTTTCGAGGGTATGGACATCGGCGCCAACGTGCACGAGAAAAAAGTGCGTCAAGAGGCGCCGTCCTACCTGACGGCCTGCGGCCTGGCGATGCGGAGGTTCACGCAGTGATCCTGATCAATTTGTTGCCGCACCGCGAGGCGGCGCGCAAGCGTCGCCGCGAGAGCTTCTACGTCGTGCTGGCCACCTCGGCGGTGCTCGGCGCCGTGATCGCCGCTGGCGTCTATGGCTGGTTCGAGGCGCGGATCTCCAGCCAGCAGGCCATCAACGATTACCTGAAGGCCGAGATCGTCAAGCTCGACACCGAAATCAAGGAAATCTCGTCCGTGCAAGCCGAGATCACCGCCTTGCGCGCACGCCAGCAGGCGGTGGAAGACCTGCAGGGCGACCGCAACTTGCCGGTGCATCTGCTCAACGAACTCGTGCGCCAGTTGCCCGAGGGCGTTTATCTCACGAGCATGAAGCAGGAAAACCAGTCGGTGGCGCTGCAGGGCATCGCGCAATCGAACGAGCGGGTGTCGGAACTGCTGCGCAACCTGGGCAACAACAGCCCTTGGCTGGTCAAGCCGGAACTGGTGGAAATCACCGCGAAGATGGCCGGGCCCAATCCGCGCGATCAACGCCGGGTTGCGAACTTCACGATCCGCGTCGGGTTGAACCGGCCGACCGACTTGAACAAGGATAAAGGCGCTGACGCCGAGAGAGATTGAAGGCACAGATGGTGAAGAAACTCTCTCTCCGCGATATCGATTTCGCCACGCTCCGGGACGATCTGGCAGACCAGTTCCGCGGGCTCAATCCGAACGACCCGTCGGCCTGGCCGGCGCTGCCGCGCTATGTGTTGTGCGCTGCCGTGGCCATTGCGGTGCTGGTTGCGCTCTGGTTCGTCTGGCTGACCGGGGTCAGCGATGAGTTCGAAGCGGCGCGCGCCAAGGAAACCGGCCTGCGCGCCGATTACGTCAGGAAGCTCAGCCAGGCCGCCAACCATGAACTGCTCAAGAAGCAGCGCGAGCAGGTGGAGCAATACGTCACGCTGCTGGAGCGGCAATTGCCGAGCAAGGCCGAGATGGATGCCTTGCTGTCGGACATCAACCAGGCCGGATTGGGACGCAATCTGCAATTCGAGCTGTTCCGCCCCGGCCAGGTGGTGGTGACGGATTACTACGCCGAGCTGCCGATCGCGCTGAAGGTGACGGGCCGCTACCACGACATAGGCGCGTTCACGGCCGACATAGCCAACCTCTCGCGCATCGTGACGCTCAACAACCTCTCGGTCACACCCCAGAAAGACGGCGCCTTGACCATGGACGCCACCGCGAAAACCTTCCGTTATCTCGACCTGGGCGAGCAGGAAGCGCAGCAAAAGGCCAAGGCGGCCGCCAAAGGCAAAAAGAAATGACACGCCCGGCGATGATCTGGATAGGGCTGGCGGCGCTTGCGCTGGCCGGGTGCGGCGCATCCGAGCGGGACGAACTGCGCCAGTGGATGCAAACGCAGCGCGCCCAGGTGCAGCCCAGGGTGCCGCCCATCTCGGAGCCGAAAAAATTCACTCCGCAGGCCTATACCGGGGACTCGGAAGTCGATCCCTTCAGCAGCCTGAAACTCGCGCAGGCATTGCGCAGCGAGGCGGCCCAGCCGGTCTTGTCGAGTCTGATCGCGCCCGAGCTCAACCGCCGCAAGGAGGCGCTCGAAGGGTTCCCGCTCGACACCATGACCATGGTGGGCAGCATGGTGCGCAATGGCCGCCCGGTGGCCTTGATTGCCGTCGACAAGCTGCTCTATCAGGTGGGCGTCGGCAGCTACATGGGCATGAACTACGGGCGCGTGACCCGGATCAGCGAAAACCAGATCGACCTGCGCGAAATCGTCCAGGATGCCGCGGGGGAGTGGATCGAGCGCGCCGCGGCGCTGCAGTTGCAAGAGAAAACCAAATGAATCCAAACCAAAAAAAGACAGGCCAGCGGCTGCGTGTGGCGGGGACATTGTTGCTCGCGATGGGCTTGAGCCTTGCGGCCCGGGCCCAGAACACCATCGAATCGGTGACCGCCTCGATGCGATCGGGCGTCGAACTCGTGCGTATCGACCTGAGCCAGCCGCTTGCGGCCGAACCCAATGGGTTCGCGGTCCAGAGCCCCGCGCGCATCGCGCTCGATTTTCCTGGGGTGAGCAGCGCGGTTGGGCGCCCGGCGATCGACGTCAACCAGGGAAACCTGCGCTCGGTCAACGTGGTGCAGGCGGGCGATCGCACCCGCGTCGTGCTCAACCTCAAGCAAGCCAGCGCCTACAAGGCCGAAATCCAGGGCAAATCGCTGCTGGTGACGCTCAATTCGGTGCCGGGGGCGGCTTTGGCCGCGTCTCCCGCGACCGCGTTCGCCGAGAACCGCAACCGCGATTCGCTGCCGCTGCGAGGCATCGACTTTCGCCTCGGGTCGGATCGCGCGGGCCGCGTGGTCGTCGATCTCGCGAACAACCAGGTCGGCGTCGACATTCGTGAACAGGGCAAGGGCCTGGTGGTCGAATTCACCAAGTCCACGCTGCCGCAGGGTCTGCAGCGGCGCCTGGACGTGGGCGATTTCGGCACGCCGGTCCAATTCGTCACGGCGTCGCAGCAGGGCGACCGCGTGCGCATGCTCATCGAGCCGCGCGGCGAGTGGGAACACAGCGCCTACCAGAGCGAAAACCAGTTCGTCGTCGAGGTGCGCCCGCGCAAGATCGATCCGGCCAAGCTGACGCAGGGGACGGGCTACACCGGCGAGAAACTGTCGCTGAACTTCCAGAACATCGAAATCCGCTCGCTGCTCCAGGTCATTGCCGACTTCACCAACTTCAACGTCGTGACCTCCGACTCGGTGACGGGCTCGCTCACGCTGCGCCTGAAAGACGTGCCCTGGGACCAGGCGCTGGACATCATCATGCAGGCCAAGAACCTGGGCATGCGCAAGAGCGGCAACGTGCTGTGGATCGCGCCGAAGGACGAGATCAACGCCAAGGAAAAACTCGAATACGAAGCCAAGGCCACGATCGAGAACCTCGAACCCCTGCGCACCCAGTCGTTCCAGCTCAACTACACCAAGGCGCAGGCCATTGCGCGGGGGCTGACCGGCGCCGGGATGGCTTCTGGCGGCGGCGGGGGCGGCGGCACAGGCTCGGCCACGCGCATCCTGAGCCCGCGCGGCAGCGTGCTCGCCGAGCCGCGCACCAACCAGATCTTCGTCTCGGACGTGGCCTCCAAGCTCGCACAGGTGGCCGAACTGATCCACAAGCTCGACGTGCCGGTGCGGCAGGTGCTGATCGAGGCGCGCATCGTCGAAGCCACGGACACCTTCAGCAAGGCGCTTGGGGTGCGGCTCGGGGGCGGCGTGATCAACACGCGCGGCACCCTGGGCGCGATGCCCACCATCACCCCGAATCCGGTGGAGGGCAATAACTTCTTGAATCCGGCGCAGGCGGTCACGACTTTCACCAACAGCAACTTCGTCAATCTGCCGGCGACCACGACTTCCGGGCAGACGCCTGGAACCTTCGCGATTTCACTGTTCAACTCAAGTTTTTCGCGGCTGCTCAACCTGGAGCTGACCGCACTGGAATCCGACGGCAAAGGCAAGATCGTTTCAAGCCCGCGCGTCGTCACCGCCGACCAGACCAAGGCGGTGATCGAGCAGGGCACCGAAATCCCGTATCAAGTTGCCACTTCGAGCGGCGCCACGTCGATCGCCTTCAAGAAGGCCGTGCTCAAGCTGGAGGTGACGCCGCAGATCACCCCCGAGGGCAACATCATCCTGACGCTCGACGTCAACAAGGACAGCCGGGGCCAGGACACCCTGGCCGGCCCTTCGATCAATACCAAGCACGTCCAGACCGAGGTGCTGGTTGAAAACGGCGGCACGGTGGTCATTGGCGGCATCTTCGAACTGGAAGAAAGCAACGCCGAAGACCGGGTGCCGGTGCTTGGCGATGTGCCGATTCTTGGCGCGCTGTTCCGCACGCGCAACCGGGTGGCGAACAAGGTGGAAATGCTGATTTTCATCACGCCGAAGATGGTTGCCGACAGCGGCATGGGGCGCTGAACGAATACGTTATTGGGGGAGATTGATTCGTGAATGTTTTGAGTAAGTTTTTGGGCCCGCTGATCGCGGCGCTCGTGCTGGCTTCTTGCGGCGGCGGCGGAGGCAGCCCCGGCGCGCCAGTGGCGCCGGTTGCGCCGCCACCCAGTGGCGGTACTGACGGAGGCGGCGGTACCGGTGGGGGTGGGGGCGGTGATGGCGGTTCAGCCATCGTCGCGGCTGATTTGGAGGCCACCACCGACAAGTCCAGGCTGTTGAATTCGGGCAGTGATTCGGTCGTGCTCACGGTTACCGCGCTCGACAGTTCGAGGAACGCGCTGCCGGGAGTTCCAGTCAAGGTGGCGGTGGACAACGGCGCGGTGTATTTCCCGGCGGGCGGAAACGTCACGGGAGCTAAGGGAACCGTCAGCGGCACGATCACCATCGGCAGCGACAAGTCGAACCGTCTGCTGCACTACACGGTGACGGCAGGGTCGATCGTCAAGAGCGGCGTGGTGAGCGTCGATGGCATCAGTATTCAGACCGCCGCTTCTGTGTCGGCGCCTATTCCGGGGGAATTGGTCACTCTGCGAGTGACGGTGAAGGACGCGGTGGGTGTACCGGTGTCTGGCGTGGACGTCAACCTTAGCGGTCTTCCCGAAAAAACCCTGGGATCGGTAAAAACGGATATCAACGGCCAGGCGGCTTTTACATTCAATGCCCCGGCGACGGGTGTTTATGACCTTTCCGTCCAAAGCGCCGGACTGACTTCAAACTATTCACTGGTGGTTTTCGCAGGCGACTCCCTGCTTGCGGCAAGCAGCGATGCGGCGTCGGCCAGTGCAAGCGTAAACGCCAATCCCAGGGATATCCGAGCCAACACCAAGGGCAGCAACGCAAACCGGTCGGAGGTTCAGGCGCGTTTCTATACCCGCGATAATTCGCCGATTGAGCGTATGCGTGTGCGGTTTTACATCACGAGTACGTCGCTGCCTGGCGAATCGCTGTCCACAGGTTCGAATCTCGTTTACAGCGGCTCGACCGGAGCAGCCGTTACGAGCTACATTGCTCCGATCGTCGGCAGCCCAACCGACGGTGTGGTCATCAAGGCATGCTACAGCGACCAAGATTTTTCTGACGGTACGTGTCCACATTCGATGACGACTCGTTTGACAGTGACCAAAGAGCCAACATCCATCACGATTGGCACTGACAACAAGATCGGCAAAACCAGTAGCGGGATCTCTTACGTCAAGAAGTTCGAAATCCAGGCGGTTGATTCGGCGGGTTACGCAATACCCGACGTGCCGCTGTCGGCGGTGGTCGATATCCTCGGCTATATCGATGGTCCGTCGCTTTCCGGTAAGCTGGATGTGAATAACCCGCAGATGACGGGAGATAAGGGCTACGTTTTTTGCCCAAATGAAGACCTCAATCGCAACGGCATTCTGGATCAAGGGGAAGACGTGAATGGAGATGGGGATCTCACTCCGCGTAAGTCGGACGTGTCGATTGCCTTCGTAAATGACCAGAAGAAGACGGACGCCAATGGTCTGGCCAACATTCAACTGACCTATCCACAGAATGTCGCGTTGTGGGAACTCGTGAAAATCACCGTAACCGCGGGTGTGGCGGGTAGCGAAGGCGTCGCGACATATTTCTTTCAACTGGCAGCCGACAAGGCAGATGTGGAAAATGGAACCTTCTTGAACCCTCCGTATAGAAGAGCTCCCTCTTGCATCCCGCTCCCGTCAAACTGACACCTGAACACGCCTCGCCGATCATCCTGATCGGCTTGCCTGGCTCGGGAAAATCGAGCATCGGAAGACGCCTGGCCCGCCGGCTGGGCGTTTCTTTTGCGGATACCGATGCGGTGATCGAGGAAAGCCTGGGCTGTTCGATCCGCACGTTTTTCGAGCGCGAGAGCGAGGCGCGGTTTCGTGACATCGAGCAGGAAACGCTGGCGCAATTGATCGCCCAGCAGCACGGCGTACTGGCCACGGGCGGCGGCTGCGTGCTGCGCGAAGCCAACCAGCGCGCGATGCGCGAAGGCGGCTACGTGATCTATCTGCATTCCTCGCCCGAAACCATTTTCCGGCGGCTGCGCAACGACACCAAGCGGCCGCTGCTGCAGGTGTCCGATCCGCTCGCGCGGCTGCACGAGCTGTATGGCGCGCGCGATCCGCTGTACCGCGCGACGGCGCATACGGTGGTCGAATCCGGCCGCTGCGGCCTGCAGGCGCTGGCCCGGGCGGTCGCGGCGCAGTTCAAGCCGCCGGAAGAAAAGCCGCCGCAGTGATCCAGGCGCTGGCGCGCGTTCCCCTAAACTCCCGGCCATGTCAATGACCGTTCCTCATGAGTGCGTTGAAATCGATCTCGGTACGCGCAGCTACCCGATCCTGATCGGCCGGGGCCTGCTGCACGATCCGGGCGCTTTCGAGGCGACCCCGCGCGGCGCGAGCGCCCTGATCGTCAGCAACACCACGGTGGCGCCGCTGTATGCCCAAAGCTTGCGCGCGGCGCTGCAGGGGCGCTTTTCGGCTGTGCACGTGCTCGAACTGCCCGACGGCGAAGCCTATAAGGACTGGGCCGCGCTCAACAGCATCTTCGATACGCTGCTCAAAAACACCTGCGACCGCAAAACCGTGCTTTTCGCGCTCGGCGGCGGCGTCGTGGGCGACATGACGGGCTTTGCCGCCGCCTGCTACATGCGCGGCGTGCCCTTCGTGCAGGTGCCGACCACGCTGCTGGCGCAGGTCGATTCCTCGGTCGGCGGCAAAACGGCGATCAACCACCCGCTGGGCAAGAACATGATCGGCGC
>CAYTPC010000125.1:0-9506 GCA_964439605.1 uncultured Burkholderiaceae bacterium
CGCGGTAGAAGCTGCCGAAATCTTCATCAACCGGCAAGGAAGCCTTGCGCGCGGCCTGCCAATAGCGCACGGTGACGTCGAGCACGAATTCTTCCTCCCAGCTCAGGAAGGCGTCGCGCATCAGGCTGGCGATGTCGTAGGTGACCGGGCCGTGCACGGCATCCTGAAAGTCGAGCACGCCCAGCGCCGCGCTGCCGTCATCGGGGAGCATGAGGTTGCGCGGCATGTAGTCGCGGTGCACGTAGACGCTGGCGCTGGCGCTGGCGAGGTTGTGCCGCACGATCAGGTCGAACGCGTGGTCAAGCGTCTGCCGCTGCGCGGCGTCGAGCGTGATGCCGCGGTGCCGCTCGATGTACCAGTCGGGAAAGAGCGCCAGTTCGCGCCGCAGCAGCGCCTCGTCGTAAGGGGGCAGCACCTGCGGGCGCGAAGCGCACTGCCAGCGCACCAGGGCATCGATCGCTTCAAGAAAAAACGGCTGCGCCGCTTCGGGGCGGGCGGGGTCGAGCACGTCCAGCAGGGTGCGCCGGCCCAGGTCGGTCAGCAGCAGGAAGCCGTGTTCCCGGTCCCAGTCGAGCACCTGCGGCGCGCGCACGCCCGCTTGCGCCATCAGATCCGCGACTTGCACGAACGGGGCGCAGTTTTCCTTGTCCGGCGGTGCGTCCATGATGATGCGCGAACACGCCTGGTCATCGGCGTCGATGCGCAAATAACGGCGGAAACTGGCGTCGGCCGAAGCCATCCGCAGGCTTTCCGGCCGGAGCCGGTGCGCGGGGGCGATGCGCGCGAGCCATGTATCGAAATCGGCCGCACGCTGCCGATCGGGCCAGCTAACAGGCTCTGGCATTTCGGCAGGGCCGGCAGGGGGTGGAAGCGTGGATGTTGTCATGGATAATCCGATTCTATAAATCATCCTCCTGCGGACAGCTTGCCCGGCAGGCCGCGACCGGGAGGGGTCTTCCATCTTGCGAGCGGCGATTGATTGTGTCGTCGCGCGTCTTCCTGTTGTGCTGATCCTTGCCGATGCTTGATCTGTCCTGTACCGCGCGGAGTCAGCGCCACCGACCGGCCGCTGCGCTGGCCGCCATGACGACTGTGCTGATGAACGTGCAGTGGGCGTTTGCCCAGCAGGCGCCGGACAACGATTCTGCCGCGCAGGCGCCGCTGGAATTGCGATCCACGCCGGCGCTGCCCGAAACCCTGTCCAAACAGAGCCGTGGCGCCTTGCCGAGCCTGGTCAATGGCGACCGCATCACAGGGCGGCCCGACCTCGACGTGGTGGTCGAAGGCAATGCCACGCTGCGCAAGGGCGATACCTTCATCCGGGCCGACCGGATCGAATACAACCAACCCGATGACCAGGCCCGCGCCTCCGGCAGTGTGTACATCAACCAGGCAGGGAACACTTACGAAGGGCCCGAGCTGCAGCTCAAGCTCGAAACCTTCGAAGGATTTTTCAACAAGGTGAGCTACCGCTTTCTCAAGTCCGAGGGACACGGGCAGGCCGATCGCATCGAGTTCCTCGACCAGAACCGCACGGTGGCGTACGGCGTCACCTACACCACCTGCCAGCGCGAGGACGTTCCGGGCTGGGTGCCGGCCTGGATGCTGCGCGCGGCCAGCATCCGCACCGACTCGGAGGAGAACACCGGCATCGCCACGGATGCGAAACTGAGCTTCATGGGCATCAGCACGCCGGCGCTGCCCAGCCTGAGTTTTCCGCTCACGGGCGAGCGCAAGAGCGGGCTGCTGCCGCCGGTGTTCGGCATGAGCAGCATCAGCGGTATCGAAATCTCGCAGCCCTATTACTGGAACATTGCGCCCAATCGCGACGCCACTTTCACGCCCACCCTCATGAGCAAGCGCGGCGTGAATCTGAGTACCGAATTCCGCTACCTCGAAAACGGCTACCGGGGCGATATACGCGCCGACTACATGCCCAACGATACGTTGCGCAGCCGCGACCGCTGGGGCTTGTGGACGCATCACGACCAGAGCTTCGACGGCAAGTCGCTGGGCCTGGACTCCCTGAGCGCCAGCCTGAGGCTCAACCGCGTCAGCGACAACGACTATTGGCGCGATTTCACACGCTCGCTCGCGTTGTCCTCGCGTCTGCTCGCCAACGAGGGCGCGCTGAACTGGACCAAGGGCGACTGGAACGGCCAGGCGCGGGCGCTCAAGTATCAGACGCTGCAGGACGTCACCTCGCCCATCACGCCGCCGTACGACCGGGTGCCGCAAATCACGGCCAACTACAACAAATACGACTGGAACGGATTCGACTTCAGCCTCAACCTCGACTACACCGGCTTCCGGGCCGATCGCACGGTGTATCAACAGCCCAACGCCGACCGCGTATTCGGCCTGGCGACCTTGAGCCGGCCTTTCCTGACGCCGGGCACTTTCCTGATTCCGAAACTGCAACTGCATGCGACCAGCTACCAGTTCAGCGACCCCCTGTCCAACGGCGCCACCAGCGCCTCGCGCACGGTGCCGACTTTCAGCCTCGACGGCGGAATGATCTTCGAGCGCGACGCCAACTTCTTCGGCCGCGCGCTGCGCCAGACGCTGGAGCCGCGTGCGTTCTACGTTTACACGCCCTACCGCGACCAAAGCATGCTGCCGGTGTACGACACCGCGCAGAACGACTTCAATTTCGCGTCCATCTATACCGAGAATGCCTACTCCGGCAACGACCGCATCTCCGACACCCAGACCACCACGCTGGGCGTGACCTCGCGCCTGATCGATCACCAAACCGGCGCCGAAGTGGCGCGCGTCGGCGTGGCGCAGCGCCTGCGCATGAAGAACCAGCGCGTCACGCTGCCGGGCCAGGCGCTGGTGGACGACCGCTTCAGCGACGTGCTGATCGGGGGCGCGATCAACTGGACGCCGCGCTGGGGCATCGACGGCACGGTGCAATACAACCCCGACGCGCGCACCTCCAAGCGTTCCACGTTGAACCTGCGCTACAGCCCGGGTCCCTATCGCACGATCAACGCCGCCTACCGTTACCAGGCCGACACCACGCCCACTTCGGCCGATGGCAACAAGTCGATCGACGTCGGCTGGCAGTGGCCGCTCAACGACCTGTGGGGTGACAAGGGCAAGGATCTCGGCGCCGGCCGGGGCCAGGGCGGCGGACGCTGGTACGCGGTCGGCAGGCTCAATTACAGCCTGTACGACAAGAAGCTCGCCGATGGCGTGGTCGGCCTGGAATACGATGGCTGCTGCTGGATTGGCCGCGTCGTGCTGGAGCGGCTGACCACCGGGCGGGTCACCGCCGAAACACGCATCATGTTTCAATTGGAACTCGTCGGTTTCTCCAGTTTCGGCGTCGGCATCAACCCGCTGCGGGCCTTGCGACAAAATATCCAGGGCTATCAGTCCCTGCGCATGACGACTCCCGGCCCGAGCCGGTTCACGAATTACGATTAAGACGGTATCGCCATGTATTGCATCCGAAATTGCATCCGAGTCATTTCCCTCGCATCCCTTGCATTGGCCGCGCTTCTGGCGGCGGGCGCCGCACATGCGCAAGGCATCACCAGCATCATGCGCGACGCTTCTACCGTGCACAAGCTGCCGCCGGCGCCCGCCGCCGCTGCGGCTGCCGCCTCGACCAAGAAGCAGCGCCTGGCTGAATACATCGTTGCGCTGGTCAACTCCGAGCCGATCACCAACACCGAGGTCAACACCAAGGTCGAGCGCGCGCTCCAGAACGGCGGCCCCGAGATTCGCAACGCCCCGCGCGCCGAACTCGCGCGCGCCGCGCTCGAACGCATCATTTCTGAGAAGGCGCAACTGCAACTGGCCAAGGAACAGGGCATCAAGGTCGATCAACTGACGGTGAACCAGGCCGCGCAGTCGGTGGCGAACCAGAACCAGATATCGGTCGAGGAGATGTACCGCCGCCTGGCCGCCGATGGCATCGGGCGCGAAGCCTTCCATGAGGAACTGCGTCAACAGCTTACGCTGCAGCGCTTGCGCGAGCGCGAAGTCGAACCGCGCGTGCAGGTCAGCGATCTCGAAGTCGATCAATATCTGCGCAAGGAAGGGCGGCGCGCCGGGCGGTCCAATGCGCCCGAAATCGAAATTGCCCACGTGCTGGTCTCGGTGCCTGAAAGCGCAACGGCCGAACAGCGCGCCGAGCTGGAAAAACGCGCCCAGGATATCGCCGCGCGCGCGCGTGACGGCGAAGATTTCGCGGCGCTCGCACGCGAGCTGTCGGATGCGTCCGACCGCAGCGAGGGCGGGGCGATGGGCGTTCGCAGCGCCGACCGCTATCCGCAACTGTTCACCGAAGCGGTCAACTCGATTCAGGTCGGCGAGATCGCCGGGCCGGTGCGCGTGGGCAATGGCTTTCACATACTCAAATTGCTGTCGCGCCAGGCGCCCAGCTCCAGTGTGGCGGTCACCCAGACCCACGTGCGCCACATCCTGCTGCGCCCCGATGCCAAGCTCAGCGCCGAGCAGGCCGTGGCCAAGCTCAACGGCTTCAAGAAGCGCGTGCAGGCGGGCACTGCCGATTTCGCCGGACTGGCGCGCGATAACTCGCAGGACGCCAGCGCCCAGGCAGGAGGCGATCTGGGCTGGTCGCGCCCGGGCATGTTCGTGCCCGAGTTCGAGGAAGCGATGGACCGGCTCTCGCCGGGGCAGCTCAGCGATCCGGTGATGTCGCGCTTTGGCGTGCACCTGATCCAGGTGCTGGAACGGCGCGAGGCCAAGCTCAGCCCGGCCGAACAGCGTGAAGCCGCGCGCGCCGCGCTGCGTGAAAAGCGGCTCGACGAAGCCTATGAAACCTGGGCGCAGGAAGTGCGCGCGCGCGCCTTCGTCGAATACCGCGAAGCGCCGCAGCCCTGAGCCTGGAAAACCCTGGAAAACGACACGCAGCGGCTGCCGATGACCAAGCACTTCGCGCGCAAGCGCTTCGGCCAGCATTTTCTGGCCGACATGGGAATCATCGATGCCATCGTGCGCGAAATCGCGCCGCAACCCGGCGATCACATGGTCGAAATCGGGCCGGGGCTGGCCGCGCTGACCCAGCCGCTGGTCGAGCGGCTCGGCCGCCTGACCGTGATCGAACTCGATCGCGATCTGGCCGCGCGCCTGCGCCGGCAGGCGCAGCTCGACGTGATCGAAGCCGACGTGCTGCAAGTTGATTTCGCCGCACTGGCCGACCGGCTGGCCCCCGGCGGCGCGCTGCGCGTGGCGGGCAATTTGCCGTACAACATCTCGACGCCGATCCTGTTTCATCTGCTGGGGTTCGCGCATCGCATTGCCGACCAGCACTTCATGCTGCAAAAGGAAGTCGTCGATCGCATGGTCGCCGCGCCTGACACGGCCGACTACAGCCGGTTGAGCGTGATGCTGCAATGGCGTTACGAGATGGAGAACCTGCTGCACGTGCCGCCCGAGAGCTTCGATCCGCCGCCGCGCGTGGACAGCGCCGTCGTGCGCATGGTGCCGCGCGCGGCACCGGCCAGCGTCGATCCGGCGCGCTTCGAGGAAGTCGTCCGCGTCGCCTTCAGCCAGCGGCGCAAGCTCCTGCGCCACTCGCTCGGAAGCTGGCTCGATGCGCAAGGCTACGCGGGCGATTTCGACCTGCAGCGCCGCGCGCAGGAAGTGCCGGTGGCGCAATACATAGCGCTGACACAATCACTGGGCTGAACCTAGAGCATTTTTCTTTCAAGTGTTTACATCCAACACGGCACAGTCGTCATTCTGCGCGGAGCGAAGCGTAGTCGCAGAATCCAGACGCAGCATAGATTCTGCGACTTCGCGCAGAATGACACGAATAAAGGTGGGGGCTGTAATCAACTAAATCGAAAATGCCCTAGGTTGAATCCGCCGAGCCGTGCGGCCGCCAGCGCCGCAGCAATAGCGCGTTGGCCATCACGCTCACGCTCGACAGCGCCATCGCCGCGCCCGCGGCCATCGGATTGAGCCAGCCCAGCGCGGCCAGCGGGATGCCGGCGGTGTTGTAGACGAAGGCCCAGAACAGGTTCTGCCGGATCTTGGCGGTCGTGCGGGCCGATAGTTCGAGCGCCTCGGCCACAAGATCGAGATCGCCGCGCATGAGCGTGATGCCCGCCGCTTCCATGGCAACGTCGGTGCCGTTGCCCATGGCGATACCGACATCGGCGGCGGCCAGGGCGGGCGCGTCGTTGGCGCCGTCGCCGACCATCGCCACGGCGTGTGTGCCAGTGTGCGTGCCGATGTGCTCACCGGTGTGCTCCCCAGTTTTCGCGCCGCGCAGCGCCCGCACCTGGGCCGCCTTGTCGCCGGGCAAGACTTCGGCGCGCACGTCCTGCGGCGCGATGCCCACGCGCGCGGCCATCGCCTGCGCCGCGCGGCGGTTGTCGCCGGAGATCATCACCACGCGCAGCCCGCGCGCGCGAAGCCGTGCAATGGCCTGCGCGGCGCCGGGCTTGGGTTCGTCGGCGAAAGCCAGCAGTGCGCGCACGCGCGGCTGTTCGTCTGCATCCCATTGCAGCAGCGCCGAAATCGTTGCGCCCTGCGCCTGCAGGCGCTCGACCTCGGCGGCATCCAATTGCAGGCCAAGCTCATCGCACCAGCGCAGGCTGGCGATCGCCCATTCGCCGCCGTCTTCAGTCACGCTGCCGCGCACGCCGCGTCCGGGCATCGCCTGCAGGCGCGACGGCGGCACGACGGGAAGCCCTTGCGCGTGCGCCGCGGCCACCACCGCATGCGCCAGCGGATGGGGGCTGCCGCTTTGCAGGCTGGCGGCGGTTGCGAGCAGGGCGCGCGCATCCGGCTCATCCTGCCCGGCGCCCGATACGGGAATGAATCCGGTCAACGCCGGTTTGCCCAGCGTCAGCGTGCCGGTTTTGTCGAAGGCCACGGTATCGACGCGGTGCGCCAGTTCGAGCGCGCGCGCGTCTTTGATCAGAATGCCGTGCCGCGCCGCGACGCCGGTGCCCGCCATTACCGCGACGGGCGTTGCCAGCCCCAGTGCGCAGGGGCAGGCGATCACCAGCACCGTCACCGCATGAATCAGCGCCGCTTCGATGCCGGCGCCGGCGATCAGCCAGCCCGCCAGCGTGATCAGCGCGATCACCACCACCACCGGCACGAACACGGCTGCCACGCGATCGACCAGCCGCTGAATCGGCGCCTTGGCGGCCTGCGCATCTTCCACCAGGCGGATGATGCGCGCCAGCACGCTCTCGGCGCCGACCGCATGCACCTCGACCACGAGCCGCCCCTGGCCGTTGACCGAGCCGCCGATGATCCGCTCGCCGGGCGCCTTGGCAACCGGCAGCGGCTCGCCGGTGAGCATCGATTCGTCCACCGCCGAATCGCCTTCGATCACCCGCGCATCGGCCGGTACGCGCTCGCCGGGGCGCACCGCGAGCCGGTCGCCCGGCAGCAGTTCGGCCACGGGCACGTCTTTCTCGCGCGCGCCCGAGAGCAGGTGCGCGAACTCGGGCCGCAGCCCCTGCAGCGCGCGGATGGCGGCCGTGGCCTGCCGTTTGGCGCGCGTCTCAAGCCATTTGCCGAGCATGACCAGCGCGATCACCACCGCGCAGGCTTCGAAGTAAAGATGCGGCATCGCGCCCGGCGCCATACCGGCGCTTCGCCACCACAGCCATAAGGACAGGCCGAATGCCGCGCTCGTGCCCAGGGCAACCAGCAGATCCATGTTGCCGGCGCTGGCGCGCAGCGCGTGCCAGCCGGCGCGGTAGAAGCGCGCGCCAAGCCAGAACTGCACCGGCGCCGCGAGCGCGAACTGCGCCCAGGCCGGCAGCATCCAGTGCACGGAAAAAGGCTGCAGCAGCATCGGCACGACCAGCGGCAGACACAGCGCGAGGCCGATCGCCACCGGCGCGAAACCGGCCCAGGCGGACGGCTCTGCGGTCTGGGTGGGCGCATCGGCATCACGCGGTTCGTAACCGGCGGCGCGCACCGCGCGGCGCAGCCGGATCGCCAGATCGTCCGCCGGTACCGCGCGCACGCGCACCGATTCGGTCGCCAGGTTCACGCTCGCCTCCTGTACGCCGGGCACCTTCTGGAGCGCACGCTCCACCCGGGCCACGCAGGAAGCGCAGGTCATGCCGCCGACGCCGAAGTCAAGCGTCTGCAATGCGCCAGCGGATGTATTCATCTGTTCCAGAAATCAAACCCTTTCACCTTGAGAAAATCAAAAACCTTAGGGCATTTTTCGTTCAGGGATTTACGTATCACTCGCTCCATCGGCATTCTTCGCGGAGCGAAGCGAAGTCGCAGAATCCAGACGCCGCATGGATTCCGCGACTTCGCGCGCAATGACGTCATCACACTGACTGTTCATGACTGAATCGAAACCGCTCTAGCTCATGATGACAAAATCGGCTTGGCCTCGTCATCATCCCAGGATCATGGCAGGATTCGAATTTTCGGCGCCGAAGCTTTCTTGGAGTATTTGATGCAACAGCTTTTTCAGGTTCAGGGCATGACCTGCGGCCACTGCGCCGCGGCGGTGCGCGAGGCCATCGAAACGCTCGATCCGCAGGCGCGGGTCGACGTGCACTTGGCCGATGGCCGTGTCGAAGTGGTCAGCGGGCAGCCGCGCGAACAACTCGCCGCCGCGATCCGCGAAGCGGGCTACGAAGTGCGGTAAACGCCGCGCGCTTCGACTGCAGCGTGTTGAAGAGATACCACCATGATCCAGATCAGTCCGGAATCGTTGAAGCCGCTTGCCAGCAAGTACATCTGGTGGAAAACGCCGGAAGAAGCGGTGGCCATGCCGGAGCGGGTGATTGCGTAAGTCATGAACATCGGCGACTACTCCGACGTTCAGGCGCTTGTCTCGCAAGTAGGCGATGCGGTCCTTCGCGAAGTCCTGACGCACGCACAGGCAGGCCAGTTCAACGCGCGCTCTTGGGTCTATTGGCACTACCGCCTTGGCCTGTCGAGCGTGGATCATGTTCCGCCCTTGCCTGTGCGGAGCTTTGCATGACGGGCAAGTTCAAAATGAGGACTTGCGTCTGCCCGCCTGTTATACGGGCTGAACTTCTAGCCGAGCGAGAGCCTCAAGGCGCTGGTCTATTTCAATGACGGTGACTTGAAAACACTGAGCGCCGACGAGAAAAAGACGCTGGTCGATGCGGTGAAAGTGGTACGCGACCTCCCCGATGTGGCCCTGCGCTCGAAGTCCTTGAGTGCTCTGAGATCCGCATGATGACGCTTTGACGAGTACCCAAAGAAACAAGGCGGGCCGCGGCCCGCCTTGTCATTTGCGTATTCGCGCGTTTGCGCGATCGCGCTTTGGTTTACACGAGAACCATCCCAATCTCCTGTTGCAGCAGGAGGGTTACCGTGTCGGCGCCAGCGGTGGCGGTGTAGACGTGAAAGATCAGGGAGGCATTCTCGGTAACGATCGTCTGCGTGGTACCGGTGTCCGTGAACCCAGCCGCCTTGACCGTATCGTCGGCGCCGCCGTGGACGACCAGTTTGTGGCTCGTGTCCGATATGTCCAGCACGTCCGTAATGCTCAGCTTCAACGT
>CAYTPC010000126.1:0-2234 GCA_964439605.1 uncultured Burkholderiaceae bacterium
GGCGCGCAGCGCGGCGGCGAAGGTCAGGCCGGCTTTTTCGTTGACGTTGACCTGGTTGATGCCCGTCAGGTTGATTTCCGAGGGGTCTTCCGCCGTGGAAATGTTGACGCCGGGCTTGTTGAGCAGGTTCAGGCAGGTGTACAGCGACACCGTCTTGCCCGAACCCGTGGGCCCGGTGACCAGGATCATGCCGTAGGGCCGCACGATGGCTTTCATCAGGCGTTCTTTTTCCTCGTCCTCGTAGCCCAGCGCCTCGATACCCATCTGGGCGCTGCTGCGGTCCAGGATGCGGATCACGATCTTCTCGCCGAACAGCGTGGGCAGGGTGCTGACGCGAAAGTCGATGACCCGGTTCGGCCCGAGCGTGAGCTTCATGCGCCCGTCCTGGGGCACGCGCTTTTCGGCGATGTCGATGCGCGAGATCACCTTGATGCGCGAGGCCAGCTTTTCCTTGATCGCCGGCGGCGGCGAAGCAATTTCGCGCAGCTCGCCATCGACGCGAAAGCGCACGCGATAGGAGTACTCGTAAGGCTCGAAGTGCAGGTCGGACGCGCGCATGTTGACCGCGTCGAGCAGCATCTTGTGCAAGAACCGCACGACCGGCGCGTCTTCCACGTCGGCGTCGAGCTTGCCGGCCTCGGTCTGCGGCACCGCGGAGGCGAGCGCGGCCTCGTCGAACTCGAACTCCTGCCCGACGATGCTCTCCATCGACTCGGTCGCGGTCTTGGCGTGCGTCTCGATCAGCGCGCTGAGCTTGTCGTATTCGGCGATCACCCATTCCACGCCCATCTGCGTGGCGAACTTGACCTTTTCCGCCGCTTCGTGGTCGGACGGATCGGCCGTGGCGATGATGAGGCGGTTGGAACGCTTGGCCAGCGCCAGCACCCGGTAGGTCTGGCACAGCTTGGCGTCAAGCATGTTCGTGGGCAGCCGCCGGGGATCGATCGCGTTGATGTCCAGCAGGGGTGCGGCAAACGCCACCGACAGGATGTGCGCCAGATTGGCCGCCGAAACCGTGCCGGAGCTGGTCAATTCGGCGACGAAGCTTTTTTTGGTGGCCGCGGCGCGCCTGGAGATGTCTTCCGCCGCGGTCTGCGTGAGCGTGCCGGCCATGACCAAGGCGCGCGCAATGCCGGGCAAGACGACGGCGGGTGGCGTGCTCCGGGTGTTGAGCGTCGCCTTGATGGTGGAATCGGAAACGGCCATGAATTGGAGGATCTTGTCGATTCTGACAGCAATCAGGCGTCAATGATCGCCGATCAGGACGAATCTGTAAACGCCGATACGTACAAAACTGTGTGCCAATTGACACACTCCCCCCGCGCGCGGGCCCGTCGGCACCCGGCACAAAATGGCTCCTGGTCGGGGTGAGAGGATTCGAACCTCCGGCCTCTACGTCCCGAACGTAGCGCTCTACCAGGCTAAGCTACACCCCGAAGAAAAGCGCCCCAACCCGTCGGTCAAGAGCGCCTTTGCAGCAACTGAGCCGCCAATTCTATCAAACCGGCGCTGTAGGCATTGCGCGGCAGTTGCGCGGCGGCCGTCCTGGCACGTTCGGCCTGGGCCGCGGCCAGCGCCTGCGTGCCTTCCAGCGCACCCGTGCGCTGCACGATGCGGGCAATGTCCGGCAGATGTTCCGTCTCGCCCTGCTCGATGGCCGCGCGCACCAGCGCTGCTTCTTCTTTTGATCCGCGCTGCATCGCCAGAATCAGGGGCAGCGTGGTTTTGCCCTCGCGCAGGTCGTCGCCCAGGTTCTTGCCCATCTCGGCCGGATCGCCCGTGTAGTCGAGCACGTCGTCGATCACCTGAAACGCCGTGCCCAGCGATTGCCCGTAGTCGGCGCAGGCTTCTTCCACGGCGGCGGGCGCGCCCGCCAACACCGCGCCCAGCCGCGCGCTGGCCTCGAACAGCTTGGCCGTCTTGGAGCGGATCACGTTCAGGTAGCCCGCCTCGTCCAGCGCGGCGTCGTGCATGTTCATCAGTTGCAGCACCTCGCCTTCGGCGATCACGTTGGTCGCGTCGGCCAGGATCTGCATGATCCGCATCTGCCCGGCATCGACCATCATCTGGAACGCGCGGGAATACAGAAAATCGCCCACCAACACGCTGGCCGGGTTGCCGAACACCTCGTTGGCCGTGCTGCGCCCCCGGCGCAGGGTGGAGGCATCGACCACGTCGTCGTGCAGCAGCGTGGCGGTGTGGATGAACTCCACCACCGCCGCCAGATTGAAGCG
>CAYTPC010000127.1:0-24869 GCA_964439605.1 uncultured Burkholderiaceae bacterium
CGCGGGCAGGATTGGGCTGGAGCCCCCCCCGCGCCCCGGAACCGGCGCACGGAGCCGCAACGTTTCGCGCGCGGCGGGCCGGATGCGCAACGGCGGATAGCCGGGCTTGCCCAGATAGTCGATCGCGCAGCCCAGCCGAACCAGCGCGTCGACCAGGTCGCCGATCGGGCGTTCGTGCATGCGCGGCACGCCCGAGAGTTCGAAGTCGCCGCCCAATAGCGCCAGTGCGGCCGCCAGCGGGCGCATCGCGGTACCGGCGTTGCCGAGGAACAGCTTGCCCTGCCGGGTCTGGAGTGTTCCCGCCAATCCGGTGACGCGCAGCGTATCCCCGGCGTGTTCGATGCCGCAGCCCAATTGCGCCAGCGCATCCAGCATGACGCGGGTGTCGTCCGAATCGAGCAGATCGTGAATGGTTGTCGTGCCCCCGGCCAGCGCGGCCAGCAGCAGCACGCGGTTGGAGATGCTCTTGGAACCCGGCAGCCGCACCGTACCGCCGGCACCGGACAGTGGCGGGAGGTCGAGGAAATCGGTGTCGAACATCGGGCCGGGCCTATTCGCCGGATTCGTCCGGCGCCGTGCCTGCGGGCTGCCAGCCGGCGCGCGCACGGCTGGCAGCGGCAATGGCTCTTTCGAGCGCCTGCGCATCGCCAGCGCGGATCAGCGCCTCGAAGTCATCGAGCGCGCGGCGGAAGGCTTCGGATTGCGCCAGCACCTGCGCGCGGTTGGCCAGCAGAACATCGCGCCAGATGGTCGAGTCGCTGGCCGCGATGCGTGAAAAGTCGCGAAAACCAGGGCCGGCCAGATTGAAATAGTCCATGCCGTGCGCTTGTGACACGATGCCCTGGATGAAGGCGAAGGCCAGCAGATGCGGCAGATGGCTCACCGCGGCAAAGGCCTCGTCGTGGACTTCATGCGTCATCGTCGTGACGTGGCTGCCCAGCGCACGCCAGAGATCCTTGGCGCGCTGGATGTTTGGCAGGCGCGTGTCCTGGGTCGGCGTGAGCACGACGGCGCGGTTGCGGAACAAATCGGCATCGGCGTGCCCGATGCCCGCGACTTCCTTGCCGGCGATAGGGTGCGCCGGCACGAAATAGCCGAATTTCGTTTGCAATCCCGCGCGCGCCGCCGCGATCACGTCGCCCTTGGTCGACCCCACGTCCATGATGAGTGCGCCGGGGGCGATGCCGTGGCGGATCGCCTTGAAGATGGGTTCCGACGCGGACACCGGTACCGCGACCAGAATCAGGTCGGCGCCAGAAACCGCGTTCAGCGCCGACGGCGCTGCCGCGTCGATGACGCCGAGTTGGCGCGCGCGTTCGGTGGTGGTGGGCGACTTGCTGTAGCCGATGACGCGCTTGACCAGCTTCGCGCGCTTGAGCGCGAGGGCGAAGGAGCCCCCCATCAAGCCGCAGCCGATTAATCCCAGTTGTTCGTAAATCAACGTCAAGCCTTGATCGGATAAGCGCCCAGTACCTTGTAGAAGGCGCACAGTGACTGCAGTTCTGCCAGTGCCGCCGCCACATGCGGCTGCGACGGATGGCCGTCCAGATCGATGTAGAAGTAGTACTCCCACTGGCCGGTGCGCGCCGGCCGGGACTCGAAGCGCGTCATTGAAACCTTGTTGGTTTTGAGCGGTATCAGCAGATCGTGTACCGCGCCCGGGCGGTTCGGCACCGATACCACGAGGCTGGTGCAATCGTGCCCGCTGGGCGGCGGCATGCCCAGCGTGCTCGGCAGGCAGATGACGGCGAAGCGCGTGCGGTTATAGGCATCGTCCTGGACTCCGTGCCCGGCGATGTGCAGGCCCCACTGCGTGGCCGCGCGTTCGCTGGCCAATGCGGCCCAGGCCGGATTGGTGGCGGCCAGGCGAGCGCCTTCGGCGTTGCTCGATACCGCGCGCCGCTCCGCGTTGGGTAAGTGTTTGGCCAGCCAGGCTTGGCATTGCGCGAGCGCCTGCGGGTGCGCGAGCACCGCCTCGATGCCTTCGAGCGAGTTGTCCTTGCGCAGCAGGTTATGGCGCACCAGCAGGCTCACTTCGCCGACGACGTGCGTGGGCGTGTGCAAAAACATGTCGAGCGAGCGCGTGACGACTCCCTCGTTGGAGTTTTCGACGCCGACCACCCCGTACTGCGCGCTGCCGGAGGCGGTGGCATGGAAAACCTCGTCGAAGCTGGCGCAGTAGATCAAATCGGCCGCGCCGCCAAAGTATTCGGTCGCGGCCTGTTCGCAGAAGGTTCCCTCAGGCCCGAGCACGGCCACCCGCTGCGGCGATTCGAGCGCCAGACAGGCCGACATGATTTCGCGCCAGATTGCCGAGACGTGCGCGCCCTTGAGCGGGCCGGGATTGATGCCCGCGACCTTCTCGATCACCTGTGCCACGCGGTCGGGCCGGAAGAATGGCGTGCCCTCACGCTTCTTGACTTCGCCGACCTGCTCGGCGACGCGTGCACGCTGGTTCAACAGCGCGAGTAACTGCTCGTCCAGGGCATCGATCTGCATGCGCAGATCGGCCAGGCTGGCGGAAGGAGGGGGTGGTGGCGGGGGGGCGTTGTTCGAAGTCATGCGGTTCAAGCGTGGAGGCGCGGAATTCTCGCATGCAGACCGCCAGCGTCTATACGCCCGCACGGCGGGTTGGGGCGAAATCGGGCGGCTGGGCCGCCCACTCATCCCGATTGCGAGGTTGCGAGATTGCGAGCCAACGCGGCCCTGAAAAGACGATGAACAGGCTCTCTCAGGGCGTGGGGGATTTATTTAGCGCGTTTCGGATCTTTCTTTTTCGCGTCGGCAGCGGCGGCGGGTTTGTCGCCGGTTGGCGCGCCCAGCGCCTTGGCCACGGCCTGGTCGAGGGTATGCAGTTTCGCTTCGACTTTTTCGCGCGTGTCGTTCACGAGCTTTTGCGTCAGGGCGGATTGCAACTGGGCGTTCAGGTTCTGGAACTTTTTATTGATTGGCGAGCTGATCCATGCATTGAGCTGGGTCAGTTCGTCTTCAGTGAAGTTCTGCTCCATGAGCGGGCCAATGGTCGAGGGCGCAAGCTGGATGGCCTTGTCGCGCACGATCGGATAGGTTTCGTCGAAATACTTGCGCAGTTCGGCATCGGCCGCTTTGGTGGCTTCTTCGCGCTTTTCGGCGGGTACCTTTTCCATCAGGTAATCGGAACCGGCCCTTGCGATGGGCAGGCTGGCTTGTTCGACCAGGGACTTGGACAGCGCCTCAAGACCGGGACGCTGCAATTCAAGGAACTGCTTGACCAATGCCGCCTTGTTGTTCTGCGCCCAGGCAAACGATGTCGTGGCGAGGGCGGCAGCCAGCAGGGCCAGTTTGATTTGTTTCTTCACTGAAGGTTCTCCGTTGAGGGTGAATGGATGTTGCCGTCGGCGTCGCTCTCGCCGTTGGCGTCATTTTCAACGATGCGCTGCAGCCCACTGAGCTTCGCGCCCTCGTCCAGACCGATGAGGGTGACTCCCTGTGTAGCGCGGCCAAGCTCTCGGATTTCAGCAACGCGGGTTCGCACCAGCACGCCCTTGTCGGTGATCAGCATGATCTCGTCATCCGCATGGACCAGGGTCGCGGCAACCACCTTGCCGTTGCGTTCGCTTTGCTGGATTGCGATCATGCCCTTGGTTCCGCGGCCGTGGCGGGTGTATTCGGTAATATTTGTTCTCTTTCCGTAACCGTTTTCGGTGGCGGTGAGCACGCTCTGGTGTTCGTCCTCGGCCACCAGCATCGCGATGACGCGCTGGCCTTCCTCAAGCCACATGCCGCGTACGCCGCGTGCGTTGCGGCCCATCGGACGCACGTCATTCTCGTCAAAGCGCACCGCCTTGCCGCCGTCGGAGAACAGCATCACGTCATGCGTGCCGTCCGTGAGCGCGGCGCCGATCAGGTAGTCGCCCGGGTCGAGGTCCACGGCGATGATGCCGGCTTTGCGCGGATTGCTGAATTCGTCGAGCGAGGTTTTCTTGACGGTGCCCATCGAGGTCGTCATGAATACGTACTCGTTGGCCGGGAAGTCGTGTTTGTCGCCCGTCAGCGGCAGCACGACCGTGATCTTTTCGCCTTCTTGTAACGGGAACATGTTGACGACCGGCCGGCCGCGCGAGCCGCGCGAGCCGGAGGGCACTTCCCAGACCTTGAGCCAGTACAGGCGCCCGCGGTTGGAGAAGCACAAAATGTAATCGTGCGTGTTGGCGATGAAGAGTTGGTCGACCCAGTCGTCTTCCTTGGTGGCGGTGGCCTGCTTGCCGCGTCCGCCGCGCCGCTGCGCGCGGTATTCGCCCAGCGGCTGGCTCTTGATGTAGCCGCTGTGCGAGAGGGTGACCACCATGTCCGTCGGTGTGATGAGGTCTTCGGTCGAGAGGTCGTAGCCGCTGTGCTCGATCTGGCTGCGGCGCGCGCCCAATTTGGTTTGCCCGAATTCCTGCTTGAGCGCCTTCAGTTCGTCGCCGATGATGAGCGACACGCGCTCGGGCCGGGCGAGGATGTCCAGCAGGTCTTCGATTTCGGCCATCACCTCTTTGTATTCGGCCACGATCTTGTCCTGCTCCAGCCCGGTCAGGCGTTGCAGGCGCATCTGCAGGATTTCCTGCGCCTGGGTGTCGGAGAGGCGATACAGCCCGTCCGCGCCCATGCCGAAAGTGGCATCCAGGTTCTCGGGCCGGTAGTCGCTGGCGCTGATGACGGCGCCGTCGGCGCGCGTGCGCGTGAGCATCTCGCGTACCAGCTTGCTGTCCCAGGGGCGGCTCATCAACTCGGCCTTGGCCACCGGCGGGGTGGGGGCGCCGCGGATGATGGCGATGAATTCGTCGATGTTGGCCAGCGCCACCGCCAAGCCCTCGAGCACGTGGCCGCGTTCGCGCGCCTTGCGTAATTGATAAATGGTGCGCCGCGTGACCACTTCGCGGCGGTGCTGCAGGAAGACCTCGATCAGGTCCTTGAGGTTGCACAGCTTCGGCTGGCCGTCCACCAGGGCGACCATGTTGATGCCGAAGGTGTCCTGCATCTGCGTTTGCTTGTACAGGTTGTTGAGTACCACCTCGGGTACTTCTCCGCGCTTGAGTTCGATCACCAGGCGCATGCCTGATTTGTCGGACTCATCCTGGATATGGCTGATGCCTTCGAGCTTTTTCTCGCGCCACAGCTCGGCCATGCGCTCTTGCAGCGTCTTTTTGTTGACCTGGTAGGGCAATTCGTCGACCACGATGGCCTGGCGCTGGCCTTTGTCGATATCCTCGAAATGGCATTTGGCGCGCATGACCACTTTGCCGCGGCCGGTGCGGTAACCCTCGCGGATGCCGTTGATGCCGTAAATAATCCCGGCGGTGGGGAAGTCGGGCCCCGGCACGATCTCCATCAACTCGTCGATGGTGGCCTGCGGGTGCGCCAGCAGGTGCAGGCAGGCATCGACCACCTCGTTGAGATTGTGCGGCGGGATGTTGGTGGCCATGCCGACCGCGATGCCGCCGGCGCCGTTGACCAGCAGGTTCGGCAGGCGCGAAGGCAACACGAGCGGTTCTTTTTCGGAGCCGTCGTAATTGGGGCCGAAATTGACGGTTTCCCTGTCGATATCCGCCAGCATTTCATGGGCGATTTTTGCCAGCCGGATTTCGGTGTAGCGCATTGCCGCGGCCATATCGCCGTCGACCGAGCCGAAATTGCCCTGGCCGTCGACCAGCATATGGCGCATGGAAAAATCCTGCGCCATGCGGACGATGGTGTCATAGACCGATTGATCGCCGTGCGGATGGTATTTACCGATCACGTCGCCGACGATGCGCGCCGACTTTTTATAGGGCCGGTTCCAGTCGTTGTTGAGCTCGTGCATTGCGTACAGTACGCGCCGGTGCACTGGCTTGAGCCCATCGCGCGCATCGGGCAAGGCGCGTCCTACGATCACGCTCATGGCGTAGTCGAGGTAGCTGCGGCGCATCTCCTCTTCCAGGCTGACAGGGAGAGTTTCTTTGGCGAACGAGGTCATGTAAGTGGGCCTGCGGCAGGGATCGAAGATTCTACGCCGCCGCCTGGGTGTCGCTCCGTAACAACACAAGGGCATAGATTCGGTCATTTGGTTGGGTTTCGCTGGCCTTCTTTCTCGTGTTTGCCAAACACCCTATGGCACAATGTTCTTCAACGTTTTGAGTGATGGTCACGCAAAGCGTCTGTGATTCGCAGCGCGGCTGCGGCTTTTTCCCCAAGAGGAGAACCATGAAGAAACTAAACAAAGTGGCAATGGTGTTTGCAGTCGCTGCGTTCGCCACTGCCGCCGGCGCGCAGACTCGCGTCACCGCCGCGAACGGTGGCAACGTGATCGACAACTGGCAAAACAGCACCAGTGAGTTGGTTTGGAAAAACGGCACAAACGAACTGTGCTGGCGCGATGCCAACTGGACGCCTGCCACGGCAGCCGCTGGCTGCGATGGCGCTTTGGTTGCCGCCAAGCCCAAGGAGCCGACAAAGGTTGTTCCCCCGCCGGTAACCCCGCCGAAGAAGGGCGAGGAGCCGGTTATCGCTTCGAAGGTAACTTACGCTGCTGACGCCTTCTTCGACTTTGACAAGTCGGTGCTCAAGCCCGAAGGCCGTGCGAAGCTGGATGATCTGGTTTCGAAGATCCAGCACATCAACCTCGAAGTGATCGTCGCGGTCGGCCACACCGACTCGATCGGTACCGATGCGTACAACCAGAAGCTGTCGGTGCGTCGTGCCGAAGCCGTGAAGGCCTATCTGGTCTCCAAGGGCATCGAGAAGAGCCGCATCTACACCGAAGGCAAGGGTGAGAAGCAGCCGGTTGCTGACAACCGTACCCGCGAAGGCCGCGCGAAGAACCGCCGCGTGGAAATCGAAGTGGTCGGCACCCAGAACGCCCGCTGATCCGAGAGGATTCTCAAATAACCCCGCCTTGGTGCGGGGTTTTATCGACTGCCCCGCTGTAGCGGGGCTTTTTTATGTGCGATTCATAATTGCGGGATGACAAATAAGCTCAGTGCCAATGTGGATCCGGCCGAATTGGCCAAGTTTTCCGAGCTTGCGCATCGCTGGTGGGACCCCGAAAGCGAGTTTCGGCCGTTGCATGAAATCAATCCGTTACGGTTGGAATGGGTCGAGAGCCTTGTGCCGATCGCGCAGCGCCAGGTGCTTGATGTCGGCTGCGGCGGCGGTATCTTGTCCGAGGCGATGGCACGGCGAGGCGCACAAGTGACGGGAATCGATCTGGCGGAACGCCCGCTCAAGGTAGCGCAACTGCATGCGCTGGAGACCGGCACGCGCGGTGTGCAATACCGCCGGATCAGCGCCGAAGACCTCGCAGCCGAACAGCCGGCGAGTTTCGATCTCGTCACCTGTATGGAAATGCTTGAGCACGTGCCGGACCCGGCCTCGGTGGTTCGCGCTTGTGCGGCCTTGGTCAAGCCGGGCGGCTGGGTGTTTTTCTCGACCATCAACCGCAACCCCAAGGCCTTTCTGTTTGCGATCGTGGGAGCCGAGTATCTGCTCAACATGCTGCCACACGGCACGCACACATACGGCAAATTGATTCAACCCAGCGAACTGGCTGCGTGGTGCCGTACCGCTGGGCTCGATCTGCGCAAGACCCGTGGCATGCAGTACAACCCGCTGACCCGGCGTTACTGGCTCAGCGGTGACACCAGCGTCAATTATCTGTTCGCGACGCAGCGGCCGGAGCACGGTTGATGGTGAGTGGCGAGATTGATGCGGTGCTGTTCGATCTGGATGGCACTTTGATCGACAGTGCGCCCGACCTGGGTGCCGCAGCCGACAAAATGCGCACGGATCGTGGCATGCATTCACTTGCGCCGGCGTGCTATCGGCCGATGGCGGGTGCCGGTGCGCGCGGCATGCTCGGCGTTGCGTTCGGCATCACGCCCGAAGATGCGCGGTATGCGGCGTTGCGCGAGGAATTCCTGAACAACTACGAACAGGTGATGAGCCAGCGGACGGTCGTGTTCGACGGCGTACCGCAGATGCTGCGCGAACTGGAGGCGCTTGGGCTGCCTTGGGGGGTCGTAACCAACAAGATCGCGCGCTTCACGGCGCCGCTCACCGCCGCGATGCCGTTTTTTGCAGGGGCGGGCGTGATCATCTCCGGCGACACCACCGCGTATTCCAAGCCGCACCCGGCGCCGCTGCTCGAAGCCGCGCGGCGCCTCGGGGTGCAACCGCGGCGTTGCGTCTACGTGGGTGACGACGAGCGTGACATGCTGGCCGGCCGTGCGGCCGGCATGCGCATCGTCGCGGCCGCCTATGGGTATCTGGATGAGCGGATCGATATCGGACAATGGGGCGCCGATGCGAATATCGATTCGCCGCTGGCTTTGCTGCCCTGGCTGCGGACTTTCAGGAGCTGACTTTGCCGGAGGCGATCGCCGCGGCACAACCGAGCCTGCCCCGATGAACCGCTTGGCTCCTGTAGACAAAGATATGACCTCCCATCGCACGGTATCTGCGGGGCGCGACTTCAAAGAACGCTAAGCGATCGTTAAAATCATCCCTTTACCCGGGCAATTCCGGCGAGGATCTGCGTTTCGCCGGTTAACGCGCGTTTGCCGTCATCTACTTAGGGAATTCGTTCGCACAGCGCGCCCGGCGGGCACGCCGGCGATCTTCCATCATGGCCACCAATCTCCTGACCAAAGTCTTCGGAAGCCGTAACGACCGCCTGCTCAAGCAGTACCGTAAAACGGTCAATCGCATCAACGCACTCGAAGGAGACTACGAGAAGCTTGGCGACGACGCCTTGCGCGCCAAAACGCAGGAGTTCAAGGAGCGCCTGGCCAAGGGCGAGTCGCTCGATGAGCTGCTGCCCGAAGCTTTCGCCACGGTTCGCGAGGGCTCCAAGCGCGTCATGAAAATGCGGCACTTCGACGTGCAGCTCGTCGGCGGCATCGCGCTGCATCAGGGCAAGATCGCCGAAATGCGCACCGGCGAAGGCAAAACGCTGACAGCCACGCTCGCGGTGTACCTCAATGCCTTGAGCGGCAAGGGCGTGCACGTGGTGACGGTCAATGACTATCTGGCCAGCCGCGACGCCCAATGGATGGGGCGGCTATACAACTTTCTGGGCCTGAGCGTCGGCGTGAATCTGCCGCAGATGCCGCGCGAAGAAAAGCAAGCCGCCTATGGCGCCGACATCACTTACGGCACCAACAACGAGTACGGCTTCGATTACCTGCGCGACAACATGGTCTATGAGACGCAGGACCGCGTACAGCGCCGCCTGAACTACGCCATCGTCGATGAGGTCGATTCGATCCTGATCGACGAGGCGCGCACGCCGCTGATCATCAGCGGCCAGGCCGAAGATCGTACCGATCTGTATCTGGCGATGACCAAGGTCGTGCCGCTGCTCACGCGCCAGGAAGGCGAGGCCGATCCGCGCACCGGCGAGGGCGTGACCAAGCCGGGCGACTTCACGGTCGATGAAAAGGCGCACCAGATATTCCTGACCGAAGACGGGCACGAAAAAGCCGAACGCATCCTGGCCGAACTCAAGCTGCTGCCCGAAGGCGCGTCTTTGTACGACCCGGCCAACATCACGCTGATGCATCACCTGAATGCGGCGCTGCGGGCACAGCACCTGTACCACCGCGACCAGCACTACGTGGTGCAGCAGGGCGAGGTGACCATCGTGGACGAATTCACCGGCCGCCTGATGACCGGCCGGCGTTGGAGCGATGGTTTGCACCAGGCCGTGGAGGCCAAGGAAGGCGTGCAGATCCAGGCCGAAAATCAGACGCTGGCCTCGATCACCTTCCAGAACTATTTCCGTCTGTACGCCAAGCTCGCGGGCATGACCGGAACGGCCGATACCGAAGCCTACGAGTTCCAGGACATCTACGGGCTGGAGACCGTGCTCATTCCGCCCAACCGCCCGAGCAAGCGCGATGACCAGTTCGACCGCGTCTACAAGACCACGCGCGAGAAATACCAGGCGGCCATCGACGATATCCGCGAATGCTACGAGCGCGGCCAGCCGGTGCTGGTGGGCACTTCTTCGATCGAGAACTCCGAAATCATCTCTGGCCTGCTACAGCAGGCCGGCCTGCCGCATCAGGTGCTCAATGCCAAGCAGCATGCGCGCGAGGCCGAGATCGTTGCGCAGGCCGGCCGGCCCAAGATGATCACGATCGCCACCAACATGGCCGGACGCGGCACCGACATCGTGCTCGGCGGCAATGTCGACAAGGCCATCCAGGAGCGGGAAGCCGACCAGACGCTGGACCCCGTCGCGCGCCAAGAGGGCATCCAGGAATTGCGCGCGCAGTGGGCCAAGGATCACGAATTCGTCAAACAGCAAGGGGGCCTGCGCATCATCGCGACCGAGCGGCACGAATCGCGCCGTATCGACAACCAGTTGCGCGGCCGTTCGGGCCGCCAGGGCGACAACGGCTCCTCGCGCTTTTATCTGAGTCTTGATGATCCGCTGATGCGCATCTTCGCCGGCGAGCGCCTGAAGGCGATCTTCGAGCGACTGAAGATGCCCGACGGCGAGGCGATCGAGGCCGGCATCGTCACGCGCAGCATCGAAAGCGCGCAGCGCAAGGTCGAGGCGCGCAACTTCGACATTCGCAAGCAGTTGCTCGAATACGACGACGTGGCCAACGACCAGCGCAAGGTGATCTATCAGCAGCGCAACGATATTCTCGATGCGGCCGACCTCTCGGCGCAGATTGCTTCGCTGCGCGAAGGTTGCTTCACCGACCTGGTGCGCCAGTACGTGCCGGCCGATTCGGTCGAGGAGCAATGGGATCTGGGCGGCCTCGAAGCCGTGCTGGCCAGCGACTGGGGCATCGCGCTGGCGCTGCGCGAGCAGGTGCAGGCGGCCAGCGCGATTTCCGATGAAGACATCGTCGAGAAGGTCATCGCCGCGGCCAACGACGCCTTCGAGGCCAAGGTCGCGCTGATCGGCCAGGAGAACTTCACCCAGTTCGAGCGCGTCGTGCTGTTGCAGAGCATCGACGTGCATTGGCGCGAACATCTGGCGGCGCTCGACTATCTGCGCCAAGGGATCCATCTGCGCGGCTATGCGCAGAAGCAGCCCAAGCAGGAATACAAGCGCGAAGCCTTCGAACTGTTCAGCCAGCTGCTCGATTTGGTCAAGAACGAAGTCACGCATCAGCTCATGACGGTACGGGTGCAATCGAACGAGCAGCTCGAAGAAGCGGCCGAGGCGATGGAAACCAGCGCCGAGAATATCTCCAACATCACCTACATCGCGCCGACCGAAACCGGCGAGACCGAAGTGCGCGTGGACGAGGAAACGCTGAGCCGTATCGGGACCAGCAGTTTCGGCGCCGGCGCGCAGGCCGTTGCCCATGTGGGCCGCAACGATCCGTGCCCCTGCGGCAGCGGCAAAAAGTACAAGCATTGCCACGGCAAGCTGCAATAACCCACCCCACCCCCGGAGTGCTTCCATGCCCGTAAACCTGACTGCCCCCGATCCAGCCGCGTTGTACGCGGTGCCGGGGGTTCGCATTGGCGTTGCCCAAGCCGGCATCCGCAAGGCTGGCCGCAAGGATCTGACCGTGTTTCTGCTCGATGAGGGCGCCGCGGTTGGTGGCGTGTTCACGCAGAACCGTTTCTGCGCCGCGCCGGTACAGGTGTGCCGCGCCCACCTCGATGCGGGCCGCGGCATTCGCGCGATGGTCGTCAATACCGGCAACGCAAACGCAGGCACCGGCGAGGAGGGCCTTGCGCGCGCACGCGCCACCTGCACCGCGCTGGCGGGGCATCTGGGCATTGCGCCCGAGCAGGTGCTGCCCTTTTCGACGGGCGTGATCATGGAGCCGCTGCCGATCGAGCGCATCGAGGCGGGGCTGCCCGCCGCGCTGGCTGACGCCGCACCGGCGCACTGGGGGCGCGCCGCCGAGGGCATCATGACCACCGACACCGTGCCCAAGGCTTTCAGCCGGCAGGTGATGATCGGCGGTGCGACGGTCACGATCACCGGCATCAGCAAGGGCGCCGGCATGATCCGGCCCAACATGGCGACGATGCTCGGTTTCCTGACCACTGACGCCAAGGTCGATCAGGCGCTGATGCCGGCCCTGGCGTTGCGGCTTGCCCAGGCGTCGTTCAACCGCATCACCGTCGATGGCGACACTTCGACCAACGATTCTTTCGTCGTCGTCGCCACGCGCAAGGCCGGACACGCGGAAATCACTTCGCTTGAATCGCCCGAGGGCTGCGCGCTGGTCGAGGCGATGAGTGAAATCGCGTGCTTGCTGGCGCAGGCGATCGTGCGTGACGGCGAGGGCGCGACCAAGTTCATCACGCTGCAAATCGAGGGCGGGCGCGACGGCGCGGAATGCCGTCAAGTGGCCTATGCGGTGGCCCACTCGCCGCTGGTGAAGACGGCTTTTTTCGCCAGCGATCCGAATCTGGGGCGCATTCTCGCGGCGGTCGGTTACGCCGGCATTGCGGACCTCGATCAAACCAAGATCGAGCTTTATCTCGACGATGTGCACGTCGCCACCCAAGGCGGCCGCCACCCGGCCTATCGCGAAGAGGACGGCCAGCGTGTGATGAAGCAAAGCGAAATCACGGTGTGCATCGTGCTCGGCCGCGGCAGCGCGAATGAAACACTCTGGACTTGTGACCTGAGCCACGATTACGTCACGATCAACGCCGACTACAGATCGTGATACTTGCCTTTTCGCGGTACGCCAGGTGCGGCACGGAATGAACGAAAAATTCGAACACCTGATCGAGCGCGCCGAACGGTTGATTGCGCGGATCGAATCGATCCTGCCGCAGCCGCTTGCGCAACCGGCTGACTGGAACGCCTCGATTGCCTGGCGTTACCGGCGGCGCAGTTCAGGCCATGGCACGTTGGAGCCGGTACGCCATGTGGCGCGGATCTCGCTGGATGCGCTCAAGGAAATCGACGCGCAGAAGGAAAGGGTCGAACGCAATACGCGCCAGTTCGTCGAAGGCAGGCCGGCCAACAACGTGCTGCTCACGGGCGCGCGCGGCACCGGCAAATCTTCGCTGATCCGCGCCTGCCTGCATGCCTACGCGCCGCAGGGGCTGCGGCTGATCGAAGTCGACAAAGCCGACCTCATCGATTTGCACGATATCGTCGAAGTCGTCTCGCAGCGGCCCGAAAAATTCATCATCTTCAGTGACGATCTCAGCTTCGACGAGGGCGAAGCCGGCTACAAGGCGCTCAAATCGATCCTTGATGGCTCGGTGGCCGCGGCCACGCCCAACGTGCTCATCTACGCGACCAGCAACCGGCGCCACCTGTTGCCCGAGTACATGAAGGACAACCTCAGCACCACGCATACCGACGATGGCGAAATCCATCCGGGCGAGGTGATCGAGGAAAAAATCTCGCTGTCCGAGCGTTTCGGCCTGTGGGTGAGCTTCTATCCCTTCTCGCAAGACGAATACCTTGCCATTACCGCGCAATGGCTGTCGTCTTTCGGCGTCAGCGCGAAGGCGATCGAGGCGGCGCGGCCCGAGGCGCTGGTGTGGGCGCTCGAACGCGGTTCGCGCAGTGGCCGCGTGGCTTACCAGTTCGCGCGCGACTATGCGGGGCGGCAGGCGTGAGCAAGCGCACCGAGGTTGCCGTTGCGATCCTGATCCGCCAAGACGGCGCGCTGCTGCTGGCAACCCGGCCCGAAGGAAAGCCCTACGCTGGCTACTGGGAGTTTCCCGGCGGAAAGATCGAAGCGGGCGAGAGCGTCGAGCAGGCCGTCGCGCGTGAGTTGCACGAGGAACTGGGCATCGAGGTCGAACCCGAATCAGTCCAGCGGTGGCGCGTCACCGAGCACGACTATCCCCATGCGCGGGTGCGCTTGCACTGGTGCAAGCTGCACGACTGGCGCGGCGCGTTCGAGATGCGGGAGGGGCAGACCGTGTGCTGGCAGCAGCTTCCCCTTGGCGTCGCACCAGTGCTGCCCGGCGCCTTGCCGGTGCTGACCTGGATCGCGCAGGAGCGCGGCCTGCCCGATGGCGCGGCGGTGCTCAGGTCTGATTCTGATTCGCAGTAGAAGAACGATCGGCGAAGAACGATCGACTCCCATCCGATGATGGGCTGAATGACGCGGTCATTTCCGCAATGCGGCGAAGTCTTCGCTCGACGATCTGTTTATTTTGATCATCGATAACAGATTGTGTCTGTTTGTCGCATTTGTTACTTTCCTATCTTTCGTTATATGGTTAACTATATTGACTGCTGATTGAACTAAACAATAATTGTGCCGTGCTTTGACCGTGACAGGCGACAAAAAAGGAGACAACATGGACTCGAAGCGTGAGCTTCTCGCGAGCTTCCTCGCGGGCGGCGAATTTGCGGTCGGACAGCTCGACCGCTGGGTGCGCGAGCGTCCGCAGGCACGTTGCTTCTACTACGGCGAGGAAGACCAGGTCCTGAGCTATGCGGACTTCGGCGCGCGCACCGACGCCGTCGCCGGATTCCTTGCCTCACGCAATCTGGGCGCCGGCACGCCGGTGGGGGTGCTCACCCGCAATCCCTTGATCGCGTCGCTCATGATGTTCGGCGCCTGGAAGGCCGGCGCCGTCTACGCGCCGGTGAATTTCGGTTTCTCCGGCCGCCTGCTTTCCTATCAGCTCAACGATACCGGCGCGCCGCTGCTGCTGGTGGACGCGACCGGCTTGCAGTCGGTGCTCGAAGTCTGGGACGAGTTGCGCGTCAAGCCGGTACTGGTGCTGTGCGCGCAGCGCGACGTCGCGCCGGTCGCCGTGCCGGCCGGGATCGAGGTGCTCGACTGGGAGGCCTGCTGCGCCGCCGGCCACCCCCGCCCTGAAGTCGCGCTGTCGCCCGAGTCGCCTTGCCAGATCGTCTACACCTCGGGCACCACCGGCCCCTCCAAGGGCGTGTTGCTGCCGCATCGCTGGGCCGCGCAATACACCTTCTTCGGGCGCCTGACGCTGACGCAGGACGACGTGATCTACAACGACCTGCCGCTCTACCATGTCGGCGGCGCCACGTTCAACGTGGTCCGTGCGATCTGGGTCGGTTGCGAGGTGGCCTGCTGGGAGCGCTTCAGTCCGACGCAGTTCTGGGACCGCGTGCGCAAGGTCAACGCCAGCACCGTGGTGCTGCTCGACGCGATGATTCCCTGGCTGATGAATGCACCGGCGCGCGAGGACGACCGCGCCAACAGCCTCAACAAAGCGCACATGCAGCCGCTGCCGCTGAACCACCATCAGGTTGCGCGGCGCTTCGGGATCGACGTGGTCAGCTGCGGCTTTGGCCAAACCGAGTCGGGCAGTTGCATGGTCGGGGTCATCGAGGAACTCGATCCCAGCGAGGGTACCCCCGCGGCGCTGCGCCGTGGATTGGACCGTGTCGAGCGCACGCAACGCCTGGCGCGCTTCGGCGTCACGCAGGTCACGCCCGAGCAGGCCGATGCCAAGGGCTTCATGGGGCGTCCCAACCCCTTTTTCGAGGTCGGCGTGGTCGATGCGGGCGACGAGTTCTGCGCAGCCGGCCAAGTCGGCCAGATGGTGCTGCGCCCGCGCATCAACAACGCCATCTTCCTGGAATACATCGGCAAGCCCGAGGCCACCGCCAAGGCGCTGCGCAACGCCTGGTTCCACACCGGCGACGCCGTGATGCAGCGCGCCGACGGCAGCTTCGTCTTCGTCGACCGCATGGGCGACCGCATCCGCGTGCGCGGCGAGAACATTTCGTCCTTCCACATCGAGGATCTGTTCAACCAGCATCCGAGCGTCGCCATCAGCGCCGCCTTCGCCGTGCCGGCGCAAGAGGGCGACGAGGACGACGTGGTGGTCTACCTCGTGCTCAAGCCCGGCGCCACCGAAACGGAAGAAGAGATTCATGCCTGGGCGCGCGAGACGCTGCCCAAGTTCATGCGCCCGCGCCACGTGCGCTTGATCGCCGACCTTCCGCGCACCGCGACCAACAAGATCGAGAAATACAAACTGCGCGCGCAATTCCTGCAAGCCGCGCGCACTGCATCCTGAGGATTCCCCTTGACCTGGCAACCTGAACTTGACGAACTCGCCGCCCGCCGCGCCATGGTGCGCCGCATGGGCGGCCCCGAGAAGATTGAGCGGCAACATCAGCACGGCAAGCTCACCGTGCGCGAGCGCATCGAGGCGCTGCTGGACGCGGGGTCCTTCCGCGAAACCGGTTCGGCCAGCGGCTGGGGCCGCTATGACGAAAACGGGCAGTTGCTCGACCTCTCGCCATCCAACCAGGTCGCCGGACGCGGCCGCATCGACGGGCGGCCCGTGGCCGTCATCGGCGACGACTTCACCGTGCGCGGAGGCGCCAGCGACGCGAGCATCTACGACAAGCTGATCTACCCCGAAAAGATGGCCCAGGGCCTGCGCATGCCGCTCGTGCGCCTGGTCGACGGCACCGGCGGTGGCGGCTCGGTCAAGCAGCTTGAGCGTCTGGGCTTCACCTACATCCCCGCGCTGCCGGGCTGGGAGGTCATCGACCACAACCTCTCGCAGGTGCCGGTGGTGGCGCTCGCGCTCGGTTCGGTCGCGGGCCTGGGCGCGGCGCGCGTGGCGGCCAGCCACTATGCGCTGATGGTGAGGAACACCGCGCAGATCTTCGCCGCCGGCCCGCCGCTGGTGGCGCACCTCGGCCAGAAGGTGAGCAAGGAGGAGCTGGGTGGCGCCTCGATCCATGCGCGCAACGGCACGGTGGACGACGAAGTCGCGAGCGAGGCCGAAGCCTTTGAGCGCACGCGCGCTTTCCTGTCGTACCTGCCGCGCTCGATCGATGAGTTGCCCGCGCGCGCGCCGTGCAGCGATCCGGCCGACCGGCGCGACGAGATGCTGATTGCCGCGGTGCCGCGTGACGAGCGCAAGGTCTACGCCATCCGCCCGATCGTGCGCAGCGTGGTTGATCAAGGCAGCTTCTTCGAGATCGGGCGCCAGTGGGGCCGCTCGGTGGTGACCGGTCTGGCGCGCCTGGACGGCTGGCCGGTTGCCGTCATCGCGAGCGATTCATACATCTACGGCGGCGGCTGGACCAGCCCGGCCTGCGAGAAGCTGACCCGCTTCATCGATCTGGCCGAGACCTTCCGCCTGCCGATCGTGCATTTGGTGGATATACCGGGCTTCCAGATCGGGGTGGATGCCGAACAGGCCGCGACCATTCGCTACGGCGTGCGCGCGATGTCGGCGATTACCCAATGCACGGTGCCGTGGGCCTCGGTCATCCTGCGCAAGTGTTTCGGCGTGGCCGGCGCTGCGCATCGCCCCGAGGGGCGCTTTTCCATGCGTTACGCATGGCCCTCGGCGCAATGGGGCTCGCTGCCCGTGGCGGGCGGCCTGGAAGCGGCGTACCGGCAAGAGCTTGAAGACGCCGCCGACCCTGTGGCCAAGCGCCGCGAGATCGAGCAGCGGCTGCGCGCGCTGGAGTCGCCCTTTCTCACCGCCGAGCATTTCAAGGTTGAAGAAATCATCGATCCGCGCGACACCCGCGCCTTGCTGTGCGAGTTCGCCAACCTCAGCGCGCCCTTGCGCGCGGGCGGTGGTGCGCGTGTGCGCTACCGCCCTTGATATTGCTCTGGATATCGCCCTTGAACCCGAAAGCGGCAGCTGACCGCTCTGGCAGTTGACCGCTCTTTTTCCTTTTTCCTTTCTCACTCATGTCTGAAATCGCGCTCGAATCCCTGGTCACCGGCACAGTCTGGAAAATTGAAAAACAGGTTGGCGACACCGTTGCCGAAGGCGATGTTGTGCTCATCGTCGAATCCATGAAGATGGAGATTCCGCTGGAAGCCTCCTGCGCGGGCACCGTCGCCCGGCTGGCGGTCGAAGAAAAGGACAGCGTCAGCGAAGGCCAAATCCTCGCCGTGATCCGCGCCTGAAGCGCCGCTGACTCGACGCTGGGACGCGCCATGCCTTTGACAGCCTCCTCCGAACTGTCCGCACACCCCTTGCTCGACGTGCGCGGCCTGAGCGTGTCGCTGCGCACCCGCGCCGGCGAGGTCCAGATCACGCGCGATATCTCGTTTTCGATCCAGCCCGGCGAACGCATCGGGCTGGTCGGTGAAAGCGGCTGCGGCAAGACCGTGACCGGCCTGTCGCTGATGCGGCTGCTGCCGCCCGCGTCGCTGCGCATCGCGGGGCAGGCGCTGCTGCAGGGCCGCGATTTGCTCGCGCTGCCCGAGCGCCGGATGCGCGCGGTGCGCGGGAGCGAGATCGCGATGATCTTCCAGGAGCCGATGAGCGCGCTCGACCCGGTGTTCACCGTGGGCGAGCAGATCAGCGAAGCCTGGCGCACGCACTTCCCGCGCCAGCGCGAGCAGGGGCGCGAGCGTGCGATGCAGGCCTTGGCCGACGTGGGCATTGCGCTGCCCAGGCAGCGCTATCACGACTACCCGCACCAGCTCTCGGGCGGCATGCGCCAGCGCGTGATGATCGCGATGGCGCTGATTTGCGAGCCATCGCTGCTGATCGCCGACGAGCCGACGACCGCCCTGGACGTGACCGTGCAGGCGCAGATCCTGCGGCTGCTGCGCGAGTTGAGCGAGCGCGCCGGCATGGCGCTGCTGTTCATCACGCACGACCTCGGCGTGGTGGCCGAAACCTGCACGCGCATGCTGACGATGTACGGCGGCGAAGTGGTCGAAGACTCGCCGGTCGACGAGGCGCTGCTGCGCCCGCGCCATCCCTACACCTCGGGGTTGCTGCGCTCGCTGCCGCGCCTGGCACGGCCGCGCGAACCGCTGGGCTTCATCGCCGGGCGCGTGCCGGCGCCGTCGGCGATGCCGGCCGGCTGCCGCTTTCAGCCGCGTTGCGCCCAGGCCGCCACGGGCTGCGAGCAGGCGCAGGCGTTGATCGAAATGCCCGCGACACAACGGCGCGTGCGCTGCTGCCGGACCGATGAACTGTCACTGCCGGGAGTCTTGCAATGAGCGCCGCGCCAGGTACGAACACGATGCCCGCTCCCGCGCTGCTCGAAGTGCGCGATCTGCGCGTGGAATTCCCCGCCCGCGACCGGCGGCATACCGTCAAGGCGATCAACGGCGTGAGCTTCGAGGTGCGCGCCGGAGAAACCTTCGGCGTCATCGGTGAATCGGGCTCGGGTAAGACGACGATCGGCCGCGCGCTGGTCTCGCTCGTGCAGCCCACCAGCGGGCAGGTGATCCAGGGCGGAGTGGATCCGGCCCGCCTGCGCGGCGCGGCGCTGCGCAAACACAGGCGCGACTACCAGATCATCTTCCAGGACCCGAACGCCGCGCTCAACCCGCGCCTGTCGATCCTCGATTCGGTGATGGAGCCGCTGATGGTGGCCGACCGCCGCCAGCGCGAGGCGCACCGGCACACCGCGCTCGAAGCGCTGGCCCGCGTCGGGCTGCCGGCCGAGTACGCGACGCGCTATCCGCACCAGCTCTCGGGCGGGCAGAAGCAGCGCGTGATCATCGCCCGCGCGCTCACGCTGCGGCCCCGGCTGATCGTGTGCGACGAGGTGGTCGCCGCGCTCGACGTTTCGATCCGCGGCGAGGTGCTCAACCTGTTCGCCGAACTGCAACGCGAGTTCGGCTTGACCTACGTCTTTATCACCCACGACCTGTCGGTGGTGGCGCACATCAGCGATCGCGTCGCCGTCACCTACCTGGGCAAGTTCATGGAACTGGGTCAGGCGCAGTCACTGGGCGAGCGGCCGTTGCACCCGTACACGCAGGCGCTGCTGTCGGCCGAGCCGGTGCCGCTGCCCGCCGCGCTGCGCATGCAGCAGCGCATCGAACTCGAAGGCGACATTCCCAGTCCCATCGATCCGCCCGCCGGCTGCCCCTTTCACACGCGCTGCCGCGCGGCGCGGCCCACGTGCGCGCACGAACCGCCCGCTTGGCGCGAACTGCGCCCGAATCACTGGGTTGCCTGTCACTTTGCCACCGCGGACGGCCCGCCGTCCGCGAACCTCCCCGAACTCTCTCCCACCGCATGAAGGATCATCCGATGCCGCATCACCAGGATCTCCCGTTCGAACCCGCCACGCCCGATTCGGCGTTTACGCTCAACCGGCGCAGCGCGCTCGGACTGCTCGGCGCCGCCGCGCTGGCTGTGCCGATGGCCCGTCCCGCCTGGGCACAGGCGGCGCGCAAGCGCGGGGGCGTGCTGCGTATCGCGGCCAATACCAACCCCTCCAGCCTCGACCCGGCAACCGGCGGGCAGGGCAATGACCACACCTTCCTGTGGACCCTGTTCGACACCCTGGTCGAATGGGATTACGACACGCTCAAACCCCGGCCGGGCCTGGCGCAATGGTCCTTCCCCGATCCGAAGACGATGGTGCTCGACATCCGCCCCGACGTGGTCTTCCACGACGGCACGCCTTGCGACGCGCAGGCGGTCAAATTCAACATCGACCGCAACCGCACCGATCCGCGCTCCAACGTCAAGGCCGACCTCGTGAACGTGACCGCCGTGCAAGTCACCGGAGCGCTGCAGCTCAAACTGACGCTCGCCCGCCCCGACGTTGCGCTGCCCGCGGCGCTCTCCGACCGCGCGGGGATGATGGTCTCGCCCAAGGCGGTGAAGGAACTCGGCGCCGAGCACGACCGCAAGCCGGTCGGCGCCGGGCCATGGAAATTCGTGAAATGGGCCGATGGCCAGAACGTGACCGTGACGCGCCACGATCGCTACTGGAAGCGCAACGAGCCGTATGTGGACGGCATTGAATTCATCATCATCCCCGACAACGGAACCGCGCTGCGCTCGCTGGTGGCGGGCCAGAACCAGTTCGTCTCCGGGCTGGCGGCGCGCTACAAGCCCATCATCGACCGGGCCAAGAACCTGCGCTTCATCACCGGACCGACGCTGTTCTGCCACCAGATGTACTTCAACTTTGGGCGGGGTCCGCTGACGAACCTGAAGATCCGCCAGGCGATCAACTTCGCGCTCGACCGTGAGGCATTCGTCGCGGCGGGCCTGGGCGGACTGGGCGAGCCGGCCTCGATGCAACTGCCCTCGTCGCACTGGGCCTACGACGCAACGCTTGCCGGGCTGTACAAGCACGACCCGGAGCGCGCGCGCAAGCTCATGGCCGAATCGGGGCAGCCGAACGTGGAGATCAGCATTGGCAGCGCCAACGACCAGGACTCGCTGCGACGCAACGAGATCGTGATGGAGCAACTGAGCAAAGCCGGCATTCGCACGCGCTTCACCTCCGCGTCGGTGGCCGAAGCGGCGGGATCGTTCTTCGGCGTCGAGAAAAAGTTCGACGTGCTGCTCTCGGCCTGGACCGGCCGGCCCGATCCGAGCATGACCTACGGCCTGCAGTACTTGAAGGACGGGTACTACAACGCCGGACGCGCCGAGGTGTCGCCGGAATTGACCGCGCTGCTGCAGGAGAGCCGGGCGGTCGAATCGACCGACGCCCGGCGCCAAGTCTTCGCGAAGATACAGCGCATCATCATGGAAGGCGCCTACGTTGCGCCGCTGGCCTTCCAGGCCGAGGTGAGCGCGGCCGCCTTGAGCGTGCACGACTACAAGCCCAACCTGCTGGGCAAGCCCAAGTACAACGGCATCTGGCTCGATACCTGAGTCCTCACGAGCGATGGGAAAACTGGTTCAATTCATCCGCGGCGGCCTGCTGTGGCGTCGCCTGGCGCAGGTGTTGCCGGTGGTGGTGTTCGCCACCTTCGTGGCTTTCGGCCTGCTCAAGCTGATCCCCGGCGACGTGGCCGTCACGCTGGCGGGCGACAACGCCTCCGAGGCACGCATCGCCGAGATTCGTCAGCTCTACGGCCTGGACCGGTCCTTCCTCGCGCAGTACGCCTCATGGATCGGCCACGCGGTGCAAGGCGATCTGTCGAAGTCGCTGCTGTCGGGCGAAGCGGTCGCCGACTCGATTGCGCGCTGCCTGCCCAGCACGCTGCTGATCGTTGCGCTTGCGCTGGTTTTCGCGCTGGCGATCGGCGCCCCGCTGGGCATCCTGGCGGCAAGCCGCGCCGGCGGCTGGATCGATACCGTGGTGATGAGCATCGCGTCGGTGGGCGTCGCGGTGCCCAACTTCTGGGTTGCGATGATCCTCATCTCCTTCCTCGCGCTGGAGATGGGTTGGTTCCCCGCGACCGGCGCGGTGCCGCTGTCAACCAGCGTGGGCGGCGCGCTGCACCACGCGCTGCTGCCGGCCATCGCGCTGGCCGCCGGCGGCATGGCCGAGATCGCGCGCCAGTTGCGCGGCTCGTTGATCGAACTGCTCGCCTCGCAGCAGGTGCGCACATTGCACGCCAAGGGCCTGTCGCCGGCGGTGATTCTGTGGAAGCATTGCCTGAAAAACGTCGGCATCAACCTGCTGACCGTGCTCACGCTGCTGGCCAACCGGATGCTCGGGGCCACCGTCGTGCTGGAGGCGGTGTTCGCCATTCCCGGCATCGGCAGCCTGATCGTCGGCGCCGCGATCCAGCGTGACGTGCCGGTGGTGCAGGGCGTGGTCCTGGTGATGGTGCTGATCGTGCTGTGCCTGAACCTGCTGGCCGATCTGCTCTATGGCGCGATCGATCCGAGAGTCAAAACATGACGAACTTGACGCATCCGTCCCTCATCGCGCGCCTGCGCGCCTGGCTGCGCCGCGATCCGCGCGTGATCCTGAGCCTGGGCTTTCTGTTTGTGCTGCTGGTGCTGTCGATCGCCGCGCCCTGGATCGCGCCGCATTCGCCGAGTGTGCAGGACCTGGGCAACACGCTCGGGCCGCCGTCGGCGAGCCACTGGCTGGGCACCGATGATCTTGGGCGCGACATCTTCAGCCGGCTGCTCTACGGCGGCCGCGTGGCCGTCTATGCCAGTCTGCTCGCGGTGGGCGTTGCCGTGGTCTTCGGCGTTCCCGTGGGCGTGATCGCGGGCTTCACCGGCGGATGGTTCGACGAGGTGGTTGGCCGCATCATCGATACGCTGCTTTCGTTCCCGGCCATCGTGCTTGCGATCGCCGTCACCGGCGCGCTGGGTATCGGCCTGACCAACGGGATGATCTCGGTGGGCATCGTGTTCGCGCCGCAGCTCGCGCGCATTGCGCGGGCGCGCACGCTGGTCGTGCGCCACGAGCTGTACGTGGATGCGGCGCGCTGCTATGGCGCGCCGCTGCCGCACATCCTGTGGCGGCACGTGCTGCCCAATGCGATCCAGCCGGTGCTGGTTCAGGTCACGATCCTGCTCGCGGCGGCGCTGCTCGCCGAGGCCAGCCTGAGCTTCCTCGGTCTGGGCATCCAGCCGCCGGACCCGAGCTGGGGCGCGATGCTCGCGCGCGCCTACCAGAGCATGGAGATCGCGCCCTCGCAGATGTACGCGCCGGGGCTGGCCATCCTCGCCACCGCGCTTGCGTTCAACAGCCTGGGCGAATCGATCCGCAAGGCGCTGGATCCGACGCAAAGATCACTGCATTGACTCGCATTGGCGCAACCCCTCGACGGGTTGTGCCTCCAGTGCAAATTGCGCGCAGCGCTCACGAACCGGCCAGCAGCGCCTTGACATCCGCCACCACCGACGCCGTAGGCGTTCCATATCGCACGTAGAGACGCAGGCGGCCTTGCGGGTCGTAGACGAAGCTTGCGGCTGTATGGTCCACCGTATAGCTCGTCGGCGTTGCGCCCGCCACTTTCTGGAAGAAAACCTTGAAGTTCTTCGTGAGTTCCGGCAATTGCTCGAGCTGAGGAATCAGGGCGATGAAGCTTGGGTCGAAGGCCTGCATGTACTCCTTGAGCACCGCCGGCGTATCCCGCTCGGGATCGACGGTAATGAAGATCGCCTGCATTCGGTTGCCATCGGCGCCAAGCTGTTCCTTGACCTCCTTCATCTGGAGCATCGTGGTCGGGCACACGTCGGGACACTGCGCGTAACCGAAGAACAGCACGACCACCTTGCCTTTGAAGTCGGCTAGCGTGCGGGGACGCCCGTCGGTATCGGCAAGAGAAAAATCGTGCGCATAAGTCGCGCCACTGATGTCGACTGCGTGAAATTCCGACTTGCCGCTGCAACCCGCCAAGCCTGCGCTGACCATGACCGCGGCCGCTGCGAAGAATCTGAGTGCATTTCGTTTGTTCATCGGTTCCAGAGCCTGCCAAAGCGGGGAAAACAAAGGAGTAGCGCCCGGCCCATCTGAAGTCAGCCGTACATCACGTCAAGGCAAGCCCCCTTGAGGGCGGGCTATCGAGCCTGCGGCGTTGGCGGAAGGAGTGGGATTCGAACCCACGAACGGTTGCCCGTTGCCGGTTTTCAAGACCGGTGCAATCGACCACTCTGCCATCCTTCCTGTAACTGATTTCAGAACAAGTCCTCTCAATCGATCGGTCATGCTTCCGTCATCTGTGATGGCGCCGAGGACTTGTACTGCCGATTTTATTCACCATTCAGGAAGATCGCCTGCAAGTCGCTGAGAAAATCCAGCCCCTGCGCCGTCGGCCAGGCGCGGTGCAGGTCGCGTGACAGCAGGCCCTTGCGCTCGGCCTCTTGTAAGCCGCGCTGGATCGCGGTCAGCGCCAGGCCGGTGCGCTCGGTGAATTGGGCCAGCGCGAAGCCGTCTTTCAGGCGCAGCGCGTTGAGCATGAACTCGAAGGGCAGATCGGCCAGCGCCACATCCTCACTGTGCGTGATGGCCTGGCCGCGCAGCGCCTGCGTCATGTAGCGATCGGGGTCGCGCCAGCGGATCTGGCGCACGATGCGGTGCGCAAAGCTGAGTTTGCTGTGCGCGCCGGCGCCGATGCCCAGGTAGTCGCCGAATTGCCAGTAGTTGAGGTTGTGCGCGCAGCGGTGGCCGGCGCGCGCGTAGGCCGAGATTTCATAGCGCGCCAGTCCCGCCGCCGTGGTGCGTTCGGTGATGCGGTCGAGCATGGCGTAGGCCGTGTCGTCGTCGGGCAGCGGCGGCGGGCGCCGCGCAAAGACGGTGTTGGGCTCGATCG
>CAYTPC010000128.1:0-16076 GCA_964439605.1 uncultured Burkholderiaceae bacterium
AGCGAACTGCGCAAAACCGGCGTGGCCACGCTGCTGGTCGAACAAAACGCCCGCGCTGCGCTGCAAGTGGCCAACTACGGCTACGTGCTGGAAACCGGCGACATGACCCTCGAAGGCCCTGCGGCAGACCTCGCCAGCAATCCGCGCGTGATCGAAACCTATCTGGGGCTGGCGAAAAAAACCGCCTGAGGCGGCGTGCGTTTGCCGCCGCGTCTGGTTGGCTGTGCTATGTACGCCGTTCCGTTCCCGGGCGGCGTTCCACGCAGCCTACCGGCGCAGCAAACTGCGCAACCGCAGCCCGGTTGCCAAAAGAACGCCAAAATACAGAAGCGCCGCCCCTGAGGCCAGGGCCGTCAACAAGCCGATGCGCAGAAACCGCTCGGCACGCAGTTGCACCCAATCGAAATGGCGCGCGCCCCAGAACAGCAAAATCCCAAGCGCAAGCGCCCCTGCCGCCACCTGCGCCAAAAAGCGCAGCCAACCCGCCACGGGCCGGTAGCTGCCATGGCGGATCAGCCCCACCAACAGCCATAGCGCATTGACCAGCGCGCCAATGCCGATCGACAAGGTGAGCGCCGCGTGCTGCAGGTGCGGGACCAGGAAGAAATTGAGTATCTGCGTGAACACCAGCACGCAGACCGCGATGCGCGCCGGCGTGTACATATCGTGACGCGCGTAATAGCCCGGCGCCAATACCTTGATCGCGACGATCCCCAGCAGCCCCACGCCATAGCCCATGAGCGCCGCCGTGGTCCGCTGCACGTCCACCGCCTTGTAAGCGCCGTAGTGGAACAGGACCGATACCAGCGGCTGCGAAAACACCAGCAGCGCCACCATGCACGGCACCGAGAACATCACCACCAGGCGCAGCCCCCAATCGAGCATCTCCGAATAGCGCGCACTATCGCCGGCCGCACGCGCAGCCGACAGTTGCGGCATCAGCACGACGCCCAGCGCCACGCCGAGCAATGCGGTCGGAAATTCCATCAGGCGATCGGCGTTGGTGATCCAGGTCACGCTGCCGGGCGCCAGGTGTGAGGCGATCTGCGTATTGATCAGCAGCGAAAGCTGCGCGACGCTCACCCCCACCAGCGCCGGCAGCATCAGCCTGACGACTTTGCGCGTGTCCGGATCGGCCCAGGCGGTGCGCACGGCGCCGGCCGTCATGCCAATGCGCGCCAGCAATCCGAGCCGCGCCAGCGCAGGCAATTGCAACGCGAGTTGGAGCACGCCGCCGACCATCACCCCCACGCATTGCGCGTAGATCGGCTCGATACCATGCCGGCGAAACACGGGTGCGCCCACCACGATCGACGTGATCAGCGCCAGATTCAGCAGCACCGGTGAAGCGGCAGGCACGGCAAAACGCTTCCAGGTATTGAGAATGCCGCCAGCGAGCGCCACCAGCGACATGAATCCGATATACGGGAACATCCAGCGCGTCATGACCACCGCGGCGTTGAACCCGTCCGCGGTCTGGCGCAGGCCGCTGGCCATGGCCCAAACCATCAGCGGCGCCGCGGCGACACCTGCCACGCACAGCAGCACCAGCGTCCAGGTCAGGATCGTGGCGACGTGGTCGATCATTTTGCGGGCGCCCTCGTCGCCCTGTTCCTCGCGCCGCGCCGCCAGCACCGGCACGAAAGCCTGGCTGAAGGCGCCCTCGCCGAACACCCGCCTGAACAGATTCGGAATGCGGAAGGCGACGTTGAAGGCGTCGGTGAGCGCGCTCACGCCGAACACCGAGGCGAACAGCACGTCACGGACCAGGCCGGCGACGCGCGAAACCAGCGTCAGCAGCGAAACAGTGGAGGCGGATCGAAACAAGGACACATGGGAAGTGTATGTGCTGACCTGATCTTTTTGTCTGGAAGGCGCGGTCAATCGCCGTTTCCTGGTTTCCTGGTTCACCATGCCCGGACCTACCCGCCTGGCCTGAAAACTACCCGTCTGGGTGGCTTGCGCTTGTCTTCCTCTGCCTAGGATTGGTGTGGGTATGTTCCGCTGCCCAGACCAAACCGGTGTCGCAGCCGGGTTGCCATTTGCGGCAGCACCCTGACCAGCACCAACAAAGGAGACTGTAATGACGCAAAGCACTACAACAAACGCCCGGCGAAAGCCGAGGATTCTCGGCATCGATGCGGGCGGCACCATGACCGATTCCTTCATCATCGACGACAGCGGCGGATTCGTCGTCGGCAAGGCACAGACGACGCCGCATGACGAGTCGATCGGTTTCATCGATTCGGCCCGCGATGCGATGAATTATTGGGGGCTGACGGTCGAAGAGAGTTTCCCGCAACTGAAGACCGGTATTTACTCTGGCACCGCGATGCTCAACCGCCTGCTCGAGCGCAAGGGCCGCCGCGTGGGCCTGCTGGTGTCCGGTGGCATGGAAGACTACTTGCGCCAGGAGCGCGCCATCCAGACCTATCTGAGCTATTCGTTCGCCGACCGTGTGCATCTGGCCACCCACCACCACAACGAGCCGATCGTTCCGCGCGAGCGCATTTTCGGTATTCGCGGCCGCATCGACATGTTCGGGGGCGAGGCCATTCCGCTCTACACCGACGAGGTTCGCGTGGCCGTCGAGAAACTGCTCGACATGGAAGTGGAAGCGATCGTCGTCAACTTCATTTTCGGCTACAAGAACCCGGCTCATGAGTTGTTGGCCAAGGCCATCATCGAAGATGTCTGCGCCGAGCGGAAGGTGCAGCTGCCGGTGTATCTGGCCAGCGATCTTTACCCCACGCGCCAGGATTTTCCAAGGCTCAACACCACGCTGATGGAGGCTTACGCGGCCGAGCCTTCGCGCAACTCGCTGCGCAGTGTCAATGAAAAGGTGCATCAGGCCGGCGGCAAATTCGACTTGCGGGTCATGGCCAGCCACGGCGGAACCATTTCGATGAATGCCAAGGAACTGGCCCGTACCCTGGTCAGCGGACCCATCGGCGGCGTCATCGGCAGCCGTTATCTTGGCGAGCGCCTGGGTATCAAGAACCTGGCCTGCTCCGACATCGGCGGTACTTCCTTCGATATCGCGCTGGTGACCAATGGTGAGTTCGAGATCAAACAGAACACCGATATCGGCCGCTTTCTGCTCAACATGCCTTTGGTGCGCATCGATTCCATCGGCGCTGGAACCGGCTCTTTCGTGCGCGTCAATCCAACCTCCGGCCGTATCGAAATCGGGCCTGACAGCGCCGGCTACCGTGTCGGCGTCTGCTGGGCCGAGTCCGGCTTGGATACCGTCACCATTACCGACTGCAACGTGGTGCTGGGCTACATCAATCCGGACTATTTCCTTGGCGGCGCCATCACGCTGGACCGCCAGCGCGCGATCGACGCTGTCAAGGAGCAGGTTGCCGACAAGCTGGGTATTGACGTCTTCCGCGCCGCTTCTGGTGTGGTCGAACTGTTCGAGGACAGTCTCAAGAACGCGCTGCTCGGCCAGATTCTCGGCAAGGGCTATGGCCCTGAATCATTTACCGCCCTCTCGTACGGCGGCGGCGGCCCGCTGCACGTCGGCGGCTACACCGACGGCCTGGGCTTTGACGACATCCTGGTGCCTTCCTGGGCTCCCGGCTTCTCGGCTTTCGGCTGTGCCTGCGGCGACTACGAGTACCGCTACGACTTCAGCCTCGACCTGCCGCTTCTGCCGTCCGACGACCCGGCGACGCGAGAACAGGCGGCGGCCGTCATCCGCCAGGCCTGGGAACGCTTGGCCGACCAGGTGGCGGAAGAGTTCGCCAAAAATGGCATCGATCGCAAGGAAATCGAGTTCAAACCGAGTGTCAGGATGCTCTATTACGGGCAGTTGAATGCGCTTGAAGTTCCGTCGCCGACCATGGACATCAGGAAGGGCGAGGACTTGGAAATCCTCAAGCAGGGTTTTGAGGATGTCTATGGCCGCATCTACGGCATTTCGGCCCGCACGCCGGAATTCGGCTATCTGGTACAGGGGGTGGTCATGTGCGGCTCGGTGCCGGTCGACAAGCCGGCTCTGCCGGTCGAACCGGAAGCTGGGGAAACCGTCGATCCGGCGGCCTTGAAGACGACGCGCAATCTTTATTACCGGGGCGGCTGGCATGAGGCGCGCATTCTTGATCTGGACAAGATCAAGGCCGGCAACGTGGTTCACGGGCCGGCGGTCGTCGAAGCGCCGGCGTCGACGATGGTCGTGCCGCCAGGGCGCAGCGCCAGGCTGGACAAGCACCGCATTTTCCACATGAGCACCAACGCCGCCCTCAAGCGTTGAGGGTAACCAGGAGACAAGTCATGGGCAATATGAACGAAGTGAAACAGGCCGAAGTGCATCCCATCGGCGAGAACGGCAAGACGCTCAAGCAGATGCTGGCGGACTCGGAAAAGTATCTCAAGGAGACGGGCCGTTATCAGGGACTGACCGAACTGACGCTGCGCGGCAAAGACCCGATCCATTATGAAAAGCTGTGGTCCCGCCTGCGCGGCGCGATGGTCGGCGCGCGGGAAACCGCGCTGAACATTTCGGCCTCTCCCATCGTGCGCGAGATTGGCGAACTGTGTTTTGCGCTCTATACCCCGGAGGGTGATTCGATCACCCTATCGACGGGCATCATGGCGCACGTGCACACCATGTCCGAGGCGATCAAGTACATGGTGCGCGCCGATTACGAAAGCGATCCCGGCATCCGTCCGGGGGATATTTTCGTCAACAACGATCCGCAACTCGGCGACGTGCATAACGCCGACGTGATGGAATTCCTGCCGATCTTCCATGAGGGTGAACTGGTGGGTTGGGTCGGCGGCGTCAGCCATGAGATCGACGTCGGCGCCCAGCAGCCCGCCAGCATGCCGGTTGGCACCACGAGCCGCTTCGAGGACGGTTGGATCCTGTCGTGCCAGAAGGTCGGCGCCAACGACAAGCTGTTCGCCGATTACGTGAACCGTTGCAAGACTGCGATCCGCCAACCGTTCTACTGGGTTCTCGACGAGAAGTGCCGCATCGCTGGTTGCCAATTGGTGCGCGATGCAGTCTTGCGGCTGATCAAGGAAGAAGGCATCGAAACCTACAAACGGTTCAGTCGCGAGGTGATCGAGGACACCCGCCGCGCCTTCGTTAATCGAGTGCGCGAATTCATGATTCCCGGCAAGTACCAGTTTCCGAGCTTCATGGATGTACCGCATTCCCATGACAAGGGCCGCCTGCCGGATTACGCCGCCGTGGATTCCATGATGCACTGCCCGCTGGAGATCCGGGTCGGCGCCGAGGCGACCTTCGAACTCGATCTCGATGGCGCCAGCAAGTGGGGCTACCACTCTTTCAATTGCACGCCATCGGGTCTGCAAGGCGGTCTCTGGGTAGGTATTACACAGGTGCTGATCCCCAATGACAAGGTCAACGACGGCGCTTATCTGGCGACCAAATTCAACACTCCCTATGGCACCTGGTCCAATCCGGACAACATCTATGCTTCCAACACTCTGTCGTGGACATTTTTAATCCCCTGTTTCACGGGGCTTTTCATGGCAGTGAGCCAAGGCGTGACAGCGCGCGGCTACATCGAGGAAGTGGTTTCAGGCTATCCCTTCACTGGCAACGTTACCCAGGGGGGCGGGCCGAACCACTACGGTGTCGAGGGCGGATGGTCCAACTTCGAGCATAGTTCCTGCGGCACATCGGCTGGTCTAGCGCGCGACGGGGAGCATAGTGCCGCCGCTTGCTGGAACCCCGAAGGCGATATGGGGGACGTTGAGGCTTGGGAATTGTTAGCCCCGATGCTCTATCTAGGCCGCCGCCTGAGCCCCTCGACGGCAGGTATGGGGAAGTATCGAGGCGGATCCGGCTGGGAATCGGTGATGATGCTCTACAACGCTCCACACCAGTTGATGTTCAACGGCTCCAACGGTTTTACCTTTCATGGCAACGGGATGTTCGGCGGCTATCCGGCGGCGACTCCCTATCGGCACAGCGTCAAGAACACCGATATGAGAAAGCGCATCGCTGAAAAGCTGCCTTACCCAGTGTCTGACGCTGACCCGGAGAACAGTGAATTCGACACCCTGGTCGCTGGCGAGGAAATCAAGGACCAATTTCTCTGGCATCTGCCGGATATGCACAAGGAATATGACCTCTTCGTCAGTCATCTTGGAGGTGGTCACGGCGTTGGTGACGTGCTGGAGCGTGCCCCCGCATCTGTAGTGCGTGATCTGAACGACGGCCTGCTCCTGGAGCGTTTCGCCTCTTCTGGCTATGGCGTGGTCGCCCATCGAGGTGCTGACGGTCGTTACCAACTTGATATTCACGCCACCGAGGAACTACGCAGGGAACTGCGCGCTAGGCGCCTCGCCCGAAGCGTCCCCGTCGAGGAATGGCTCAAGCAGCAGAAATCCCGTGTCACCAGGGCCGAATACATCGAGCCGGTGCGCAAGATGTACCGCGAAAGCATGGAGCTTTCAGCCAATTGGGCAAACAAGTACCGCGGCTTCTGGAACTTGCCAGCCGACTGGTCCATTTGAGTCATTGACCCCACGAGAGGAACATCATGAGTGAATACACGAAAGAAGTCATCGGCGATCTGGTGGACGGGAAACTGCCCTGGAAGATGCTCAAGGAAATGATGAGCAAATACAAGGATCCGGACCGCTTCGAAAAATACCTGGCGGTGCTCCAGGAGCGCCAGAGCTGGACCGAGCGCATCCTGCTGCCCATTGGTCCGCACCTGTTCATCGTCCGCAAGGATGACGGCAGCATCGTCACCAAGAGCAGCAGCGGCTGCGAGTTCGGCGACTACCGCGCCAACTGGAAGCTCAAGGCGCGCATCTTCGTGCGCGACACCAACGAGGCCTACCGCGAGATCTACCCGGAGCTGATGCATGCCGATCCGCAGTGGATGGAATTGCGCGAGTTCTACGACCCGATCGACGGTACCTTGCTCGATACCGAAGCGGTTCCGCCCGGTTATCCGCTGGTGCATAGCTTCCAGCCGGATCTGGAAGTGTTTTATCGGGACTGGCTCAAGCGCCCGCTGAACTGATTGCGCGATTCGTATCGCTTCATCGCGCTCGCTGGGAATTTCCCGCCGGGCGCGTTTTTCATGGGCACGGATGAGCAATCCGGGATAGGGAAATGCATGCGCTGCAGGGTCTGGGAGTAATACTTTTGATGTAGGGAAATGTTTGGCTGACAAAGAGCGCGGCAAGCGTATCGTGGAAGGCGACTCCAAAAGAACGGAGACAACCAATGACCCTGGAAACGGCAGTTGAGCGTTCCTTTACGCGCTCGCCAGCACCGCGTTTGGCTCGCCATGCGGCGTTGCTTGTCTTTGCGGACATGAGCCCGTTGCGTCCTCGCGCCTTGCCTGGCACGCCAATCACGGCACTGACGAGCGCGTTCAACTGCCGTTTCCAGGTTCAACTGCTGTTTCCGGGATGATTGCTTCATCCGCTGCCAGAGTTGTTCCGGTGGCCGAGGTTGCCGCGCACAAGCTTTACGGTCCGGCGGAAAACAAGGATGGCGTGCAGCGCAATGCGATTCTTGGCAGGATTTTCAACGAGCATTCAGCCCGTACCGTGCTCTTCCAGGGGCCGCCCGGTCATGGCAAGACGACCTTGCTCCAGCAGGCCAGAGCCACCAGTGAGGAATTGGGCCACCTGTCGAGCTGGCTCACCTTCGACGAGGCGGACAATGACCCAGGTCGTTTTTTTCTTCACATCCATGCGCTGATTGCCCATGTCGATCAGGCGGCCCGTCCGGGAGACCCCGGCGGGGGCCGGTTCGCGGACGGTCAGCGGATTGATTCCAACCCGGTTGACTGGTTCATCAAGCGCTTGCGCGAGATTGGCAGGCCGGTCAGTCTTTTTTTCGACGAGTTCCAGCATTTGCAGGAACGCGAAATCCTGCGCTTTTTCCGCGAGATGATGGAATTCATGCCGGAGAACGTCCGCATCTTCATCGGTTCGCGCACCGTGCCGGAGATCGGTTTTGCCCGTCTGGTGGCCAACAATCTGGCCTTCGTGTTCCGCACCGAGGACATCCGCTTTTCCTTCGAAGAAGCGTCGCATTTCTTCGCGCTGACCGGCGAACTGAACATCAGCAGGGAGGAGTTGGAGGCAATCTACGCTCACACCGAGGGTTGGCCCGCGGCCTTGCAACTGTTCCGGTTGGTCTTGGTGGGTCCGTCCGTGCGCCATTCACTGCGCAACCTGGGGAATTTCCGCCCACCGGAGCTGACCGAGTACCTGGCTGATCACGTTCTCGCCCTTCAGCCGCCCGAAATCCAGGATTTCCTGCTGCGGGTGTCGCCCCTGACCAAGCTGTCGGCCGCACTGTGCGAGGCGGTGACCGGCTCGAAGCTCTCGCGCGAGACGCTGCTGATGCTGGAGCGTTCCGGCCTCTTCGTGCGGCGGTTCGATACGGCAGGCAACTGGTTTCGCATGCATTCCCTGTTTTCCTCCTTCTTGCGCGAGCGGTTCCAGCAGACTTCCCCCGAGGCGTACACGGATGTCCATCGCCGGGCGCTGGACTGGTACCACGCGCAAGGCATGTACGAGGAGGCGATCCATCACGCCGTTGCCGCAAAAGATCACGCGCGGGCAGCTGATGTGCTTGATCGCTGGTCTTCCGATTTGATATCGGCCGGACAGCTCCTGACGGTCGAACGGTGGTGGCAGCGCCTGCCTTTCGACGAAGTGCGGCGGCGGCTCGATCTGGCGGTGAAGGTGACTTGGGCGCAGACCTTCTTGCGACGGCAGCAGACCCTCGTCAGCCTGCTGCCTGTTCTCGAAGAGGGGAAACGGGATCCGGAGGGCAGCGGTGTCACCGATCCGCGGATCGTCCGGTCCATGGCTGCGATCCTGGTCGACGATTTGCCGCGCTCATTCGAGACGATTCGCCCAGTGCAGGTGCTGGACCGCAATCCGCAGGGCTTCGCCGCTTTCGAACTGAGTGCGGGTGCGAACCTCCAAGGATATTTGTACCAAGTTGTCGGCGATTTTGAGGCGGCGCTCAAGGTGCTTGGCTATGCCCGGTTGTTCAGCGAGCGTGTCGGCGCGGTCTTTAGCCTGGGATATACCCATGCCAATACCGGAATGACTCTCTTTCTCCAGGGGCATTTGCGTGAGGCGATCGACTGTTTTCGCGGTGCGATTGCCGATCCGCGCAACCGCTTGTCGGATTCGATCGCGGCGGCGTCGCTATCTTCCTGCTATGTGCAGATCCTTTACGAGGCCAACGAAATTGACCTCGCGGAAACAGTATTCAACGAATTCCACGAAATCATTTCGAAGGCCACTTTGCTGGACTATCTGGCGGCCGCCTACGTGTCGATGGTGCGCATCCACGATTTGCGCGGGCGCGCAGAGCAGGCGCGGGCCCTGCTCGACGAGGCCGAGGCGATCGGTTATGCCAATTCATTCCCGAGATTGGTCCGGATCGTCAACTGGGAGCGCGTCCGGCGATTGCTGCTGGCTGGTGATTTGGGGCGCGCGGCCAGCATCGCGGATGGCCTGGCGGATCCATCCGGAGTGCCGCCAATGCCCGAGGGCTGGATTCCTTTCGGAGAGGATGCCGAGGGAGTCGCCATCGGCCAGATCCGGCTCGCCGTGCATACCGGTCAGTCGCAATACGCGCTCAAGAAGATTGCGCCGGAACTGGCCGATGCCCGGCGCACCGGCCGTGTCCGGCGCCAAATCCGGCTCGGCACCCTGGAGGCCATGGCCTGGGCCCAGCAGGGAGAGGGCTGTAATGCCCAGCGCTCGCTGCGCCGGGCGCTGAAGCTGGCGGCCCAGAGTGGCCTGGTACGCACCGTGCTTGACGAGGGCGAACCGGCCGTGCGGCTCCTGCGTGAACACCATGAGGCAGCCGGGCGAGGCCGGGCGATGACCGCGGGTGAGGCGGCGCTGGACGGCTTCGTGACGCGCCTGCTCGATTGCGCCGGCAGCAAGCCGGACAGGGCGGAAGAGGTTCAGACATTCCATCCGCTTGAGCCGCTGACCCGGCGGGAAATCGATATCCTGGTTTTTTTGGGCAAAGGTGTTTCCAACAAGGAGATGGCGCGGCGCTTGTTCGTTTCCGAGAACACGGTGAAATTCCACCTGAAGAACGCCTATTCGAAATTGGGCGTCAACAGCCGGACCCAGGCGATCAACGTCGCCCGGAAAATGAGCCTTCTTTAGAGTGGTGCGTTACCACGTACCCTGCGCCACAGCCACGCCTTGAAATCATCCACGTAAGTGAACACCGCCGGCACGACGAGCAGGCTCAACACGGTGGAAGTGATCAACCCGCCAATTACCGCGATCGCCATCGGCGAGCGGAAGCTCGAATCGGCGCTGCTCAGGCCGATGACGATCGGCAGCATGCCCGCACCCATCGCGAGCGTGGTCATGATGATCGGGCGCGCACGCTTGTGGCACGCATCGCGCAGTGCTTCCAGGCGCGACAGGCCGTGGTCGCGCCGCGCAACGATCGCATATTCCACCAGCAGGATCGAATTCTTGGTGGCGATGCCCATGAGCATGACCAGCCCGATGAGCGATGGCATCGACAGCGCCTTGCCGGCCGCGAGCAGGCCGATGAAAGCCCCTCCCAGCGCCAGCGGCAGTGCGCACAGGATGGTGACCGGGTGCAGGAAATCCCTGAACAGCAATACCAGCACGATGTAAATGCACAGCACGCCGGTGAGCATCGCCAGGCCGAAGCTGGTGAACAGTTCGGTCATGATTTCCGCGTCGCCGACCTCGACCACGCGCACCTTGCCCGGCAGGTTCCGGATTGCGGGCAGCGCCGCCACGGCGGCCTTGGCGTCGCCCAGGGTCATGCCCGACAGCTCGATTTCGAAATTGATGTTGCGCGCGCGGTCATAGCGGTCGATCACCGCCAGGCCGCCTTCGAGCAAGAGCGTGGCCACCTGGCCCAGCATGACCGGCCCGTGCGTGCCGGGCACCGCAAGGCGTTCGAGCAGCGGAAGATCCCGGCGCGCCGGGTCGGGCAGCTTGACGACGATCGGCACCTGCCGTTGCGCGAGGTTGAGCTTGGGCAGCGAAACGTCGTAATCGCCCATGGTGGCCACGCGCAGTGTCTCGGCGATTGCGCTGCTGGTCACGCCCAGCTCGGCGGCGCGCGCGAAGTCCGGACGCACCGAAATCTCGGGGCGCATCAGGCTCGCGGTGGACGTGATATTGCCCAGCCCGGCAATCGTGCGCAGGCCCTTTTCCACTTCACGGCCGACGGTGCTGAGCGCGGCCGGGTCCTCACCCGTGAGGGCCAGGATGTATTTTTCGCCCCAGCTGCCCAGGCCGACGGTGCTGCGCACGCCGGGCAGCGTTTCGAGCGCGGCGCGTATTTGCTGCTCGATCACCTGTTTGCGCGGGCGCTCGCGGCGCGGGTCGAGTTGAATCGTCAGCGTTGCCTTGCGCGTCTCGGGGCCGCCGAAGCCGGCGAAGGGATCGCCCCCGGCCGAGCCGCCGCCGATGGTGGTGTAAACGCTTTTGACGTGCTCGATCGCCATCAGCCGGTGGCGCGTCTGTTCGGCCGCGGCGGTGGTCTGCGCGAGCGTCGAGCCTGGCGCCAGCGTCAGGTAGACCTGCGTTTGCGAGTTGTCGTCGGCCGGCATGAAACCGGTCTTGAGCAGCGGAATCAGCGCCAGCGAGCCGATGAAGAAGAGCAGCGCCAGCGCCAGTGTCTTGAAGCGGTGCGCCAGGCACCAGTTGGCCGTGCGCATGTAGGCGGTGAGCCAGCGCGGCTCCCTGTAGTGGCCGGCGGACGGCCTGAGCATGTAGGCCGCCATCATGGGCGTGAGCATTCGCGCGACCACGAGCGAAGCGAATACGGCCAGCGCGGCGGTCCAGCCGAATTGCTTGAAGAACTTGCCCGCGATGCCGCTCATGAACGCGGTGGGCAGGAACACGGCGATCAGCGTGAAGGTGGTCGCGATCACGGCCATGCCGATCTCGTCGGCGGCCTCCATTGCGGCTTGATAGGGTGTTTTGCCCATGCGCAAGTGGCGCACGATGTTCTCCACCTCGACGATTGCGTCGTCCACCAGAATGCCGACCACCAGCGACAGCGCCAGCAGCGTGACCGTATTGACCGAAAAATCCAGCAGGTGCATTCCCGCGAAGGCCGGGATGGCCGACATCGGCAGCGCCACCGCCGAAATCAGGGTGGCGCGCGCGTCGCGCAGGAACAGCCACACCACCAGCACCGCGAGGATCGCGCCTTCGTAGAGCAGTTGCAGCGAGCCGCTGTATTCCTCCTGCACCGGGTTGACGAAGTTGAAGGCTTCGGTGAACTGAATGTCGGGCCGCTGCGCGCGCAGTTCGGCCAGTGATTGCTGCACCACGCGGCCCACCTCGATCTCGCTGGCGCCGCGGCTGCGCGAGATTTCGAAGCCCACGACCGGCTGGCCATCGAGCAGCGCGGCGGCACGCGGCTCGGCGATGGTGTCGCTGATGTGCGCAACCTGGTCGAGCCGGATGCGGCGTCCGTTGGCAAGCGGGATTTGTACGTTGGCGAGCTGATCGGCTGAAGCCACCGTTGCCAGCGTGCGTACCGGCTGCTCGCCGTTGCCGAGGTCGGTACGCCCGCCCGCGCTTTCGATCTGCATCTGCCGCAACTGGCGCGAGATTTCGGCCGCGGTCGCGCCCAGCGCCTGGAGTTTCCCTGGGTCCAGATCGACGTGCACCTGGCGCGTGACGCCGCCGACGCGGTTGACCGCGCCGATACCGGGCAAGGCGAGCAGGCGCCGGGCCAGGTCGTTATCGACGAACCACGACAGCGCCTCGAGGTCCATGCGGCCGGAGGTGATGGTGAACGCGAGCACCGGCTGGTTCGCGAGATCAAACTTGGTCACGATCGGATCGCGCACGTCGGCCGGCAAATCGGCGCGCACGCGCTGCACCGCCGAGCGTATGTCGTCGACCGCTTCCTGTATCGGCTTTTCGAGGCGAAACTCGACGATCAAGGTGACCGTTCCATCCATCACGCGCGTAGTGATGTGTTTGAGGCCCTGTATCGTGGCGATCGAATTTTCGATCTTGCGCGCCACGTCGGCTTCCAACTGCGAGGGCGCCGCGCCGGGCAGGGCGGCCGTGACGATGACCATCGGCAGGTCCATGTCGGGGTAGCCCTGCACCTTCATCGCGCGAAACGACAGCAGGCCCGCGAAAGTCAGCAGCACGAACAGCAGGGCCGCCGGAATCGGGTTGCGGATCGACCAGGCAGAGACGTTCATCGCGTTCACTTGGATGCGGACGGGCTTGCGTCGACGACGCGCACCAGATCCCCGTCATTGAGGAAGCCCGCCCCCTGCACGACCACGCGCGCGCCGGCCGGCAGCGCGCCCTGGATTTCGATGCGCTCGCCCACGCGCCGGCCGGTGCGCACCTTGACCATGGTCACGTGGTTGTCCGGTTGCAGCACCAGCACGTTGTTGAAACCGTCGCGCGGGATGACCGCGATCTGCGGCACCGTCAGTGCGCTGCCGCGGCCCAATTCGAATTGACCGCGCGCGAACATGTTGGCCTTGAACGCACTGGCGTTCGATACCGTGCCCGGCAGATCGACGTAAACCAGCGCATTGCGTGTCTGCGCATCGACCGTGGGCGCGACGCTGCGCACCGTGCCGCGCACCTTCACGCCGCCGGCGCTGGTGATGACGGCTGGCGTGCCCGCCTTGATGCGGCTGAGTTCGTTCGCGGTCACCTCGGCGCGCCATTCGAGCCGGCCGCCGCGAATCAGGCGAAACAGCTCCGTGCCGGCGCCGGCCACCGCACCCACGGTCGCGGTGCGCGAGGAGATCACGCCCTGGTCGGGCGCGAGCACCTGGGTATTGCGCTGGCGTACCTCTTGCGCCGCCAGTGCGGCCTTGGCGGCCTGGACGCGCGCCTTCGCGGTTTGTTCGACCGTCTGGTATTGGTTGATCTGCTGCTGGCTCAGGGCGCCGGTGGCCTCCAGCGTGCGCGCGCGTGCGGCGTTGCCTGCAGCGTCGGCCGCGGCGGCCTGGGCTTCGGCCAGCGCGGCGCGCGCTTGCGCCACGTCGGCCAGCACCGATTCGGCGGAGAAGGTCGCCAGAACCTGGCCTTTCTTCACCGTGTCGCCGACGTTGACGCGCACCTCGGCCAGGCGCAATCCGTTCGATTCGGAGCCGATGCTGGCCTCCTGCCAGGCGGCGATGTTGCCGTTGGCATCGAGTGTGTCGATCAACTCGATCGCCTCGGGCGCCTGGGCGCTGACCGTGAGCGCGGGGCGCTGCGTGGCGGTTTGGGCAGGCGTTTGGCCGCGCCCGCGCAGCAGCAGCGCCAGCAATGCGGCGATGATCAGCACAGCCAGCGTAATCAGCGCGAGACGTTTTGATTTCATGGCGAAATGGATGCGCGGGAAGGGATGGTTTCTTGTTCGCGTGACCAGCCGCCGCCCATTGCCCGGTACAGGGCGACGAGGGCTTCGGCGCGGTCGCGTTGCAGGCCGGTGAGCGCAATCTGTGCGGCCAGCAGCGTGCGGCGGGCATCTTCGAGTTCGAACAGACTGGCCATGCCGGCCTTGTAACGTGCCTGCGTGGCGTTGAAGGCACTCTCGAAATTGGTGGCTGCCGATTGTGCGTCGGCGGTGCGTGCGTCGGCGCTGTGCAAAGCCACGAGTGCTTCTTCGACTTCGCGTACCGCCTGGCGCACGCTGGCGCGGTACTGGCTCAGCGCTTCGTCGTAGCGCGCGCGGGCGGCATCGGCTTCAGCCGCGCGCCGGCCGCCGTCGAAAATCGGCAGCGTCAATGTCAGCGGGCCGAAACTCCAGGTGTCCAGCCCCTGGCTGAGTCCGCCGCTGCGAAATTCGACGCGGCTGATCAAGCCTTGCAGCGTCAGGCGCGGGTAGCGCTGCGCCTGCGCCGCCCCGGCCTGGGCGCTGGCGGCCGCCACCGCGCGCTCGGCCGCGTAAAGGTCGGGCCGCTGTGAAAGCGCCTGCGCCGGTACCGAATCAATCGAATGGAGCGTGGGCAGCGGCGGATCGATGGGCGCGGCGTCCAGCTTCGCATCCAGCGTGGCCGCGTCCAGACCCGTCAGCGCCACCAGCGCCTTGCGCAGCACGGTGCAGGCGCTGCGTTGCTGCGTCAGGCGCGAATGGCCGTCCGAGGCGCTGGCCTGTGCGCGCTGCGCGTCGGCCTGCGCCTGGAAACCGGCATCGGCAGCCAGTGTGGTCAGGCGAGCCGTTTCGGCGCGCGAGCGCGCGTCCGCGGCCAGCACCAACGCCTGGCGCTGGCAGGCGCGTTCGTCGTGGTAGGTCAGCGTGGTATCGGCGGCGACCGAAATGCGCGCGGCGTGCCACCGGGCTTGCGCGCCTTCGAACTGGGCCTGCGCCGCGTCGCGGTTTGCGCGCGCGCCGCCGAACAGATCGATTTCCCAGCCGGCCTGCAGCGCGGCCCGGGAGGTGGTCATCGGCGGAATCGTAATCCCGAAGACCTTGGGCATGCTCCCGGCGAGCGAATTGTCATGGCTGGTTGTCAGTGACCCGTCCAGCGTGGGCGCCAGCGCGGCGCCGGCGGCCACGCGCGAGGCGCGCGCTTCGGCAATCCGCGCCATGGCGCTGGCAATCGTCGGGCTGGCGGCCTGGGCCGACTCGATCAATTCGATCAACAGCGCGTCACCCGGTTCGCGCCACCAGTGGGCCAGCAGCGTCGGGCTGTCTTCCTGCGGCAGCGGAGCGTGCCACTGCGCCGGTGCAAGCAGATCCACCGGCTCGGGATCAGGCGGGCGGGTGGCGCAGGCGGCCAGCAATGCCGAAGCGCCCAGGCAAAGCGCGAGCAGACGCAAAAACCTCATCAAGCAGCGGGGAGCACACATCCTGCAGGCGCACCTGGCGAAGTCAAAAAGAGATCAAGCATAACAAGCCGATCACCCGTTTTGGCTGCTTCGATGGCGTCAGCAGACCGTGCGGCTTGTATCGGTTTGTATCGGTCCGGCAGAGCTAGGAGTCTGGGCGGCAGAAGTCGAGAATCTGTCGTCGTAAGGGAGGTGGCGTGCGTTAATGGGAGATGGCCGCAAACTACTTGCCCTACGACCCGCAGCAGATGCTGCTGCTGCCCGAGGCGATGCAGGACTGGTTG
>CAYTPC010000129.1:0-12182 GCA_964439605.1 uncultured Burkholderiaceae bacterium
ATGGGGATGCGCATTCTGCCGGTGCCGCGCCATGCCGACGGCCCCGATCTGGACGTGATCGAGCGTTACTGCCGGGCCGGAACGGATTTGCGCCCCAAGCTGCTGTTCAGCGTCAGCGTGCTGCACAACCCGACCGGCTACAGCCTGTCGCCGGGCAGCGCGCACCGTCTGCTGCAACTGGCCGCGCGTTACGACTTCCACATCGTCGAGGACGACACCTACAACCATCTGGCGCACGAGCGCGCCACGCGCCTGTGCGCGCTGGACGGCTTGCGGCGCACGATCTACGTGGGGGGCTTCGCCAAGATGCTGGCGCCCAACTGGCGCATCGGCTTTCTGGCCGCCGGTGAAGCGCTGTTCCCGCGCCTGCTGGAAACCAAGCTGCTGGCCACGCTGACCACGCCCGCGCTGTTCGAGCGCGCGCTGGCCGTTTGCATCGACCAGGGCCAGTTGCGCCGCCATGCCGAACGGGTGCGCGACCGGCTCGACGCGGCGCGCACGCGCTCGGTGCGGCTGGCGCTGGCGGCGGGCTGCCGCCTGGTCTCGGAGCCTGCGGGGCTGTTCGGCTGGCTCGATACCGGCGTTGATACCGACAAGCTGGCCCAGCGCCTGCTCGATGAGGATTACCTGATCGCCCCCGGCTCGCTGTTTTACGCGCGCCGCCCGCCGACCACCTTCATGCGCATCAACTTCGCCTCTTCGCAAAACGCGGCGTTCTGGGAGACTTTTGCGCGCGTGCGCGACCAGTCGCGCTGAGCGCCATCAATAAACGCCGTCAAAAAGCCAGGCGCAGCACCAGATACGGAATGATCAGCAGCAGCCAGATCAGGATCTTGTAGAACGCCATGCCGGCGTAGTGAATCGCGTCGAAGCGCTCGCGCGAGAGCTTGAACCAGCGGCCATGCCAAACGTACATGGCATCGTGCGCCAGCAAGAAGAGCGCAAACCACACCAGCAACAGCGCCAGATTGCCGAGGGCGCACCAGCCCAGCAGCGCGCGCAGGGCTTCGAGGGTCAGCAGGGGAGCGTTCATGCGTACCTCCAGGATGAGGATCCGGTTGTAGCAGATCGCGGCAAAACCGCATCCGCCGCTTGCTCAACATTCGCGCCCCGCCCCGGCAACGGCCACGTGACCGCTCGTCGCCGCTATGCCACCGGCGATCGACTGGGCAGGCCAATCTTTGCCGTCCTTCCGTAGGATTCGTTTCCCCATGAAGAAACATTTAATTACTTTAGACTCAAAAAAATACAAAATCCGCACGGACAGCCCTATGACCCATCAGCAAGGCGCCTCGCTCATTGAAGTTCTGGTTGCGATCATCGTGCTGTCGTTCGGGCTGCTGGGCATGGTCGGAATGCAATTGATGGCCTTGCAGGTTAACCGGGATGCCCGCCTGCAATCCACGGCCGTTGCCTTGGCGGGTGAATTGGCCGAAATGATGCGCGGCAACAAAAGCGTGGCGCTGCAGGCCGCCGCCGGGAATCCTTATTTAGGCGACTTCGAGTCGCCCTTGGAACCCAAAACCGCTTCGTACTGCCTGAGCGTCAATAGCTCTTGCGCGACGGCGACCGACGTGGCCAGCTCCGAAATGACCGAATGGCTCGCCCGCGTGGATGACGCATTGCCGCAAGCGCGGGTGGAAATTTGCAAGGACGCCGCCCCCTACGACAGCGACGGGCTGCCGCAATGGGACTGCACCTCGACAAGCAGCGCCCCGGCAGTCATCAAAATCGGCTGGTCGCGCATGACGACAAAGATCGACTCCGGCGTGAGCGCACAACGCCTGGACCGCGCCACGCGGCCCTCGGTCGTCGTGCCCGTGACCGCGGGGAGCGCCGGATGAAGCTGAAGCGCAATCGGCCCCTGGCCCGGATATTTCACCGTGGCGGCGCCCCGGGCACGCACCGCAATCGCGGCCTGACTCTGGTCGAACTGCTGGTGGCCATGCTGCTCGGGCTGATCGTCGTCCTGGCCGCGAGCTCGGCATTGCTGTTCGCGCGCCAGGGCTTTAGCACCGTGGACGCCGCCTCGCAGCTACGCGACAACGCCCGCTTCGCAAAAGACATGATCCAGCGCCTTGCGGTACAGGCCGGCTACCGCAGGGAAACCGGCTACACCCCCGACCCCAATGCCCCGCCGGGAGTACGCGGCTTCGACAATGCGCTTCCCAACTTCAGCTCGATGGAGTCAGCCAACGAGCGCAAATCGGGCGGCAACGGCAGCGACGTACTGATCCTGCGCAATGACACCTATCCGCTTTTCCCCCAATCGCCCGATGCCGACGGCTCGATGATCGATTGTTCGGGCAAGGCTCCCAGCAAGGACGATGCCAATAAGGCGATCACGAGCGTTCTCTACGTTGCCGACAGCGACGGCGTCACCTCGCTGATGTGCGCCAGATCAAACAATGGAGAGCAGCCGTTCAACGACCGGCAGCCATTGATCAAGGGCGTCGAAAACTTCCAGGTTCTTTACGGGGTGGATGGGGTAACGCCCAATTCGGCGACGCTCGGCGCCGCCGACAGCGTGCCCGAACGCTACCTGCGCGCCGACCAGCTCACGGTCAAGGGCAATGAAGCCGCAACCAAGGCCAACTGGCGCCGCGTGCGCAGTTTGCGCATCGGCATGGTGCTGCGCGCGCACCAGGGGTCGGCGCAAACCCCGAACGACGAAACGATCTACCCCTTTGGCCCCGCGGGAACGAGCAGCAGTACCAAGGGCAATTTCTTTGCGTCGGCCAGCGACGTCGGAACGATCGTCCCCGCGCCCAAGGATACGCGGCTGCGCCAAGTCGTGAATTTCACCGTGCACCTGCGCAATTACCAGGACATCGATTCGCCATGAGCCCGCACGCCCCCTTTTCCCGCGCAACACGCGAGCGCGGCGTTTCACTGATCGTCGTCCTATTGATCCTGATCGTCGTCTCGGTCCTTGGCGTCGGCAGCGCGCAACTTTCGATCATGGCCGAACGCGGCGCGCGCAACGACCGCGACATGCAAGTGGCATCGCTGGCCGCCGAAGAGGCGCTGGCCGATGCCGAATACGACATCTACGGCCCCAATACCAGTACGCATGAGCGCCTGAAGCTTTTCGACCCATTCAACAACAGCGCTTTCGTGACGGGTTGCGGCACGAGTTCCGCACCCAACGAGGGCCTGTGCGCACTGGTTGAAAGCAGCACGCCTGCCTGGCTCACGGTCGACTTCACCGCCACCGGCGGCAATGCCCGCACGACCGAATTCGGCAGCCACACCGGGCGCGGCATGGCAACGGGCAGTGCCGGCATCCAGCCGGCCAAGCTGCCGCGCTACGTGATCGAGCCGATCCCTGATTTCGGCAATCGCGACCTCTCCAGGCAGCGCTACATCTACCGCGTCACGGCCATGGGTTTCGGCCCGCGCGAGGACATCCAGGCCGTCAGCCAGATCCTGTACCGGAAATACGAATGACTCGAATAACTCGAATGATTCAAATGAAAAAGAAGGAGCCATCATGCGGCAAGTGATCTCGGGCATGCGCGCGGCGATCGCGCGCACATTGACGCGCCTGGCGCACGGGCCGCGCACCCGGCGTCTGGCCGTCATCGGCGGCACCGTGGCACTGGCCGCCCTGGCCTGGGTCGGCACCGGCCTTTCGCAGACCAGCCCCCCCCCGGTCATGGCACTGGCCAACGAACCGCTTTACGCCGCCTCGGCGGGCGACAAGCCGGTGATGGCCCTGGCGCTATCCGTCGAATACCCGACCGCCGGCGCGCAGTACCTCAGCGGCCCAAACCAGGCCATCGACCAAACCTACAGCAACGACAAAGAATACATCGGCTACTACGACGCCGAGAGCTGCTATCGGTATATCAATACGCCGACCGAAACGCCCGGCGCCGGCCAAACCATCGCCGATTACAGGCGTTTCGAGCGTACCGGCCCCGCCACCAGCCGCATGTGCGACGATGCCTTCAGCGGCAACTTCCTGAACTGGGCCACCAGTTCAGCCATCGACATGCTGCGCCTGGCGCTGTCGGGCGGCGATCGCGTTATCGACACCGAAGACCTGACGGTGCTGCAACGCGCCCTGATCCCCAACGGCAGTCCGGTCTGCATGGGGAACACGTACGTCTTTCCGGCCAAGCGACTCACCCGCCTGGTCACCGGCAAGCCCAACTACTGGGGCGCCATTCCGGCCAGGATGGCCACCGCCGCCGGCACATACGACATCTGGATCGCCAGCACCCTCAACCAGATCTATTTCGGCACCCAACTATCCACCACCGCCCAAGACAACTCCACCTTCTGTAGTACCGGCAAGACCAGCTATACGCTGAAGCCTGCCAACGCCACCATCGACCCCGGATCGAATACGGACGCCTTCTTCTACGCCCGCGTGCGTGTGTGCGAAAGCGACGGCAATGGCGAGTTGCTCGACCAGCGCGATTACCAGCTGTGCACGCGCTACCCCAACGGCAAATACAAACCCACCGGCGCGATCCAGAAACACAGCGATCAACTTCGCCTGGCCGCCTTCGGCTACCTGATGGACCAGACCCAAGCCCGCTATGGCGGCGTATTGCGCGCGCCGATGAAATACGTCGGCAACAAAACCTTCGACAGCGCGGGAAATGAAAACACACCAGCCACCGGAAACCCCAAACGCGAATGGGACCCGCAAACCGGCATCTTCACCCTCAACCCGGAAGGCGCTACGGATTACCCCATCAGCGGCGTGATCAACTACCTCAACCGGTTCGGCCGCACGGGCCCGACGCCCGGCCTCTACAAACGGTACGACCCGGTGAGTGAGCTCTATTACGAAACCTTGCGTTATCTGCAGGGGCTCCAGCCCAAACCGGAGGCCTACTCCAACCTGACTCCAGCGATGTACGACGGCTTTCCCGTCTACACGAGCTGGACCGACCCGTATGGCGACAATCGCTCGGCCACCGGCAGCTACAGTTGCCTCAAGAGCAACATCATCGTGATCGGCGACGTCAACTCGAGCGCTGACCGTACGACCTATTTTCCGGCCGCCAACAACCCTGCCAATAACCTCTACACCTTCAGCGACTGGGCCACCGTCGTCTCCAAATTCGAGAGCGGCAGCACTGCCAGCTACATCGACGGCGCCGGCGTCACACGCCAGACGAGCAACCCCAATGCGCCCACGGGTGCGTCCGCCAGACTGCTGGGCGCCGTCGCCTACTGGGCTCACACGCATGACATCCGCGGCACGGGCTGGACCAGCGAGCCCACCAAACAGCGCCCCGGCCTGCGCGTCAACACCATGCTGTTCGACGTCAACGAAATGGGTCTGGAGAACACTACGAGCAGACCCCTCAGCCAAAACCAGTTCTTCGTCGCGGCCAAGTACGGCGGCTTCAACACGATGAGCGGGCCCGAAGCCTCGCCCAAGTCGTTCAATACCTACGGCAACCCTTTCAAACGCGATGACGGCACACCGGACAACAACATCTGGCAAAAGCTCGACGACCCCGGTAAAGCCTCTGCCTACTACCTGCAAAGCAGCGCGCGTGACGTACTCAAAGCCTTTGATCGCATCTTTGAAATCGCCTCGATACAGGCGCACAGCATCGCCGGCGCCGCCGTCAAGTCAACACGGCTTGAGAACGGCGACTACTTCTATGAAGGCACCTTCGACTCCAAAGACTGGAGCGGCGACCTGAGCGCCACCTCGATCAAGGTCACGCCCGGCGTCAGCGGCGGCGACGAAAGCGTCGCGCTTGGCGCCAAGGCCTGGTCGGCCTCGGAGAAGCTCGCTGCCTTGAGCGCGCCGGCAGCCACCCGCAAGATCGTGATCGGCAAGGCTGGCGTGATTGACGAGGATGGCGAGGATGGCGCGGCGGCGCTGCCAACCGCCGTTAATTTCACCTGGAGCGAGATCGGCAGCGCAGCGCAAGCCGCACTCAACGGCGTCGATGACTTGGGCCAGCAGCGGCTCAACTACCTGCGCGGCGATCGCACCAACGACGGCGGCGCGTTCCGCAATCGCAACAAGAAACTGCTGGGCGACATCATCAACTCAGGGCCCGTGTATTCGGGCGCGCCAACCCCCACGATCAACTCCGCGACCTATCCGGATTTCGTCGCGGACAACAAGAACCGCACCCCTGCCGTCTTCGTCGGCGCCAACGACGGCATGCTGCACGCCTTCAACGCGAACGACGGAACCGAACTGTTCGGCTACATCCCGAGCTGGCTGATCCCAAAGCTCGCGTCACTGACGGACGTGAACTACCCCTTCCGCCACCAGAGCTACGTCGATGCGACACCAGCAGTGGCCGAGGCGCAACTGGGCAGCGCCGGTACCTCGGCCGACTGGGCAACCGTGCTCGTCTCGGGAACCGGCGCGGGCGGGCGCGGCGTGTTCGCACTTGACGTGACCGATCCGGCCGCCTTCGGTCCAGACAAAGTGCTGTGGGAATTCACCCCCGCCAGCGACTCCGATATCGGCTACGTGATCGGACAACCCCGCATCGTGAAGCTGCGCACCAGCGCGCCGAATGCGAACCCCGCCACCTACAAATGGTTCGCCATGGTCGCCGGCGGCGTCAATAACTACGTTCCCAGCGACATCCTCCCGCACAGCGATACCGGTGCGCCTGCGCTGTTTCTGCTCGACCTGGCCAAGCCCGCCGGCACGCCGTGGAAGCTGAACAGCAACTACTACAAGATCGTGTTTCCGGCTGACACTGCCAGCGGCCTGGCGCCGGGCCTGGCGAACTTCGAGGTGGTGCTCGGAGCCAGCCAAGAAGTCACGAAAGTCTATGCGGGCGATTTGCAAGGCAATGTCTGGAAGCTCGACTTCGAGCGCGCAGGCAGCACGCAATGGAATCTGAGCTCACTGTCGCCTTTCACAAAGGACTCGCAGGCGGTGCCCCTTTTCATCGCCAAAGACAAAACAGGGCGCCGCCAGCCGATCACGACGGCCCCGAAACCATTGCGCGGCGCTGACGGCGCGAGCGTTTACGTGGCGATCGGCACCGGCAAATACCTTGAATACCCCGATCGCAGCACCAGCAACATGGATTCGTTCTACCTCGTGTACGACGGCAAAGACGCCACGGCCACGCCCACGCCCACGCCCATCAGCGGCCGCGATCTGCTCCAGCCCGGCACGGTGGACGTCAGTGCGAGCTCCGTGTCGATCGCTCCCTTCGTCTGGGGCATACCAGCGGACAGTTCCGACACTTCCAAGCGCGCCGGCTGGTACTTCGATCTGCCGGGCACGGGCGAGCGCCAGGTCGCCCCGATCCAGGTCCTGGGCAACCAAATCTGGTTTTCCACGCTCAGCCCCTCGACCGTAGGCTCCACCGACGCCTGCGGCAACGGGAACAGCAACAGTTGGAGTTATGCCGCGTCGATCGACACCGGCAACGGCACGCGGCGCGTATCCACCATCGGTCTTCTCAGCGCCCCGCTGATCGTCGAGACGGCGGACAGCGTCAAGGTGGGCGAATCCGACAGCACCGGCCGGCGCATCCGCTCCTCCAGGGTGTATTCGATCCAACAGGGGTCCAACGGCGCCGCCATCGGCCCGGGCCAGACCGTGCGCACCGTGGTCGGCCGTTTGAGCTGGCGCCAGATCAATAACTATCTGGACCTGAAAAAATGAAAACCATAGGATTTGAGCAAGCAAGAATGCGCCCGCGCTGCGCCCCAAAAAGCCGGGGCCTTGGCTTTACGCTGCTTGAGATGATGATCGTCACCGCGGTGATTGCCATCCTGGCGGCGATCGCCTATCCCTCATACCAGGCCTCGGTGAAGAAAGGCCGGCGCGCACAGGCGCGTACCGCGATCCTGGAACTGCTGCAGCAACAGGAGCGTTACCTGACGCAACGCAACAGCTACATGAAGTTCAGCAACAACGCCGGCGTCACCGACCCGGACCCGGAGAGCGTCCCTTTCAAAACCTACGCTGGCGACACCTCGGTCAATCCGCCCTACTGGCTATCGGCCAGCGTCTGCAACGCTGGCGATGCCGACAGCACGCTGCGCGATTGCGTCAAGGTTACCGCCACGCCAGTCCAGAGCGACCCGGAGGTCGGCAGCCTATCGATGAGCAGTACGGGCGTGAAAAGCTGCACCGGCACGGCCGGGTCTTCTTCGCCGCAATGCTGGCCATGAAGCATCGTTTTGCGCTCGGCGTGCGCGGATTCACGCTGATCGAACTGATGACCACGATCGCGGTGGCCGCGGTCCTGTTCGCGATCGCGGTGCCGAGCTTCAAATCTTTCATGCGCAACGTTGAACTCACCTCGACCGTCAACACCATGGTGGCCTCGATCAACGCGGCGCGCGGCGAAGCGATGAAGCGCGGCCGGCGCGCCTACGTGATGCCCACGCAGAGCAGCGGCTGGGCCGGCGGCTGGATCGTCTTCGTGGATCAGGGCGAAACGCCCAACGGCAGTTACGACGCCGGCACCGACTTGCTGGTGCAGCGCCAAAGTGCACTGCCGGCGTATTTGAATGTGCCGAAGGACGGCGCAACGGGTACGGCAAAAGAGGCTTCTCCTTACATTCTTTTCAACCCCTCGGGCTATCCCATCGTGAAGGGGGGCGGATTCGGGGCAATGCAACTGACTTTCCAGCTCGACAACGCCAGCGGCGGCGACCTGCGCAGAATCGTCATTGCCAAAACGGGTAGAGTGCGCATCTGCCGAGCCCAGACCACCTGCACCGAGTGACCCGTGACCCTAGCGTGACCCGCCTTCCCGCATCCGCCGACAGCCCAATGGCGCAGGCGCTCGCGCTCGCGCGGAACGCCATCCCGTTGAGCGGACCGAACCCGCGCGTTGGGTGTGTGCTCACTGACGCCAGCGGTACGCTGCTCGGCCAGGGCTACACCCAGCAAGCCGGCGGCCCGCATGCCGAGATCGTCGCGCTGCACGATGCGGCGGCGCGCGGCCACTCGGTTCGGGGGGCGACGGCTTACGTCACACTTGAACCCTGCTCGCACCAGGGCCGCACCGGCCCCTGCTGCGACGCGCTGATTGCCGCCGGCATCGGCAAAGTGGTGGCGTCCATCGGCGACCCGAATCCGCTGGTCGGCGGCCGGGGGTTCGAGCGGCTGAAAGCAGCCGGCATCGCGGTCGAGCTTGGTTCCGGCGCCGATGAAAGCCGCGAACTCAACATCGGATTCTTCAGCCGCATGGTGCGCGGCACGCCCTGGGTACGCATGAAAGCGGCCGCTTCGCTGGACGGCAAAACCGCCCTGAACAATGGCACGAGCCAGTGGATCACCGGCGAGGCCGCACGCGCCGACGGGCATGCCTGGCGCGCACGCGCCGGCGCGATCCTCACGGGCGTGGGCACCGTGATCGCGGACGATCCGCATCTAAATGTGCGTCTGGACACACACCAGACCGGCGCGGCAAGCGCGCCGCGCCAGCCGCCACTGGCCATTGTGGACAGCCACTTGCTCACGCCACCGGCCGCGCGCCTTTTCCAGACACCGGGGCGCGCGGTCTGGATCTATTGCGCGCATGCCGATCCCGCCCGGGCGCGGGCGCTTGAAGCGCGCGGCGCTTCGGTGCGCCTCATGCCCGCCGCGGACGGCCACGTCGACCTGGCCGCGATGCTGCGCGATCTGGCCGCGCGCGAGGTCAACGAACTGCACGTCGAGGCCGGGCACAGGCTCAACGGCGCCTTGATCCGCGAGAACCTGCTCGACGAACTGCTGCTCTACCTGGCTCCCCGCTTCATCGGCGAAGGGCTCGGCATCGCCAGCCACCCCCATGCCGCCGGCCCGCTGACGGCCCTCACGGACGCCTTGGCGCTGCGATTTCTATCGATCGACCCGATCGGCCCCGATCTGCGCATCCTGGCCCGGGTCGCGGGACGCGGCGATTTCCACGGCCAGCCGGCCTGAGCGCCTGTTTACGATCCATAGCTACAAAATTTGTAGCAAAAAAACTTCTGCGTTATAGTCGCCACCCGTTCTAAATAGTTGGCGTCCATTCACAAAACTGGGAGCCCCCAAAGCATGCCGTTTGCCCGAGGATAGACAGCCAATGAGTGTAGCCATCAGCCAATTGCTGGCGCTGCTCGAAGCACGCTATGCCCTGCGCGTGCTGTGGGCGCTGCGGGATGGCCATGCACAGACTTTCAGGCTGCTGCAAGACAGCGTCGGCGGCATCACCCCGAATACGCTCAACACGCGGCTCAAGGAATTGCGCGAAGCCGACATCGTGACCCACGGATCTGATGGCTATAGCCTGACGCCAAGCGGACAGGATCTGCTCAAACGCCTGTCGGATCTGCAGGCCTTTGCCAGCAAATGGCAACCGGGCCTGGCCCGGAAAAACATGGCCGCGCCCGAGAAAACATAGGGCCTGCCTGCCATTTCTTCGGGGCCGCGCCCCTGCGGCGCGCCGGCAGGATTTCCGGGGTCGTTAAACTTCGCCCCTTTCGCCCCGATTTCACCCGCAAGCAAGGAACTCTCATGCCCAGCACGCCTTCCGGCCTCCACTACGAAGACACCACCGTCGGGGACGGCGCCCAAGCCCAGCCCGGCCACCATGTGCAGGTGCACTATACTGGTTGGCTCTACAACGACGGCGTGCAAGGCGTGCAGTTCGACTCGAGCCGCAGCCGGGGTGTTCCCTTTTCCTTTTCTCTGGGCGCGGGCCACGTCATCCGCGGCTGGGACGAAGGCGTGGCCGGCATGAAAGTCGGCGGCCGGCGTACCTTGGTCATTCCCCCCGAGTTGGGTTACGGTGCCCGCGGCGCTGGCAGTGTGATTCCACCCAATGCCACGCTCAAGTTCGAAGTAGAACTGCTCGATGTGAACTGATCGCGGAGTGGGGACGCCTCGCATGCCGCTTTCGCGCCGTTTTTTTCGCTTGAAAAGTCAATTGCGCGTCCCCATTTGGCTTAGGTTGTCGCAACCCGCCCACGAGGCTGTTTTCTCTGGCCGTTCAGCGGCCGCTTCATCAAGATGACAGATCCAAAAGAATTCGACCCCCTTTCGCAAGTTGCCCCAAACGAACCCAGCGCCGAGGAACGCGAGGCCGCACAGGTCGTTGAGGCGTTGGACGCCCAACAGGCCCTGGCGCAAGCACAAAGCCAAATCGCCGAGTTGCAGGCCAAGAATGCCGAACTGTCTGATCAATACCTGCGCGCCCAGGCCGACGTACAAAACGCCCGCCGCCGCGCCGAAGAGGAAGTGAGCAAGGCGCGCAAGTTCAGCATCGAATCCTTCGCCGAAAATCTGCTGCCGGTCGCCGATGGCCTCGAAGCCGGCCTGGCAGCCACCGATGCCACGCTCGAACAGATCCGCGAGGGCGCCGAGACGAGCCTGCGCCAGCTCAAGGCAGCGCTCGAGCGGAACAAAGTCATGGAAATCGCGCCCGCGGTGGGCGAAAAGTTCGATCCGCACCGCCACCAGGCGATCTCGGTGGTGCCAGCGCCGGACCAGGAAGCCAATACGGTCGTGACCGTACTGCAAAAGGGGTATCTGATCGCGGAGCGCGTTCTACGCCCTGCGCTCGTCACCGTGAGCATCACGCCCTGATGGGCCTTCTCCACCTGAAACACACAAACTTTCCCCGCCTTATCCCTTGAATTCAGGCGGGTTATCCACAAGTTAGACACAACACCTCACACCTGTTACCGAATACCTCAGAGGAGCAATACATGGGCAAAATCATCGGCATCGACCTCGGCACCACCAACTCGTGCGTGTCGATCATGGAAGGCAACACCACGCGCGTGATCGAAAACTCAGAAGGCGCGCGCACCACGCCTTCGATCGTCGCGTACCAGGAAGACGGCGAGGTGCTCGTCGGCGCCTCGGCCAAGCGCCAGGCCGTCACCAATCCCAGGAACACGCTGTACGCGGTCAAGCGCCTGATCGGGCGCAAGTTCGACGAGAAGGAAGTGCAAAAAGACATCAACCTGATGCCTTTTTCAATCACCAAGGCCGACAACGGCGACGCCTGGGTCGAAGTGCGCGGCAAGAAAATCGCGCCGCCGCAGGTCAGCGCCGAAGTGCTGCGCAAGATGAAGAAGACCGCCGAAGACTACCTGGGCGAGCCGGTCACCGAAGCGGTGATCACCGTGCCGGCATACTTCAACGACAGCCAGCGCCAAGCCACCAAGGACGCCGGCCGCATCGCGGGCCTGGTCGTCAAGCGCATCATCAACGAGCCCACGGCGGCCGCGCTGGCCTT
>CAYTPC010000130.1:0-35649 GCA_964439605.1 uncultured Burkholderiaceae bacterium
GGCGGCGATGTACCGCGCCGAGGGGCGTGCGATGGACAGCCTGCCGGCCTTCCGCTTCGTCACCGGATCGCTCCATGTCAACTACCTGAAGCCGACGCCGCTCGGGCCGGAACTGGAGATTCGCGGCCGGGTCAAGGAGATCAAGGGGCGCAAGGTAGTCGTCGAAGCCACGCTGTACGCGGGCGGCGTCGCCACCGTGCAGGGCGAGGTCGTGGCGCTGCAAATGCCGGAGAGCTTCTCCGCCTGAATCCGGCGATGAATCGCCGCAGGACGTGAAGTAACTGGCGATCCTGGCGTTCAAGGCGCGACGCTGCGCGGAAGGTGAGGCTTGAAGCTGGGATTTCACGGCGTTTCATTCCAGCCTACGAGCTAAACCTTGCGGCCATAAACCACCGAGGAAGGAAACGGCATGTGCAGCTTGTCGATCATCTTGTCGGTTTGGTTGCAGATATCAATTTGCGCATTCAGTGCGCTGATCACGGATTTGCTCGATGGCGCGGCGCATGTCGGGGGTTACTTGCGTTCGTCACCGGGAATCGGCGGCACATCGGGCGCGGCATTCAACAGCGCAAGAAAATCCTCGCGGCGGCCTTGTGCTGCTTCGGCACGCAACCAGTTCAGCGTCATCACGCTGGCCATTTTTTCGGCGGCGGCGCTGGCGATGAATTGATTGACCGATACGCCATCGCCGGCGGCCAGTTCCTTGATTTTGCGGTGTACGGATTCGGGTAAGCGGATGGTCAATGCGGTCATGGTGGAGACTCCAGAAGCTGTAGAAAATCGGCGGGCGTAACGGCCTTGACCCCCAATCCATCGGTGCGGCGAAAGTCCTTGACGTTGTGCGTAACGATGTAGCGGCTGCCGGAGGCCACGGCGCATTCCAGCACCATGTCGTCGTCCGGGTCGCGCAGGAAAGGCCGCCACAGGTAGTGCACGTCCTGCAAGTGCGCGATGGAAGCCAGATAGCGCAGAAAGCCCAGCATTCGCTGGGCATCCATGCCCGGCGGCAAATGTTCAGGCCGGGTCAGCATGGCCTGCCACTCCATGTAGAGCGCCACGGACAACGCCGGCGTGAACTGAGGCGATGGCAGGCATCGCAACAATTGCTGACTGGCCCCCCGCTGGGAACGCATGGCGGCCACCAGTACGGAAGTGTCCAGTACGATATTCATGGTTACATCAGTATAACCATTTCAAGTTTTTCGGGAGCTACTGCCAAGCCGCTGGCTGGCTGGTTGGAGTCTCCACGCCGTCATCGGAGGGCGGCGGGAAGACGGCTTCGTTGAGGCTGTCGAGCTGCCGTCGAAGTGCTTGAGCACGCCGCTCCATTTGCCGTAGATGGAGCGGTGGCATTCGTCGGAGATCACCAAGTCGAAATAGCCCGCCGAGTAGTCGCGGTAGATGTTGACCATGCTTTGCAGCGTGGTGATGGTGATGCGTTTTTCGTCCTGAAAGCGCCGGCCCGCGCGCAGGACGTAGGCGGGGTAGTCCTTGAGGTGCTCGGTGAAGGCATCCTCGGTCTGCTTGGCCAGCGGAATGCGATCGACCAGAAAGAGCACGCGCCCGTGGCGGTCGCACAAAACGTAGTCGGCCTTGGTTTTGTCCGGCAGCGCGTACTCGAAGCGCACCGCATTCGTATCGAGAACATTCCAGCCCTGGTCTTTGAGTTGGGCGTCGATCTTGACGCGGGAGAATGCCTCGTTGGTTGCCACAACGCTCGTCTTCCTATGAGTAGGTGGAAGGGCTTCCGCAGACAAGGATGGACCCGCGTTGCGTTCAGGGGAAAGGCGCCTCGCAAGAACCCGTTTTGCGTCAGCCGTGGGTTGATTATTGCGCGTGCGGGTGGCACGGGTGGATTTGCCTGCTGTCCAGACATTTGCATGGGCGCATAAACCGTCGAAACCGACGAAGCGGCGTTCCGCTTCACGGGCTAACCTGCGATTTGCCGTTTACCGCTCTGCCTCTTGCGGGGTAGGGTATTCAAAATCATCGAGTCATTTGCCATGAGTCTGAAATTCAAGCCATCCTGGTCCGACCCCGAGATTGAGCTGTACCGCGAGAACGTGGTTCGCTTCATCGAAACCGAATTGGTGCCGAACGACGAGCAAGCGCGCAAGCGCGGTCATGTGGGCCATGAAGTCTGGCGCAAGGCCGGCGAGCTTGGCCTGTTGTGCTCCGACATCCCCGTGGAATACGGTGGCGCAGGCGGTGATTTTCGCCATCAGGCGGTGTTTAGCGAGGAAGCGGCCCGGCGCGGGCTGTCCGGCATGAGCACCTCGGTGCACAGCATCGTTTCCCATTACTTCCTCAATCACGGCACCGAGGAACAGAAGCGCCGCTACCTGCCGCGCCTGGCCACCGGGAGTCTCGTGGGCGCAATCGCGATGACCGAGCCCAGCGCCGGTTCCGATTTGCAAGGCATCCGCACGCGCGCCGAAAAGCGCGGCGATAAGTACGTGATCAACGGCAGCAAGACTTTCATTACCAATGGCTTCCTGGCCGGTGTGATATTGGTCGTCAGCAAGACCAACCCGGCTGAGCGCGCCAAGGGCATCTCGATCATGATCGTCGAGACCGAAGGCACGAAGGGCTACCGGGTCGGCCGCGTACTGGACAAGATCGGCCTGAAGGCCCAAGACACCTCCGAACTGTATTTCGACGACGTCGAAGTCCCGGCCGAGAATCTGCTCGGCGGGGTCGAAGGGCAGGGCTTTTACCAGCTCATGTCCGACCTGCCTTACGAGCGGCTGCTCATCGGCGTTGGCGGACTGGCCGCGATGGAGGGCGCCTACCACGCGACGCTGAATTACGTGCGTGAACGTAAAGCCTTTGGCAAGACGCTGTTCGAGCAGCAAAACACACGCTTCAAGTTGGCCGAGATCGCGACCCAGATCACCGCCGGGCGCGCTTTCATCGACCAATGCGTCGAAAAGCTGATGGCCGGCGAGCTCGATACCGCGACTGCGTCGATGGCCAAGCTTTGGGGGGCTGAAACACAGGGACGCGTCATCGACGAATGCCTGCAGCTTTTCGGCGGTTACGGCTACATGAATGAGTACATGATCGCTCGCATGTACACCGACGCCCGCATTCAGCGCATCTACGGCGGCACGAGTGAAATCATGAAGGAAGTGATCGCGCGCGCGCTGTGACGCGCTGTGAATTGGCGCGGGGCCTGCTTCTGTCCTATCCGCTCACGCGTCCGGCGGGGCGCGGATTATGGGTGGCCCGATCGCTGCGTTCGGCGATCGGTATAAAAACAAAGTAGTTCTAAATGGCGGTTTTGCAGATATTTAATTGCTTATCGGTGGTTGCTGCGTTTATTGCGGCAGTGCTTTGGTTTTGGTCATCTGTAGCGAAAGTAGAGTCCGACTACAAAGAAGAGGTGCCGGAAGGTCTTAAATTTGTAAATTTCCATGGAGGCCGATGTCCAATTAAAATCGAAAATAATGGCAAAAGAATTGATGTTGTTGGTTCTCTTGATTTGCAGAGTAGGATCAACTCATGCGCTGCCTGTTTTGCGGGGATGGCGGCAATTTTTCAAGCTATTGTTCTTGGCTTTCCGAGTGCCTAACAATGCATTCAACCCGGACGCGCCTACGGCGCGCCGGTTAATTTAGGCGATCGGCGTCATACGGCCTTCTTCAGTTGATGCGCCGGCTGCGCCCGGCCCAGTACGGTTCGCGCAACTGGAACTTCTGCAGCTTGCCGGCGGCTGACAACGGCAGTTCGGTGCGGAACTCGACGCTGCGCGGGCATTTGTAATCGGCGATCAACTGCTTGCAGTGGGCAATGAGCGCGGCTTCGTCGGCAACTTCGTCCGGGCGCAGCACGACGACCGCGTGCACACGCTCGCCCCAGCGCTCGTCGGGTATGCCGATCACCGCGCTGGACGCGACCGCCGGGTGGCTGGCCAGTGCGTTCTCAACCTCGACCGAATAGACGTTCTCGCCTCCGCTGACGATCATGTCCTTGATCCGATCGACGACGTAGAGGTAGCCGTCTTCGTCGAAGCGGCCGCTATCGCCGGTGTGCATCCAGCCGTCTTTTAGCGCCGCGGCGGTTTCCTTCGGCTTGTTCCAGTAGCCCAGCATCATCATGGGGCCGCGTACGGTGATCTCGCCGACCGTGCCGATCGGGCATTCGCGACCTTGCGGATCGACGATGCGGATTTCGGCGATCGGCGCCGGACGGCCGGCGGCGCGCAGCCATTTGTCGCGGTTCGGCCCCTGATGATGCTCGGCCACTCCCAGTATTGCGACTGTCGGCGCCAGTTCAGTCATGCCGTAGGCCTGCGCGAATTCGGCGGTCGGCAAAGAGGCGATCGCGCGCTCAAGCAGCGCGGAATCGATCGGCGCCGCGCCATAGAGCATCAGCCGCAGCGATGAGAGGTCGAACTCCGCGAAGCGCGGATGCTCGAGCAGGCGTTGAATCATCGTGGGCACGAGAAACATCTCGTTGACCCGGTGCTGCTGCACGGCCTGGAGGATGGCCAGTTCGTCAAACGCGGGCACGATCACCTGCAGTTCGCCGCGCAGCGCCATGAGCAGCACCAGGCCGCAGCCGGCGATGTGAAACAGCGGCGTGACCGCCAGCCCCACATGTACCGCATGGCGCGGTACGGCGGTAATGTTCGACAGCGCGTTGATGCCGATGTTCGTGTGACTCAGCATCACCCCTTTGGGCGTGCCGGTTGTGCCGCCGGTGTACATGACTGCGGCCAGGTCATCGCCGTGGCGGCCAACATCTTCCATCGGCTCGGCCGCGGCCAGCAAAGCCTCGTAGTCGAGCATGCCCTCAGGCGCCGGGCCGGCGCCGTAGTAGATGACCGTCGTGAGCGATTTCGACAATTTACGCAGCGCCGGGACCATGGGCGCAAAGCGGTCATCGACGAGCAGGATGCGGGTATCGCAGTCGTCCAGCGAATAGGCGACTTCGTGCGGGGTCCAGCGGATGTTGCAGGGGTTGATCGCGCCGCCACCCCACCAGGTTCCGAAGAAATATTCGAGGTAGCGAATCGAGTTCAGCGCCAGTATTCCAATGCGGTCGCCGGGCTGCATGCCCAGGCTGCGCAGTACCGCACCCAAGCGCGCGACGCGGTCGGCCATGCGGCGATGGCTGATGCGCTCGTTACCGCAGATTGCCGCAATGGCCTCTGGTTTTTCGCGGCGCCCCTTGTGGATGGTCAGTGTCAGTTGCATGGTGTGTCCTCCGATCGGTGCAGTCAGGTTGGCAGGCGGTAGTTGCCATACTGCTCGCGCAGCTTGGTTTTGAGCAGTTTTCCGGTCGCCGTGTGCGGCAACTCGGAGACGAAGATCACATCGTCGGGCAGCCACCATTTGGCAATGCGTTCGGCCAGATAGTCGAGGATGGCCTGGCGGTCCACTTCCTGCCCCTCGCGCTTGACGACCAGCAGCAGCGGCCTTTCCTGCCACTTCGGGTGGCTGATGCCGATGATCGCCGCTTCAGCCACCGCAGGATGGCCCAGTGCCGCGTTCTCGACGTCGATCGACGAAATCCATTCGCCGCCGGACTTGATGACGTCCTTGGAGCGATCCACCAGTTGCAGGTAGCCGTCGGGGTCGATGGTGGCGATATCGCCGGTACGAAAATAGCCTTCGTCGTCCATCGGCGAACCGCCTTCGTCCTTGAGGTAGCTGCTGGCGATCCACGGGCCGCGCACGCGCAGGTGCCCGGCGGTCTGGCCGTCCCAGGGCAGGGGGCGGCCTTCGTCATCGACGATTTTCAGGTCCACGCCCCAGACTCCGCGGCCCTGCTTGAGCTTGATCTTGACCAGTGCCTCATCGTCCAGATTGGCGTGTTTGGGCAGCAGTTTGCTGATGGTGCCGATCGGGCTGGTTTCGGTCATGCCCCAGCCCTGAACGACATCAACGCCGAAATCGCGCTCGAAGCGTTCGAGCATCGAACGAGCCAGGGCCGCGCCGCCTACGCTCACGCGGCGCAGCGAAAGTTTGCGGGGGTCGATCCGCGGGTTGGCGTCCAGGTACTGGAACAGCATCAGCCAGACGGTCGGCACGCCCTGCGATAACGTGACCTTCTCATCGCGCATTAGTGTGTACACGCTTTCGCCATCGAGGTGAGGGCCCGGAAGAACCAGCTTGGAGCCAACCATTGCGGCGACGTATGGCGAGCCCCAGGCATTGGCGTGAAACATCGGCACGATCAGCATCAGCGTGTCGGCCGCGCTGATGCCAAAAGTGTCCGGCGCCAGCCCCATGAGTGTGTGCAGCAGGGTCGAACGATGCGAGTACAGCACGCCTTTCGGGTTGCCGGTCGTGCCGGACGTGTAACACAGCGAAGACGCCGTCCGCTCGTCAAACTCGGGCCACTGGTAGCGGGTGCTCTGTGCGCCGATCAATTCATCCCAAACCAGCAATCCGGGCAGATTCAGAGGCGGCAATGCCTCGCGGCCACACAGTGCGATGAAGTGGCGTACCGTCTTCAGGCTTGGCGCGAGTTTTTCTACCAGCGGCGCGAAGGTCACATCGAAGAACAGCACCTGATCTTCGGCGTGGTTCACGATGTAGTGGATCTGCTCCGGAAACAGCCGTGGATTCACCGTGTGCAGCACTGCGCCGGAGCCCGAGACGCCGTAATACAGCGCCAAGTGACGGTAGGTGTTCCAGGCCAGGGTGCCGACGCAATCACCCGGTTTGACGCCGAGCTGCGCCAGCGCGTTGGCCACTTGGCACGACAGCTCGCGCATGCCGCGCCAGGTGGTGCGGTGCATGCCGCCTTCGGGCAGCTTGGAGACGATCTCCGTGTCGGGATGAAAAGTCGCTGCATGCTCGATCAATGAAGAGATCAGCAGCGGGCGGTCCTGCATTAGGCCGAACATGGGCGCCTCCTACTTGACTGTGATTGAACCAGGGCTCGCGCAAACAAGGACGCACCAGCGTTGCGGCTAAGGAAAACCCGCGCAAACTGATTCAGCGTTGTTTCAGGATGCTATGAAGGCGCCTGGGTCGCGTCCATCGTCCAAATCGACGATTGAAGCGCATTCGAGCCCAAGGCGGGGTCATCAAGAAGCAAGCCCTGGAAAGTTGGCACTCGGCGGGCAGCGCCAAAAGAAAAGGGCCTGACAGTGATGTCAAGCCCTTGATTGATGTGGTGGCGCTTCACGGATTCGAACCGCGGACCTGTGGATTATGATTCCATCGCTCTAACCGACTGAGCTAAAGCGCCGAAGTGAAAATTATATCAAGGGAAGCTCCGAATAACTTCCCTTGGCGGCCTGCGAGGCCCCGAAAAGGCTCCGGTTATTGATGCCGGAAGTCCGGTTTGCGCTTGTTCAGGAAAGCGTCCATGCCTTCTTTCTGATCAGCGGTCGCGAACAGGGAGTGGAACAGGCGCCGCTCGAACATCACGCCGTCCGACAGGCCGCTTTCAAAGGCGCGGTTGACCGATTCCTTGGCCGCCATGATGGCGATTTGCGAGAACTCGCAGATCTGCAGCGCGGCGCCGAGCGCCTCGTCCATCATCTTGTCGTAGGGCACGATGCGGCTGACCAGCCCGGCGCGCTCGGCTTCCTGCGCATCCATCATGCGGCTGGTCAGGGCCATGTCCATCGCCTTGGCCTTGCCCACGGCGCGCGGCAGGCGCTGGGTGCCGCCGGCGCCGGGGATGACGCCGATCTTGATTTCAGGCTGGCCGAACTTGGCGGTGTCGGCCGCGATGATGAAGTCGCACATCATCGCCAGTTCGCAGCCGCCGCCCAGCGCAAAACCGCTGACGGCGGCGATGACCGGCTTGCGGATCGAACGGATGATTTCCCAGTTGCGCGTGATGTAGTCGCCCTTGTAGACGTCGATGAAGTTGTACCGGGCCATCGCGCTGATGTCGGCTCCAGCCGCAAAGGCCCGCTCGCTGCCGGTGAGAATGATGCAGCCGATCGCCGCGTCGGCGTCCAAGGCCTGGAGCGCATCGCCCAGCTCATCCATCAGCGCGTCGTTGAGCGCATTCAGCGCCTTCGGGCGGTTCAGTGTGATGACGCCGACTTTGCCGGCTTCGATGCGTACCTGGATGTTTTCGTAGCTCATGGTCAATTTCCTCATGGGATGGAATAGCCAAATCAACCCCGCGCCAGCCATTGGGCGAGTTTCGTTTCATCCTGCGGCACCAGCCGCCAGACGTGCGTGTCGTTTGGCAGCGTGACCGGCAGGCGCAGCAGCCGGCGGTCGCGTGCGACGAGCGCGGTGATTTTTCGGCGCGTGCCTTGGTGCAGGGCCAGCTCGTCAAGCTTGTTGATGCGCCAGCCTTGCACGGGCTGGCTGCGCGTTGCTGGCAGTTCGATGCCGATCCACTCGTCTCCGGCGGTGAGGCCGGCTTTGTGCGCCGCGCTGCCGTGCAGCACGGCCTTGATTTGCACCGTGCCGCCGCTTTCATCAACACGCAGCCCAAGCGTTTGCGCGTGCTGCGCCGGCTCCTCGAGCACCGCGGCGCCCTGTGCGCGCAGCAGTGACGCCAGCGGTAATTCGTCGGTTGAATGCACCCAGCGTGCCAGCTCGCGCGCGTAAGAGCGGCCACTGACGTCGTGCAGGGCTTGCGCGATCGCCGCTTCGTCGATTGGGCCGCCGCCGCTTTGCTGCCAGAGCCGGCGCATCACCGCGTCGAGCGAGGCGCCTTCGGCGCGCAGCGTGAGGTCCAGGCACAAGGCCACCAGCGCACCCTTGGCGTAATAGCTCACGGTGGTGTTGGGCGTTTGCTCGTCCGGACGGTAGTATTTGACCCAGGCGTCGAAGCCAGCCTGCGCCACGGTTTGGACCCGGCGCCCCGGCGTTTGCAGCACTTGATTGATGCTCTTGCCGAGCAGCCGCAGGTAATTCGCGTCGTCGATCAGATGGGCGCGCCGCAGCAGCAAGTCGTCGTAGTAACTCGTGAAGCCCTCGAAGAACCACAGCAGCGTGGTGTAGTTTTCGTGCCCGTAGTCGTAGCGTTCGAATTCGATGGGCCGCAGGCGCTTGACGTTCCAGACGTGGAAGTATTCGTGGCTGATCAAGCCCAGCAGCGCGGTGTACCCTTCGGGCTGCGCGGCGGCGCCCACCCTCGGAAGATCGCGGCGGCTGCAAATCAGCGCAGTGCTGTAACGGTGTTCGAGGCCGCCGTAGCCGTCGTGTACCGCGTTGAGTATGAATAGATAGCGGTCGTGCGGGGGCTTGGGCCCGCCGCGCTGGCCTGCCTTGTCCCCGTGCCAGAAACGCATCTGGGCTTCACAGATCGTCTGCGCATCCGCGAGCAGACGATCGCCGTCGAAGGCCGCTGGCGCGCCGGCCACGATAAAGCGGTGCGGCACGCCGCAGGCGGTGAATTCTCCCTGCCAGAAGTCACCCATTTCGACCGGGCTGTCGGCCAGTTCGTCGTAGTCGGCGGCGCGGTACAGGCCGAACCCCTGCCGGTCCGCCCTGACCGGCCGCAGAGTCGTGGCGCAGCGCCAGCGCGGGCTGCCGGCGATAGGTTCGGGCACGTGCAGCAAGAGCTCCAGAGGGCCGTCGGTCTGGCCTTCGACGCGCAGACACAGGCTGGTGGCGTTGAAAAAGCCCCGCGACTCATCAAGCCAGGCGGCGCGCACCGAGGGGTCGTAGGCGCAGACTTCGTACTGGAGTTGCAAACGCTCGCCGGGTTGGCAATCGATTTCCCAAGTGTTCTTGTTGATCTGCGTGACCGGCGCCATGCGCCGCCCCTGCCGCGCGCGCAGGGACAGCAGGTTTTTCGAGAACTCGCGCACCAGATAGCTGCCCGGAATCCACACCGGCAGCCAAACGCGCTGGCGCGCGGCGGGCGCTTCGATGTCCAGGACAACGGCGAAAAGGTGCGCGCGGCGATCGTGGCAGGTCACGCTATAGCGCACGGGAGCAGGCGCGTGCGTGGCCATTACTTGGCGGCGGTGAGCTCTTTTTCGACCTGTGCCGCCGGAACCGCACCCGGGATACGCTTGCCGCTGGTGAAGAACAGCGTCGGCGTACCGGTGATTGCATACCGGCGGCCGAATTCAATGTTGCGCTGCAGCGGCGCCTGAGAGCATTTGCCAGGCGCCTCGGACGGCGCAACGCCATCGAGCATCCAGTCATACCAGCTCTTCACGCGGTCCTTGCTGCACCAGATGGCGTGCGACTTGACGGTTGAATCGGGGCTGAGCACCGGGTACAGAAACAGGTACACGGTGATGTCGCTGATATTGCGCAGATCTTTCTCGAAACGTTTGCAGTAGCCGCAATTGGGATCCGCGAACACCGCAAGCTTGCGACTGCCGTTGCCGCGCACGATCTTGATCGCATCTTCCAGCGGCAGCTTGTTAAAAGGCACTTCGGTGAGTTTGCTCACCCGTTCTTCGGTCAGATTGCGCTGTGCCCGCAGATCCAGCAGGTTGCCGTGCAGCAGGTAGTTGCCCTGTTCGTCGGTGTAGACAATGTCGGCATTGTTGATCCGTACCTCATAAAGGCCCGGCACCGGTGTCTTGTTCACCTCGTCGATCTTGCCAAGTTGCGGGATTTGCGCGGCCAGGTTTTTGCGGATTTCGGCCTCACCCGCCTGGGCGGTAAAGGTTGCGCCCAGGACCAGCGCGGTCAACAGGATACGTGCGATCTGAATCATGAAAGACCCCTTGGTCGGAAAAAAGCCAAAAAAACAGAGCAGGCTACGCGGATGCGCGGCCTACCCGAGCCCCATCGCCTGCTGCACGACATAGCGCTTGACGAAGGGGAGACGATCGAAGCCGCGCATGCCCCAGTTGCGCAATTCCGGCAGCGGACCGGCCTTGTGCGAAAAAAGCTGCTGCAGCGCATCAACGGCCAAGCCCATCGGAAATAGGCCAGCGCGGCGTTCGCGCTCGTAACGGCGCAACAGCCGCACGTCGCCGACGCTGCGCCACTGTTCGCGTTCGCGCAGGATGCGCGCCAGCGCGGCCACATCGGCAAGTCCCGCATTGAGCCCCTGGCCTGCGAGTGGGTGCATGGTGTGGGCGGCGTCGCCAGCCAGCGCCCATGCGCCGCCGCCGTCGACGCGGCCCACCCAGCGATCCGCCGTGGCGCGCTGTAGCGGCCAGGCAGCGCGCTCGCTCGTCAGCGTGAGCGCACCCAGCGTGTTGTGGCTGGCCTCGCTGAGGGCGTTTGCAAATTCCTCTGCCGGCAGCGCCAGCAGCGTCTGCGCGCGCAACGGATCGACCGACCACACCAGCGCCACTTCGTAGCCGCCTGGCTCACCCATCGGCAAAAGAGCCAGAATTTCGCCGCGCTCATTGAACCATTGGCGCGCCGTCTCGCCATGCGGACGGTCGGCGCGCAACCGGGCGGCGATCGCGTGATGCGGATAGCGCATGACCTGATAGTGCACGCCCAGCATCTGGCGCGTTGCGCTGGCTTTGCCTTCGCACACCACCGTCAGCGCAGCCGCCACCGGCGCGGCGACCACCTCGATCAGCGGTTGAAAGCGGACCGCCTCGGCCAGGCGCAGCTCAAGCGCCGGCACGTCGACGATCCAGGCCAATGCATCGGCCTGTTCCTGTGATGCGCTGAAATGCACCCGGCCGCCTTCGTCGCCCTCGACAATCATCTCGCGCACCGTCGTTGCATGCATGGCGTCGGGCCAAGCGCGCAGTGAATCGAGTAATTGCCTTGACGCCGCGTTGAGCGCGTAGGCTCGCACGTCCTTCCCCTCGGCGCCGGCGCCGGGCGCCACCAGCGCGACAGGGATGCGCGCGCCGGCAAGCAGCAAGGCCAGCGTGCGGCCCACGATGCCGCCGCCACGGATACAGACTTCGTAAGAAAGAGCCATCGAGGCATTTTAGGGAACTAGAATCGCGCCTTGATTCCAGAGGATCCCCCATGAGCTTGAAGTGCGGCATCGTCGGTTTGCCCAACGTCGGCAAATCCACTTTGTTCAACGCGTTGACCAAAGCCGGCATCGCGGCTGAAAACTATCCTTTCTGCACCATTGAACCCAACGTCGGCATCGTCGAGGTGCCCGATTCGCGGCTCGCGCAATTGGCGCAGATCGTCAATCCCGAGCGCGTGGTGCCGGCCATCGTCGAATTCGTCGACATCGCAGGCCTCGTCGCCGGAGCCAGCCAAGGCGAGGGGCTGGGCAACCAGTTCCTGGCCCACATCCGCGAGACCGATGCCATCGTCAACGTGGTGCGCTGTTTCGAGGATGAAAACGTGATCCACGTCGCCGGCAAGGTCGATCCGGTCACCGACATCGAAGTGATCCAGACCGAGCTGTGCCTGGCCGACCTCGGCACCGTCGAGAAGGCGGTGCAACGCTACGCCAAGGCGACCAAGTCCGGCAACGACAAAGAAGCCGCGGCAATGGTCAAGCTGCTCGGGACGGTCCAGGCCGCGCTTGACGAAGGCCGGCCGGTGCGTTCGCTCAAACTGTCGAAAGAAGAGCAGCAACAACTCAAGCCGCTGTGCCTGATCACCGCCAAGCCGGCGATGTTCGTCGGCAACGTCAGCGAAAACGGCTTCCGGAACAACCCGCTGCTTGACCGGCTCAATGAATTCGCCGCGGCGCACCATGCCCCGGTAGTCGCGATCTGCGCCAAGATGGAAGCCGACATGGCCGAGCTTGACGACGAAGACAAGGCGCTGTTTCTGGCTGAAATCGGCCAGGATGAACCGGGCCTCAATCGCTTGATCCGCGCTGGCTACGACCTGCTGGGCCTGCAAACCTACTTCACCGCCGGGGTGAAAGAAGTGCGCGCCTGGACCATCCACAAGGGCGACACCGCCCCGCAGGCGGCTGGCGTGATCCACACCGATTTCGAGCGTGGCTTCATTCGCGCCCAGACCATCGCGTTCGAGGATTTCATCAGCTTCAAAGGCGAACACGGCGCCAAGGAAGCCGGCAAGATGCGCTCGGAGGGCAAGGAATACGTTGTGCGGGATGGGGACGTGATGAACTTTTTGTTCAACGTCTGAGCGAAAGAGCCGCCTCATAACTTACAAAATACTGAGCCTCTTCAAGAAGTCCTCGTAATGATCGAGGTCTGGACTCCGCAGCGTGCAGCCGGCCGGCGTGGTCTAGCGAAGTTGAGCCTCAATGCCGCAGGACGCCGGATCAATGGGGATGCAGGCCAGGCGGCTCACCTTCTGCACTGCATGCCTGCCTATGACGGGCCGCATCGGAGCAATGAATGTATTGGTGCACAATTTTCACCATGACATTCTCCAGCCTTGCCCCTTTCCCGGCCGGACGGCCGCGCCGCCTGCGTCGTGATGCTTTCACGCGCGATCTGGTGCGTGAGCACACGCTCGGCACGCAGGATCTGATTTACCCCGTATTCGTCCAAGAAGGCGAGAAACGCCGCGATGCCGTGCCGTCGATGCCCGGCGTCGAGCGCCTGAGCCTGGACCTGCTGCTGCCAGTGGCCGAGCAATGCGTGGCCAACGGCATTCCGGTGCTGGCACTGTTTCCGGTCATCGATCCGGCCCTGAAGACGCCGGCAGGCGAGGAAGCCTTCAATCCCAACGGTTTGATCCCGCGCGTCGTGGCGGCGGTCAAGCAGCGCTTTCCTGAACTCGGGGTGATGACCGACGTGGCGCTTGATCCCTACACCAGCCACGGTCAGGACGGGCTGCTCGATGAAACCGGCTACATCCTCAACGATCCCACGGTCAACGTGCTGGTCAAGCAGGCGCTCGTGCAGGCGCAGGCGGGAGTGGATATCGTCGCGCCCAGCGACATGATGGATGGCCGCATCGGCGCAATCCGCCAGAGGCTCGAAGCTGACGGCCACGTGCACACGCGCATCATGGCGTACAGCGCGAAGTATGCGAGCGCCTTCTATGGCCCGTTTCGCGATGCGGTCGGCTCGGCCGCCAACCTCGGGCGCAGCAACAAGAAGGTCTATCAGATGGACCCGGGCAATAGTCGCGAGGCACTGCGCGAAGTGGCGCTGGACATCGCCGAAGGCGCCGACATGGTCATGGTCAAGCCCGGCATGCCGTATCTGGATATCGTGCGCCGGGTGAAGGATGAATTTGGCATGCCCACTTTCGCCTATCAGGTCAGCGGCGAATACGCGATGCTCAAGGCCGCCGCGCAGAACGGCTGGCTCGACCACGACGCGGTGATGCTCGAAAGCCTGCTGGCCTTCAAGCGCGCAGGCGCCGACGGCGTATTGACCTACTTCGCGCTCGATGCGGCACGGCTGCTGCGAAGCCAGTGAGTCTGTGCAGAAGAGCCTGTTTGCGATCTATTCGAAGCCGCGCTGAAAAAACGAAGGCCGTACGACGCTGACGCCGTACGGCCTTTTGACTTTCGTCTTGGCCCGCGCGCTCTGCGTGGGGCCTTCTTCCTTGTTGGCTGACTTGCGTCAGCGAAGGTTTACAGCCGGCTGTTGACGCGCGAGCTGGGGTTTACATTCGCGTTGGGCGCATGAGCGGCGGCAACGGCGCCGGCCTCGACGGCGGCGCGGTCGGCGGTGCTGTTATAGGCCAGCGGGCGCGAGCTGGGGTTTACATTCGCGTTGGGCGCATGTGCGGCAGCCACGGCCTCGGCCGCAACGGCGGCGCGGTCGGCGATGCTGTTGTAGACCAATGGGCGCGAGCTGGGGTTCACATTCGCGTTGGGCGCGTGAGCGGCAGCCACGGCCTCGGCTTCAACGGCGGGGCGGTTGACGCCTTGTGCGTGAGCGGCGACGGCCAGGACGGACAGCGCGGCAACGGCGATGAGTTTGCGGTTCATTTCTATTCCTTTCAATCGTTTCAATATCGAATGGACTCTGGCGGGCTTGCATGCTTGATGCCTACGGTGGCCGCCATACCCAACGGCTTTCCAGACTCATTCGGTTACTGGTCTGTGAGATGAATTGTGGGCCGAATCCATAGATAAAAACCCTTAGTGAAGTGAATCGTAACGTTCACGAAAAAGAAACAATCGAAGCTTAAAAGGGCTCATTGAATCCCGGGAAACAGGCCTACGATAGGGGGCTGCAACTGCATCGAGGACACATGGATGGACAGTCTCGAACTCATCAGGACTTTTCGCGAAGTCGCCATTCAAGGCGGCTTTTCCCGCGCGGCCAAAAGGCTGAAGTTGTCCAAAGCCACGGTCAGCAAGTACGTGGCCGAGTTGGAAGGGCGTTTCGGCGTGCGGCTGCTGAACCGCTCAACGCGCTCGGTCAGCCTGACCGACGCGGGTTCGCTACTGTTCGAACACAGCACGCCCCTGCTCGAAATGGCCGCGCTCACGGTGGCGCAACTCCAGGAGCGCGCCAGCCAGCCCAGCGGCCAGTTGCGGATTCTGGCGTCGACCGGCATGAGCCAGGGCTACATCCCCGATCTGCTGGCTGAGTTCCTGAGCTACTACCCGGAGGTGTCGCTGAGTCTGTACCTGACCAACCGCACGCTCGACTTGGCCGAAGCGGGTATCGATCTGGCGCTGCGCGCCGGCCCGATCGAGAACGACAACCTGATCGTGCGCCGGCTGATGCAAATGGATCATCTGGTCTGCGCTTCGCCGCTGTATTGGCGCCGGCATGGCAAGCCGGAGCATCCGCGTGAACTTGCCGAGCATGCCGCGCTGGTACTGACGAGCCTGGGCGCGCATTCGCATTGGCGTTTTGAAGACGGCGACAAAGTGCTGAACGTGCCGCTCAAGAGCCGCATGGACGCCACCGCCTCCAGTCCGCTGATCCAAATGGCATTGCGCGGCTTTGGCGTGCTGTACTTGCCTGCGGTGGTGGTGCAACCCTATGTCGATGAAGGCGAACTCGAATCCATATTGCCCGAATTCACCCGCAAGGATGTGTGGCTGTACCTCGCCTACCTGCAACGGCGGCACAACAGCGCCGCGCTGCGCGCGCTGATCGACTTTTTGACGACCCGCCTGAGCAACCTGGCGCCCAACATGCCGCTGCCAAAGCGCCGGATACCCCGCTGAACGCGCGCCTGGGCGTGGCGGTCAACCGTTGTTTCTCAGTTGCCGCGCAACTGCTTCTCGAAAAACGCCAGCGCGCGCTCGCGTGCAAGTTTGGCCGCCGCCGCGTCATAGGCGCTGCGGTGGTCGCAATTGAAGCCATGGTCGGCTTCGTACAGGTGCACTTCCACTTCCGGGTGTGCCTTGCGAAAGGTTTCGACGGTATCCAACGGAATCCATTGATCCCGGTCGCTGAAATGCGCAAGCACCGGCACCCTGGGCTGGCGCGCCGCATCCCCGCCCGCCGTCATGCCGCCGCCGTAATAGGCCACGGCCGCCGAAAGGCCCGAAAGCGTGCAGGCCGCGCGCCAAGACAGCAAGCCGCCCCAGCAGTAGCCGACGATGCCGACCTTGCCCGCCTGAGCCGCGTAATCGATGGCCGCCTGCAGATCCTGCATCACGCCCGGCGCGGGTAGTTCGTCAACTTGAAGTTTGAGCGCGAAACCGTCTTTCCTGCCTTGCTCGTCATAGTTCAATTCGACGCCCGGTTTGACGCGGTGAAAAGCCGCCGGCGCAATGGCCAGGTAGTCCTGCGCCGCGTAGCCGTCGGCGACCTCGCGGATGTGGGCATTGACGCCGAAGATTTCCTGCACGATAACCACGGCGCCCTTGGGCTGGCCGGCCGGCTCGGCGACGTAAGCCGCAAACGCAAAACCATCTTTGGCGGTGAGATGAATGAATTGCCCCATGTCTTGACTCTCCTTGATGTTGCTTGGCCCATGCCGTGTCCGCCGCGCTGGCGAACTCCATTCGAAAAGCAGCGCGACGGGCATCTTGAAACTGGTAATACTACGCTTGTGAAACTGAAGAGACGGCGCACCGGCGCACGGCCCTGCTTCGAGGAGATAGAAACTTGAGCGATACCACTTTCGACTACATCGTGATCGGCGGCGGCACCGCCGGCGCGCTGATGGCCAACCGCCTGAGCGCCGATCCGCAATTGCGCGTACTGCTCATCGAAGCCGGCGGCAAGGACGATTACCACTGGATTCACATCCCGGTCGGCTACCTCTATTGCATCGGCAATCCGCGCACCGACTGGCTCTATCAGACCGAGGCCGAAGCCGGACTCAATGGCCGGCGGCTGGGCTACCCGCGCGGCAAGACGCTGGGCGGCTGCTCAAGCATCAACGGCATGATCTACATGCGCGGCCAGGCGCGCGACTACGACCAGTGGGCCACGCTCACCGGCGACGACACTTGGCGCTGGGACAAGGTATTGCCCGCCTTCAGGCAGCACGAGGACCACTTCCTCGGCGATGCCGGCCAGCGCGCCGACACGCAATTTCCCCAGTACCACGGCCACGGCGGCGAATGGCGCGTCGAACGCCAGCGGCTGCGCTGGGATCTCCTGGACGCCTTTGCCGCGGCCGCGGTGCAGTCGGGCATACCGCACACCGAAGACTTCAACCGCGGCAACAACGAAGGCGTGGGCTACTTTCAGGTCAACCAGAAAAACGGCTGGCGTTGGAACACGGCGCGCGCCTTCCTGCGTCCGGCCTGTTATCGCCGGCCCAATTTCGAAATGTGGACCGGCGCGCAGGCCACGCGCCTGTCGCTGCAGCGCGAGGGCGACGGCTCGCTGCGCTGCATTGGCGCGCGGATCTGGACCGGGAACGAGTTCGTGGACGCCCGCGCGACGCGCGAGGTGCTGCTGTGTACCGGCAGCATCGGGTCGCCCCAACTGCTGCAGTTGTCGGGCATCGGGCCGGCGGACCTGCTGCGCACGCACGGCATCGAGGTGATGGCCGATTTGCCGGGCGTCGGCGAAAACCTGCAGGATCACTTGCAGATCCGATCGGTCTACAAGGTTCGCGGCGCACCGACGCTCAACACGCTTAGCGCCTCGCTCTTCGGAAAGGCAAAGATCGGCCTTGAATACCTGCTCAAACGCACCGGCCCGATGAGCATGGCGCCCTCGCAGCTCGGGGCCTTCACGCGCAGTTCGCCCTCGTACGAGTGGCCCAACATCGAATACCACGTACAACCGCTGTCGCTGGACGCTTTCGGTGAGCCGCTGCACGCCTTCCCGGCTTTTACCGCAAGCGTATGCAACCTCACCCCGACGAGCCGTGGCTCGGTGCGCATCCGCAGCGCACGCTACACCGACGCACCGGCGATCGCGCCGAACTACCTGTCTACCGACGAAGACCGCAAAGTCGCAGCCGATTCGCTGCGTGTCACGCGCCGCATCGTTGCGCAGCCCGCGCTTGCGAAATACCAGCCCGAAGAATGGAAGCCCGGCCTGCAATACCAGAGCGACGACGAACTCGCACGCCTGGCCGGCGACATTGCAACGACCATCTTCCATCCTGTGGGCACGACCAAAATGGGCTGCGGCGACGATCCGATGGCGGTGCTCGATTCGCGCCTGCGCGTGCGCGACGGCCACGGCGGCCTGATCGGCGGCTTGCGCGTGGTCGACGCGGGCGCCATGCCCACGATCACCAGCGGCAACACCAATAGCCCGACGCTGATGATTGCGGAGAAGGCCGCCGCCTGGGTGCGGGAAGACGCGCGGCGCTGAACGGATTCAACCGGGCAGGGTTTGTACGCCATCGATGATCGCATCGCGATCGATGGTGTAGTTCTGCGGCCCGCGCTGCGCAATCTTGAGCGCCCCGACGCGATTGCCCAGCATGGCGCATTGCGTCAACGGCCAGCCTTGCTCCAGCCCGTAGAGCAGGGCGCCGCGCCAGGCGTCGCCGCATCCGGTCGGATCGACCACGGCAGCCGGAGCCACCGCCGGGACCTGCGTCACCTGGCCGTCAACCCACACCTCGCAGCCTTGTGCGCCCAAGGTCACGATCAGTCCGCGCACGCGGCGCGAAACCTCGGCGCAATCCCATCCGGTGCGCTCGCAAAGCATCTTGCCTTCATAGTCATTGACCGCAATCCAATCGGCCTGCTCGACGAAGCGCGCGAGTTCGGCGCCGTCGAACATCGGCAGACCCTGGCCGGGATCGAATACGAAGGGGATGCGCGCCGCCTGGAACTGCGCCGCATGTTCAAGCATGGCATCGCGCCCGTCGGGCGAGATGATGCCCAGGCGGATATCCTCGCGCGCCTCGATCCGGTTGCGATGCGCTTGTTGCATCGCGCCGGGATGGAAGGCGGTGATCTGGTTGTTGTCGCAGTCGGTCATGATCATCGCCTGCGCGGTGTAGGTGTCGCCGATCTGGCGCACGAATTCGGTCGAGATGCCCAGGGCGCGCAAGCGATCGAGATAGTCCGAGCCATCACTGCCCACGGTGGCCATCGGCAAGGCCGTGCCGCCAAGCGCGTTCAGGCTGTAGGCAATGTTGCCCGCACAGCCGCCGAAGTCGCGCCGCAGCTCCGGAACCAGAAAGGATACGTTCAGGATGTGCAGCTGCTGCGGCAGGATTTGATCGGCAAAACGACCTTGGAAGGTCATGATGGTGTCGAACGCGAGCGATCCGCAAATCAGCGCAGCCATTGAAGAAACCTTTTTTGAAATGGAAAACAGTAGCCTGAAAACCCCATCCGGTCAGGGATAGAAGGCCAGCAGGTGATAACCCGCAACCGGCGGCAGCGAGCTTTCTTGGGCGCCGCCGAGTTCGACCGCCAGCGTAGACGACTGTTCGGATTTCGGCGACAGCACGGCCGGCGCGCCGAACTCCGCCGGCGTCAGCACGCGCCGCACGATCGCGCGTTCGCGCGTATCGACCAGCGTCAACTCCACCGCGGGCATCGCCAACGTAATTGCCGCCGCGTTACGCAGCGTGAACATGAGCTGGTAGCCCTGGCCGCGCCCGCGTGAAAAGGAAGATCCCTCGATGGTGATCGCGCCGATATTGCGCGGCGCATCCAGCTTGCAGCGGCCCATGCCGCACAGGGCTTGCAGCGTTGGCCGCAAGGCTGGCGCATAGGCCGCGATCGTGTCGCGCTCGTGCATCAGTATTTGCAGCAGCAAAAACACGAAGGCGAGCCCGCAACCCAAGCTCAATGCCAATCTGGATCCGATCGCGGCTCTCCACGCCGGCTTTGGCACCGCTCCGATAAAGGAAGGTTCGGCGCCTTCGCCCGTTCCCGGGAGGACCGGAATGTTCAATGGCGGCGGCGTGAATTCGGTTTCTTCCGGTTCTTCTTTCAGTCCCTCGCTTCCCAGCAGGGTCGTGACATCCGTGTACGGCTCGTCGGCCGGCTCGTCGGCTGCCGAGGGTTGCAGCAACTGCAGTACGGCATCTGACGGTGTAGGCGTAGGCGGCGAGGCGATGGTGGATTTGGTCGGTAACTGGGACGACTCCAGCAGTTCCAGCAACTCGTCCGCCGGCCTTGGCGCGGCGGACGCGGACTGCCTGCGGAAATACGATCGCATCCCGCCGGTGAAGACGCCACTGCCGTCGTGCGAGGGTTTGGACGGTTCCCCGGCCTCGTCCGTCAAAACGCTGGCATCGAATACGTAACCACAGCGCCCGCAGCGCACCCAGCCGTCGGAAATGCGCAACTGGTCATTAACCACCTTGTATATGGTGGTGCAAGACGGACAACGGGTGACGAGGCTCATGCGGATCGCATTGTAGGGGCCGTCCTGGCAGCAAGCAGGCGCAGCTCGGAGCCCTGTTCAGTTCAGGCGCGCGCGGTCATCAGAATCCAGCCGTCCTCGCGGTCACTGAGCTCGAGCCGGACATGGGGGGCATAAGCCGCCGCGAGCTCCTCGGCCTGCCGTTCGAGGATGCCCGCCATCACGAGCGACCCTCCCGGCGCCAGATGGCCGCACAGCAGCGGCGCAAGCACCTTCAGCGGTGTGGCCAGAATATTGGCGAGCACGATGTCATACCGGCCCTGCGCCAGTTCGGGCGGTCCGGCGTGGATCTGTACGCCATTGGCTTGCGCATTGAGTTGACTGGCCTGCACCGCCGATTCGTCGATGTCAACCGCGTCGATCTCGCGTGCGCCGTGCTTGGCGGCGCCGATGGCGAGGATTCCCGAGCCGCAGCCGTAATCGAGCACCCGCCGGCCGTCGATTTGGCCGGCATGCGCCGCAATCCAGCGCAAGCACATGCGCGTGGTGGGATGACTGCCGGTGCCGAAAGCCAGGCCCGGATCGAGCCGGATGACCTGCCGCGCCTGCGGTGGCGGCTCATGCCAGGTCGGCACGATCCAGAAGGTGTGCGTGATCTGCACCGGTTCGAACTGCGATTGCGTCAGCCGCACCCAATCCTGCTCGGGCACCTGGGCGATACCGGCCAGCTCGCAGCCAGCGAAAAAATCCTGCGCCGCGAGTACCGCCGCCGCCTCGCGCGCGGGCGCCTCGCCGGAAAAAAGCGCCGTCACGCGCGAACGCTGCCAGCTTTCCTTGGGCGGGGGCATGCCGGGCTCGCCGAACAGCGCCTGTTCCGCGTCGGTCTGCGCATCGGCGTCTTCAACCGACACGCTCAGTGCGTCCAGCGCGTCAAGCGCCTCGCTGAGGATCTCCACCCGTTCCTCGGGCGCGAGCAAGCGCAACTCGTACATCACCTTTACCGCGGATGCGTGGCAAGCCACTCTTCGAGATAGTGAATATTGGTTCCGCCTTCCATGAACTTGGCGTCGACCATCAGTTCGCGATGCAATGCGAGATTGGTCTGAATGCCCTCGACCACCATTTCACTGAGCGCGGTACGCATGCGCGCCAAAGCCTGCTCGCGCGTATCGCCGTGCACGATGATCTTGCCGATCATCGAATCGTAGTTGGGCGGTACGAAATAGTTCGAATAGACGTGCGAATCGACGCGCACCCCCGGCCCGCCGGGTGGATGCCACATCGTGATGCGGCCCGGCGACGGGGTGAACTTGTACGGATCCTCGGCGTTGATGCGGCACTCGATCGAGTGGCCGCGCATCGCGATTTGACGCTGCGTGAAAGGCAGCTTTTCGCCGGCCGCGACCATGATCTGCGTGCGCACGATATCGATGCCGGTGGTGAATTCGGTCACCGGATGCTCCACCTGCACGCGCGTATTCATTTCGATGAAATAAAACTCGCCGTTCTCGTAGAGGAACTCGAAGGTACCGGCGCCGCGATACCCGATCTTCTTGCAGGCCGCCGTGCAGCGCTCACCGATTTTTTCGATCAGTTTGCGCGGAATACCCGGCGCGGGCGATTCCTCGATCACCTTCTGGTGGCGCCGCTGCATCGAACAGTCGCGCTCGCCGAGGTAGACCGCGTTGCGGTGCTTGTCGGCCAGTATCTGGATCTCGATGTGGCGCGGGTTCTGGAGGAACTTCTCCATGTACACCGACGGGTTATTGAATGCCGCCTGCGCTTCCGCTTTGGTCGTCTGGATGGCGCTGAGCAGCGCCGCCTCGGTGTACACCACGCGCATGCCGCGCCCGCCGCCGCCGCCAGAGGCCTTGATGATGACCGGATAGCCGATCGCGCGCGCAATGCGCTTGTTGACCGCCGCATCGTCGGACAGTTCGCCTTCCGAGCCCGGCACGCATGGCACGCCGGCCTTGAGCATCGCCTGCTTGGCCGACACCTTGTCGCCCATGATCCGGATCGACTCGGGGGTAGGGCCGATGAACTGGAACCCGCTTTTTTCGACCCGCTCGGCAAAATCGGCGTTCTCGCTCAGGAAGCCGTAGCCCGGATGGATGGCCTCCACGTCGGTCACTTCAGCGGCCGAGATGATGGCCGGCATGCTCAGGTAACTCTGCCCCGAGGGCGCGGGGCCGATGCACACCGCCTCCTGTGCAAGCTTGACGTACTTGGCGTCGCGGTCGGCCTCCGAATAGACCATGACGGCCTTGATGCCGAGCTCACTGCAAGCGCGCTGGATTCTCAGGGCAATTTCGCCGCGATTGGCGACCAGGATCTTCTTAAACATTGCATCCTCCGCAGCTGGCCGCCCGCGCGTCCATGCGCGCCGGGGCAATTGGCCGAACCTCGTCCGCCCGCGCCAAGGCGCAAGCGCCGCAGCCGGCAGCCAAGATTCTTTTGAACATGATCACCCGATGACGAACAGCGGCTGACCGTATTCCACGGGTTGCCCGTTTTCTCCAAGGATCTGCAGGATCGTGCCGCTCTGGTCGGCCTCGATCTCATTGAGAATCTTCATCGCCTCGATGATGCAAAGCGTCTGGCCTTTCTTGATCTGCGAGCCGACCTCCACGAAAGATTGCGCATCCGGACTCGGTGCGCGATAGAAGGTACCGACCATCGGCGACTTGACCGTGTGCCCCTCCGGTTCGGGGGCCGGCGCGGCAGCCGCCACGGGTGCTGGCGCTGCCATGGCAGCCATGTCCGCGGCTACGGGCGCGGCGGCCAAAGTTTGAACATGCTGAACCGGCGCTGCTGCGCCGCCGCCCTTGACGATCCTGACCTTGCCCTCGGCTTCGGTGATTTCAAGTTCAGAAATGTTCGATTCCGACACCAAGTCAACCAGCGTCTTGAGTTTGCGTAAATCCATGGGACTCCGATGCCAGCGCGGAGCCGGCTTATGGGTTAAGTCATCCAAAATCGGGGTACAGCTGCCTATTTTCGCCTTCTTCTTCGTTCAGACGTTATTTGGCTGCTCCCGATACAAAAAGCAACATTTTACCCTCGAAGCTGGACATGCCTCCACGCCTGCAGATCGGAGGCGGTGACCCTGCCGACCTTGCGGATCGCCACCGTGCCCTTGGCGTCCAAAACCAGGGTGAAAGGCAAGCCTGCGACCGTATTGCCGAGCTGGCGCATCCATTCGGCATTTTCCTTGTCCAGTATGCCGATCGGATAGGAGACCGGCGTACGCTGCAGAAATGTCCGGATTACCGGCGCTTGCCCAATGGCCAATCCGACGACTTGCCACCCGGCGGAAGCATTTTCACGAAAAAAGCCGTCAAGCATGGGCATTTCTTCGATGCAAGGGGGACACCAGGTAGCCCAGAAGTTCAATAGCAAAGGCCGTCCCCGCATGGCCTGCAAGACGATCTCGCCGCCTTCGGGGCGTTCGAATCGCCGCGCCCAGAAATCCTCCTGCGGCGAGTCGATGAACGGCCCATTTCGCCGCGCGCGCAGCCAAACGCCGCCGGCGCCCGCAGCCAGCGCCAACATGGCGGCGGCGCCGTAGAGCCACCCGCGCCGTGTCGATCCTGCAGAACTCATGCGGTTTGATCCCTGTCCAACAGTTGCCGCAGGGCAGCCAAATGACCGCGCGGCGCGCGGCCTTGTGCGTCCGGCTTGAGAGCGCCCCGCAGATCATCCAGATCGTAAACCAGAAGGCGTACGCCCACTTCCTGGCCGAGTACGCGGCTGGGCACACGCACGCACAATGCCTCGACCGGCCTGCCGTGAAAACCGCTGACCCTGCGCGGTTCGTAGCTGACGTGGTCATTGATCAGCGCGATTTCAGCCGACTTCGGGTCGTCGCAGAATAGTTGAATCGAGATTTCCGACAAGCGCGTGGCCGTACCGTGCCAAACCGCGCCAGTCAAGTGCGGCCGAAACGGCGCCATGCGCTGCATCCATTCCAGGGCCAGCCATCGCAGCGCACGCAACTCACCGGGCTGGGTGCCGGCTCGGTACAGGGCGATGTAATTGCGAACCTCGGCCTCGACCTCGTCATTGCCGGGCATTGGGGTGCGTGCCGGCAAGCCCAAGTCACGTAATGCGCGCCGTTTGGCCGGGCCGTATTCAAGCCCATCCTCGACCACGAATCGCGCGGCTGCGACGGCGATTTCCCGCTTGGACGTGTTCATCTGGGCGATTGTGCCCATGACGGGGCAAACAGCCTGAAAAGCCCTGAATAACCCCTCGTGGCCGACGCATCCCGGCTTTGGTCAGTCTGCCGCGATCCAAGTCCGGCAGGCTCCTAGAATCAACCCGGAAACGGGCAGTTGGGCGGTCTTGAAGTTGGCCAGGCCCTTGTCGCGCTGAGTTTTCCGGAATCGGTCAGGGTCACCAGTCTGGCGCTGCCGCGCAGATCCGAAAAATTCTTTCAAGGTATTGATTAAAAAAGCTTTTTTTAACATTCGCAGTCTTCAGGCGCGATTTCAGGATCAACCGATGCACATTCATATTCTCGGCATTTGCGGCACGTTCATGGGTGGCGTGGCCGCGCTGGCGCGCGAAACCGGTCACCGTGTGACGGGGTGTGATGCCGGCGTCTATCCACCGATGAGCGACCAGTTGCAGGCGCTGGGCATCGAGCTGATCGAAGGCTTTAGCGCCGATCAAATGGCTTTGGCGCCCGATGTTTATGTGATCGGCAACGTTGTCTCGCGTGGACGCCTGGATGACGGGAGCCCCAAGTTCCCGCTGATGGAGGCCATCCTCAATGCCGGCGCCCGCTACACCAGCGGCCCGCAATGGCTGGCTGAACACGTGCTGCAGGGGCGCCATGTGATGGCCGTGGCCGGCACCCACGGCAAAACCACCACCACTTCCATGCTGGCCTGGATTCTCGAATGCGCCGGCCGCGCCCCCGGCTTTCTGATCGGAGGCGTGCCGATGGATTTCGGGGTTTCGGCCCGGCTCGGCAGTCTTGATCAACCCTTCGTCATCGAGGCCGACGAGTACGACACCGCCTTTTTCGACAAACGCAGCAAGTTCGTGCATTACCGGCCGCGTACGGCGGTTCTGAACAACCTCGAATTCGATCATGCTGACATCTTTGACGATCTTGCAGCGATCGAGCGTCAATTTCATCATTTGATTCGTACCGTGCCAAGCAGCGGGCGCGTCGTATTCAATGCTGGCGAGGCCAGCCTGCGCCGGGTGCTGGATCAGGGGTGCTGGAGTGCGATCACGCCTTTTGGTCCTGGCAGTTCCTGGGATGCCGAGGGGCCGCCGCATGCCTTCGACGTTCTGCACGCCGGGCGCCGTGCCGGCCGGGTCGAATGGAGTCTGTCGGGCCGGCACAATCAGCTCAACGCGCTGGCCGCGATTGCGGCAGCCGAACACGTGGGCGTGGCGCCGGCGCAAGCCGCGGCCGCACTCGGGCGCTTTCATAACGTGCGCCGCCGCATGGAACTGCGCGGCGTCTGCGGCGACGTGACCGTTTACGACGATTTCGCGCACCATCCGAGCGCCATCCGCACCACCCTCGACGGCCTGCGCAGAAAGCTCAACGACGAAGGGCGGAAGGATGATCGCATCCTCGCCGTGTTCGAGCCACGCAGCAATACGATGAAACTCGGCACGATGGCGGCACAGTTGCCCTGGAGCCTGGAATCGGCCGATCTCGCGTTCTGCCACAGCGCCGGCCTGGGCTGGGACGCCGCCGCAGCCCTGGCCCCGATGGGGGAGCGCGCCCAAATCAGTGGCCGCATCGATGAACTCGTGCCCGCGATCGCCGCGGCGGCGCGGCCAGGCGACCATATCGTCTGCATGAGCAACGGCGGCTTCGGCGGCATCCACCAGAAGCTGCTGGATGCGCTGGGGGGGTGAGTTTCACCTCGCTGCGCGGCGCTGCCTGATCACTTCGTCCAACAGTTCGAGCACGCGCACCGAATCGTCCCAGCCGAGGCAGGCATCGGTGATGCTCTTGCCATATTCGAGATCGGCAACCTTGTCCTTGCCTGGCGTAAATTTCTGTGCGCCTGCCTGCAGGTTGCTCTCCACCATAAGCCCGAAAATCTGCCTGGAGCCGCCGGCGAGCTGCGCCGCGATATCGCGCACGACGTCCACCTGCCGCTGGTGCTGCTTGGCGCTGTTGGCATGGCTGCAATCGATCATCAGCCGCGGCGGCAGCTTGGCGGCCTCAAGCTCGGCGCAGGCGGCGGCTACGCTCGCGGCATCGTAGTTGGGCGCCTTGCCGCCGCGCAGGATCAAATGGCAATCGGTATTGCCGCGCGTGCGCACGATCGCAACCTGCCCGTTCTTGTGCACCGACAAGAAGTGATGGGGCCGTGCGGCGGCCTGGATCGCGTCGGTGGCGATGCGGACGTTGCCGTCGGTGCCGTTCTTGAAGCCGATCGGCGCCGATAGCCCTGATGCAAGCTCGCGGTGTACCTGGCTTTCGGTGGTGCGCGCGCCGATCGCGCCCCAGGAAACCAGATCGCCGATGTATTGCGGGGAAATCACGTCCAGAAACTCGCTGGCCGCGGGCAGGCCGATGCGGTTGATGTCGATCAGCAGTTGGCGCGCGATGCGCAGGCCCTCGTCGATGCGGTAGCTCTCGTCCAGGTAGGGGTCGTTGATGAGGCCCTTCCAGCCCACGGTGGTACGCGGCTTTTCGAAGTACACGCGCATCACGATTTCCAGCGTGCCGGCAAACCGGTCGCGCTCGGCCTTCAGGCGGCGCGCGTACTCGATTGCGGCGGCCGGGTCGTGGATCGAGCATGGCCCCATGACCACGAGCAGCCGATCATCCTCGCCGTTGACGATCTGGTGGATGGTGTGGCGCGTGGATGAAATCAGCGCCTCGGCCGGTGTATCGCTGATCGGGAAGAAGCGAATGAGGTGTTCGGGCGGTGGCAACACATTGATGTCCTTGATGCGCTGGTCGTCGGTTTTGCTTGTTTTCTCGGCGCGCGCATGCCAGTTCTGTCCGGTCTGGGCAGGGTTCGTGCTCATCAGGATCGTCCTCGTATGGATTGAAAGGTTGGGGCAAAAAAAACCGCCGGAGCTTGCGGGCGCCGGCGGTTCACTGGAGGTAACTTGCTTGATGTCTGCTTTACGCGCACGCCCTCGCTCGCCGGACTTCCGGGAACCAAAAATAAGCAAAGTAGCAAACGCTTGAAGTAAACATTGCGGTCGAATATAGCATAGACAAGGGAAACCCCTGAGTAAGTCCCTAAGCCCCTAAGCCCCGCGCGATCGCTGTATCAGGCTCTACGCCGTGCCGCCCACCGTCAGGCCGTCGATGCGCAGCGTCGGCTGCCCCACGCCGACCGGCACGCTCTGGCCGTCCTTGCCGCAGGTGCCGACGCCGTCATCGAGCGCCATGTCGTTGCCGATCATGCTCACCCGCGTGAGCACGTCGGGGCCGTTGCCGATGATGGTCGCGCCCTTGACCGGGTACAGGATTTTCCCTTTCTCCACCCAGTAAGCCTCGCTCGCGGAAAACACGAATTTGCCGCTGGTGATGTCAACCTGCCCGCCGCCGAAGTTGGTGGCATACAGGCCCCTGTCGATGCTCGCGACGATTTCCTTCGGATCCTTGTCGCCGCCGAGCATGTAGGTGTTGGTCATGCGCGGGATCGGCACGTGGGCGTAGCTTTCACGCCGGCCATTGCCCGTGGGCTTGACTTTCATGAGCCGCGCGTTGAGCGTGTCCTGGAGGTATCCCTTGAGAATGCCGTCCTCGATCAGTACGTTGCACTGGCTCGCGTTGCCCTCGTCGTCGACGTTGAGCGAGCCGCGCCGGCCGGCCATGGTGCCGTCGTCGAGCACGGTCACGCCCCGGGCCGCGACGCGCTGGCCGATATGGTCCGAAAACGCGCTTGAGCCCTTGCGGTTGAAATCGCCCTCCAAGCCGTGGCCCACCGCCTCGTGCAGCAGGATGCCCGGCCAGCCCGAACCGAGCACGACCGTCATTTCGCCCGCCGGCGCGGGGCGCGATTCAAGATTGATCAACGCAGTCTGGACCGCTTGGTCAACGTATTGCGTGATGCGCTCCTCGTCGAAGCAGGTCAGCCCGAAGCGGCCGCCGCCGCCGCCCGAGCCGATTTCACGCCGGCCGTTGTGCTCCGCGATGACGGTCACCGACAGCCGCACCAGCGGCCGCACGTCGGCCGCCAGCGTGCCATCGGCGCGCGCAACGAGGATGACGTCATATTCGCTGGCCAGCCCCGCCATCACCTGCACGATGCGAGGGTCGCGCGAGCGCGCGAGCCGCTCGGCCTTTTCGAGCAGCCGCACCTTGGCCGTGCTGTCGAGCGTGGCGATCGGATCAACATCGCCATACAGCGAACGGCTTGGCGCGATCCGGCGCGCCGGCAGCTTGACGCGGGCGCCGCGGCCGGCGGCGGCAATCGAACGCACGGTGCGCGCCGCATCGAGCAGCGAGGCCAGCGAGATCTCGTCCGAATAGGCGAAAGCCGTTTTCTCGCCGCTGACGGCGCGCACGCCGACGCCCTGGTCGATGCTGAAGCTGCCCGTCTTGACGATGCCTTCCTCAAGGCTCCAGCCCTCGCTGCGGTTGTGCTGAAAATAAAGGTCGGCGTCATCGACGCCATGCGCGGTGATCTGGCCGAGCGCGCGCGAGAGCTTGGCCTCGTCGAGCCCGAATGGCGTAAGCAAAAGCTGTTGCGCCGTCGCCAGGCGCTCAAGAGTGGGCTCGCGGGAAATCATTGCACGATTGTAGGCAGGGCCAGCGGTAGCTGGTCACGCAGGATTATTCAAAGCTTCTTTAGAGCTTCTTCTCGGGCTCGGTGAACTTTCGCGCGCGCGCGATCGACATCAGAATGCCTAGCCCCAATCCCAGCGTGACCATCGCGGTACCGCCGTAGCTGATGAAGGGCAGGGGCACGCCCACCACCGGCAGGATGCCGCTGACCATGCTCATGTTCACGAAAGCGTAGGTGAAGAAGGTCATCGCCACCGCACCGCCCAGTAGGCGCGAGAACAGCATCTGCGCATCCATGGCGATGAACAGGCCGCGAAAGATCAGCAGGATGAAGGCGCCGATCAGCAGCAGGTTGCCCACGAAGCCGAACTCTTCCGAATAGGCCGCGAAGATGAAATCGGTCGTGCGCTCGGGAATGAACTCCAGGTGCGTCTGCGTGCCCTGCAAGAAACCCTTGCCGCCGACGCCGCCCGAGCCGATCGCGATCATGCCCTGAATCACGTGAAAGCCCTTGCCGAGCGGATCCTTGCCCGGATCGAGCAGCATGCACACGCGCTGCTTCTGGTAGTCATGCAGGATGCGCCAATCAAAATTGTCGGCGCACAGCGTCGACTCGAAACCGACGAACAAGGCCACCAGCACGGCCACAATGGCCACCGGCGGCACGATCAGCTTCCACGACAGGCCGGCGAAGAAAATCACCGACAACCCGGCCGCGAGCACCAACAGCGCAGTGCCCAGATCAGGCTGCCTGACGATCAGCCCCACCGGGACCGCCAGCAACACCGTCGCGACCGCGAAGTCGAGCGGGCGCAACTGCCCTTCGCGGCGCTGAAACCACCAGGCCAGCATCAGTGGCATCGCGATCTTGAGAATCTCGCTGGGCTGAATCACGATCCCGATGTTGATCCAGCGCTGCGCCCCTTTCTTGGTGATGCCGAATACAGCCACCGCAATCAGCAGCGCCACGCCCACCGAGTACAGCGGCACCGCGATCACCAAGAGCCGCTGCGGCGGTATCTGCGCCACCACGAACATGATGCCGGCAGCCAACAGCATGTTGCGGCCATGATCGAAGAAACGGGTGCCGTGGTCATAGCCCGATGAATACATCGTCAGCAGGCCCGCACAGGCCAGCAGCAGCACCGAGAAAGCGAGCAGCCCGTCGAATCCCAGGAAAACAGGCGCCATTCGCCGTGCGAACGAGGGTTGTTGGAATACGTCCGACATAAGCTGAGATTATCTCTTTGCCGGCCCGGAAGACCTGCCACCGAGCGGAAGTTTTGCAAGAGCCTCGAAAGAATGGCATTCGTCGGCAGCGCTCGCCGGTGCCATGCAGCGCCGAAGATTACTAGGGAATTCTCTAACTTGCTTATTACTTAGCAAGTAGCATACTGTGTCTCGCCGAGTAGCCTGAAAACTGCGGTTGGCGCAGGAAAGTGGCTGTATGAGCTTGTCGGAAAACAGCTTCGGGGAATTGTTCCGAGTGACTGGTTCGCAGTAGCCAGAATCGACCGCAAGCTCGCGCCGACACGACGGGGTTGAGCTTTTTCGAGTGCGTTGTCAACTGCAACTCAGAATAAAGGAGACGAAATGAAATCAGCTTCCACGGACATCCCCCGCATGGGCGGCCGCTCGCTGAGGCGCCTTGCTATATGGGCCTGGGCGACAGCGCTGTGCTTGACGGCGCCGGTCGCATTGGCTGCGGAAGGCAAATACGGCGGCACGCTGACCGTTGGCACCGAAGTCGACCCGGCCTCGCTGGATCCGCTGCGAATCAGCACCGTCGTCTACAAACAGTATGCGATGGCGGTCTTCGACACGCTGCTCGACAGCGACGCCGCGGGCCGTATCGTGCCCGGCCTGGCCGAGTCGTACACCGTCACGACCGACGGCCTGCTCTATACGCTCAAGCTGCGCGAGGGCGTGCGCTTCCATGACGGCACCCCGCTGGACGCTGCGGCGGTCGTCTTCAACCTGGATCGGGTCCGCGATCCGCAGAATCTCTGCCGCTGCTTGGTCAACGTTTCGCTGATCGAGAAAGTGCAGGCCACCGATCCGCGCACGGTGCAAATTCGGTTGAGAGCGCCGATGGCGTCGTTTCCGGCCGTTCTCGCCGATGCGCCGGGCATGATGGCTTCGCCCAAGGCCGTGCAGGCGGCCGGCGCGGAGTTTGGCCAGAAGCCCGTGGGAACGGGGCCATTTCGCTTCGTCGAATGGATCCAGGGCTCACGTTTCATCGCTGAACGCAACCGCAACTACTGGAAACCCGACCGTCCCTTCCTTGACAAGGTCGTGTTCAAGGGGCTGCAAAACCGCGAAACGCGCGAGGCGACGCTGCGATCGGGCGGGTTCGACATCATCATGAGTCCGCCGCCGCGCTTCGTCGCGGAGATGCGCGACAACAAGAAATTCAGCGTGATGACATCGAACGGCTTCGGCGCGTTTTTCATCGTACTGCGGATGACGCATCCGCAGCTCAAGGACCCGCGCGTGCGGCTGGCCCTGGCGCACGCAACGAACCGTCCGCAGTTCCTCAAGGTGGCGTATTACAACCAGCCGGAGTTGGCCACCACACCGTTCGGCAAGGGACTGCACCTGCGCCCTGACGAGGTGGCGGATTACCCGAAGTTTGATCCCGCGCGCGCCAAGGCGCTATTGACTGAGTACGGACAGCCGGTCAAGCTGGTCCTGACGACGAGCAACGACCCCATCACGCTGCGTGGGAGCCAGATCATGCAGCAGATGTGGCGTGCGGTGGGGGTGCAGGTTGATATCCAGGTCGTGGATTCGGCCCGGCTCATTAAAGCCTTGGGGGGGCACGAATTCGATGCCGCGGTATCCCGCGGGGTGCCCAGCGCGGACCCGGACCTCATGATTTATCCGTACGTTCTCTCGCGTCTGGCGGAGCGCACGCCATCAACGAATCTCGGGCAATACGCCAATCCGAAAATGGACGAACTGCTGGAGGCAGGGCGGCGCGAACTCAACCCGCTCGAGCGCCGCAAGATCTACTCGCGCATCACCGACTTGCTGGCGAAGGATTTGCCGTTCATTTTTCTCGGCTACACGACGTCATCGCTGATCTTCAACCCCTCCGTCGTCAAAGGCATGAAGCCGATGCCCGATGGACTGATCCGCGTCGGCGAAGTCTGGAAAGAATAACCCCTGAAAACGGCAATGAAACACCTGCTTTTCGGCGTTTTCCGGCGCCTGGTACGGGAAGCACCCGGGGTGGTGGCGATGTTGCTGATCATCTCAATGATCAGCTTCGTGCTGGTAGCGCTGTTGCCGGGCAATCCGGCAGTGTCGATGATGGGGGATGCGGCCTCGCCGGAGGCGGTCACCGCGCTCAATCGCGAACTCGGTGTCACGCAGCCGCTGTACGAACGTTATCTGCGCTGGCTGGCCGCCTTGGTACAAGGTGACGCGGGGCGTCTGTACCACTCGGGGCAATCGGTGATCGATGCAATCGCTGCGCGGCTGCCGGTGACGCTGGAGGTAATGATCCTGACTCTCACCCTTTCGGTGGCCATCGCCGTGCCGCTGGGCATCTGGACGGGCTTTCGGCCGGGGCGCGCGCTGGACCGCGTCCTGATGAATACATCGCTCACTTTCCTCGCATCGCCCGCTTTTCTGATCGGTCTCCTGTTGATCTATTTGTTTGCGATCCACCTGGAGTGGCTGCCGGCTTCGGGCTACACGCCGCCGAGAGAAGACCTGGCAGAGAACCTGCGCATGATGGCGCTGCCAGTGGCGGCGCTGGTGCTGCATGACGTGCCGATCTACATGCGGGTGCTGCGGCGCGAGATCAGCGAGGTACTGCAGCAGGACTACATCCTGCTGGCCCGCGCAGCCGGTCTGTCGCGCCGGACGATCCTCTGGCGCTGTGCGCTGCGCCCGGCTTCGGTCAATCTGGTGACTGCGGTCGGTCTTGGCATCGGCCGGCTGCTCGGCGGCACACTGGTGATCGAAGTGCTGTTCGGCCTGCCCGGATTGGGGCAACTGCTCGTTGAATCGATTTTTCGCCACGAGTACGCGCTGATGCAGGCCATCGTTTTGCTCATCGCCGGCGGCTTCGTGGCCATCAATCTCTTCATTGATTTGTTGTGCGCCGCGATCGATCCGCGCCTGCGCGAAGGGGAACTCGAATGAAGAAGGGAGCAGCATTGGCGCGACGCGCGATTTCCTGGCGCCGCCTGGCGCTGCCGCTCGCCTGGCTGCTGACGATGATGATCTTGAGCCTCCTCGCGCCGGTGCTGCCGATCCAGGACCCCGGTACCCAGGACCTCATGCAGGTGTTGCAACCGCCGAGCACGGACCACTGGTTCGGCACCGATTCGCTCGGGCGGGATATGTTCTCACGCGCCATCTACGGCTTGCGCGTGACCTTGATCGTCAGTATTGGCTCTGTGCTGATTGGCCTCGCGGTGGGCGGCGGCATTGGCATGGTGGCGGGCTACTTCCGCGGCGCCACCGATCGCGTGCTGATGTCGATCAGCAACACCCTGCTTGCCTTTCCCGCCGTCGTCCTGGTGATGGTTGTGATGGCGTATCCGGGCAATGCTCTCATCAAGGTCACCTGCATGCTGGGCTTCGTGTTCTCGGGGACCTTCAGCCGCATGGCGCGGGTCAACACGATGTCCATCGTCAAGCAGGACTTCGTCACCGCGGCGAGGGCCCTGGGCATGAGCCATGCGCGCGTTCTGCTCTCCGAGATCGTCCCCAATCTGCTGCCCGCGCTGATGGTCTTCGCGCTCATCATGACGGCGCTGGCCGCAGTGACCGAAGGCACGCTGGCCTTTCTGGGACTGAGCGTACAGCCGCCGATACCTACCCTAGGCGGCATGGTCTCGTCGGAGGTGTCCTCCCTGCGCGAGGCGCCGCACGCTTCATTACTGCCGGCGGCGATCCTGTACCTGACGATCCTGTCGCTGCACAGCCTGGGCGAGCGCCTGCAACGCCGTATCAACAACCGTGGGAGCGCACTGTGAGCACACCACTGCTTGAGGTGAGTGATCTCCGCACCACATTCCATACGCCGCGCGGAACGCTGCACGCCGTCAACGGCGTGAACTTCCGCCTCGACGTCGGCGCGACCATGGGTATCGTCGGCGAGTCGGGCTCGGGAAAATCGGTGCTCGCGCGCACCATCGCCCGCCTGTTGCCGGGCGCGCCGTACGCTAGTTGCAGCGGTTCGGTGCGGCTTGACGGTACCGATCTGCTGGCTCTCGACGAGAACGCGCTGAGCAGCGTGCGCGGCCGGCGCATCGGCTTCGTGTTTCAGGACCCGATGAGTTCGCTCAATCCCGTGCAGACCATTGGCCGTCAGATCACGCAAGTCTTGCAGCGTCACGGCTCGTACACGCAGCGCCAAGTGCGCGAGCGCGCCGTCGAGTTGCTGGCCCAGGTCGGTATCCGCTCGCCCGCGCAGCGCCTTGCCGACTCGCCGCACCAGTTCTCAGGCGGCATGCGCCAGCGCGTGGTCATCGCGATCGCGCTCGCCGCCGATCCGCAACTCCTAATCGCCGACGAGCCGACCACGGCGCTCGACGTCACCGTGCAGGCGCGCGTGCTCGAACTGCTGCGCAAGTTGCAAGAGCAGCATCGCATGGGGCTTCTGCTCATCAGCCACAACCTCGCCGTGGTCGCGCAGGTATGCGAGCGTGTCGGCGTAATGTACGGCGGCCAGATGGTCGAGCAGGCGTCGGTAGAACAGACCTTCATGCGCCCGCGCATGCGCTATACCAGCGCCCTGCTGCACGCGATCCCGAGTCTGGAAAGCGTGCCGCACGAGCGCCTGTACACCATCAAAGGCAGGCCGCCAACCCTGACCTCGCCGCCCGTTGGCTGCCCCTTCGCGCCGCGCTGCGAAGCCGTGCAGGAGCGTTGCCACACGCAACAGCCCCCGATGGTCGAAGACGCAGAAGGCATTTTCGCGTGCTGGAATCCACCGCACTACCCATCCACCAGCGACCGGAAGCCGAACCCATGAGTACCATCGGGACCCCCTCCGTCCCCGCGAATTCGCAGGACCCGGCCGTCATCCTGTCGGCCCGGAACGTGCGGCGGATTTACAAAGATGCCCAAGGCAAGGCGCACGTCGCGGTCGATGACGTGTCGCTGGAGATCAGGGACGGCGAAGTACTTGGCATCGTCGGGGAATCCGGCTGCGGCAAGTCCTCGCTCGTCAAGGCGGTGCTGATGTTGCCGCCGCCCGATTCCGGGCAGGTGCAGTTCCTGGGCCAGGAGCTCACGCGTCTGCGCCAGAGCGCGTTGCGCGCGATCCGGCCCCAGCTCCAGATCGTGTTCCAGGACCCTGCGTCCTCGCTGAACCCGCGCCGCACGGTAGCGCAGATCGTCGAAACTCCCTTACGCGTGCATGGCGTGCGCAGCCGCTCCGAGCGAACCGAGCGCATGGCCCAGGTTCTGCAGGAAGTCGGGCTTGACCTGGCGACGCATGGCAACCGCCGGCCGCACGAACTCTCGGGCGGGC
>CAYTPC010000131.1:0-23340 GCA_964439605.1 uncultured Burkholderiaceae bacterium
GCACGCGGCCAGTGGCGCGGTGAACGTGCAAAGCCAAAGCGGTAAAAGCGCTCTGGCGGCCGATCAGCAAGTGCGGATCGCGAGCACGCAAAAGGAGGTGAACCTGTTGGCGCCTCAGCACGTGCTGCTGACGGCGGGCGGTGCGTACATCAAGCTCGAAGGCAACGACATCCAGATCCACGCGCCGGGGCGGGTGACGTTTCATGCGGGGTGGCATTCGTTTACGGGGCCGGGGAGCAGTTCGGCGAGCGGCAGCGTGGGCAAGACCGCACTGAAGGCTTGTCCGAAAAAGGACGAAAGCGCCGCCGCCGGTGGCGCCGCCACGATCTGAGGCAGACATGCCGGCCCAATCGCTGACCCGAACCCTTGGCGAAGTGCTGTACGCACAAGAGGGCATGCAGGCGTACCTGCTCATCGACCCCATGCTGCGGGAGCCCTTCGCGGCAGAAGTCTTGCAGGATGCCAAATGCGAAAGCATTGCCGTTGTATTGCGCAATTCGCCATTGAGAGAAGACCAGTGGCCCAGGCTCGTTCGCCTTCGACCTTTCGCGACGGAAATTCTCTCGGCCAGCGTCGAGGCGGCGCTGGCCGAACAAAGCGACGCCGTCCAGGAAAGTGAACAGGGCTTTGCCATCGACGGCTGGCTGTGCAGCGCCGCACGGCCCGAGCGGCTGGCGCGCCATCTTGCGTACTGCATGCGGCAGGTCACGCCCAAGTACAAAAATCGATACCTCCGGCTGGCCGATCGCCGCGTGCTCGAATGGATGTGGCCGCAATTCGACGAAACTGAACGCGTGCAGTGGCTTGGCCCCATCACGCAATGGTGGACGCTGGACCGGTCTGCCCGGCTGGCGGCGCATACCCTTGAATCGCCGGTTGATCAGGCCCCGGAAAAAGCTTATCTGCCCAAGCTGACCGAGCAGCAATGGGCGCATACACAAGATTGCGAACAGGTGCAGCAGGTGCTGCGCGGCTGGCGCAGCTTTGCCCCGGCGCTGCCGCCCGACTACCTGGCGCAGGCCATGCGTGCGCTATCGGCGGCGCGGCATCTGGGCCTGCGCGAGAGCAACGAACTCGTGCTGATGTGCGCCTACCAATTGCAAATCCATCCACAGTTGTGCACGCACCCGGCGATCGTCGCGGCTATCGACAAAGCGCGCAACAAGGCGCTGGCCTTGGTGGACGTGCTGGCCGAAATTCCGGACCCCGAGGGCTGGGAGCGCATCCGGCGCGAACTGCAAGACGGCTCGGCCTATCGGCAAGCCCCCGAAAACGTACAACCCGACTCTTCACACGGACGGAGCGAATAAGTCATGGCGAAAGAAGGAACGACCGTCAGCTACACGGCCAATGCGCAAAGCGCCGCGGCATTGTCCAAGCCCTGCGGTGGCAGCGGCTGCCCCGCGTGCGTGAAGGCGGGCCTGCCGGTGCTGCTGGTGCGCCCGGGCCTGGCCGATAAGAAATATGCCGATGCCCACAAAGACGCCATCGCTCCCTTGCTGGCGGGCGTGGCCGATCCACAGCTGACCGCTTCGGGCTACGTGATGCGCACCTTGCGCCAGGGCTACCTGTACGCCTACTACGAGAAGTGGCCCGCCGGTCAGATCCAGAAACAAAAGGGCTGGGAAGTCTTCCGGGTCGACGATGGCGGCTACCTCACGCCCATCCCCCTGGAAGCGGCGGGAACGCCGGCCTCGGAGTTTGCCTGCCAGAGATCGGAAAGTTATGCCACGGCGATGCTGTACGTGATCCAGGACGCAAAAAACGTTGGCAAGGTGTGGGTAGGCTTCAGTTCCTCGCCGTGGAGCGAGAACACGCGCAGGCTGTACTCAAGCAATGAAAAGCGGCGCAATCAGCGCATGGCGTGCATCGACGCGAGCAGCGGCAGCGCGCAGCGCGGCAAGGCGCTGACGGCCGACAACATCGTGCAGTGCGTGGCCGACTATGACCCGAAGCTGGAGCCGGTCGTTCTGAAGGGCAATCCGTTTCCGCGCCGCATACCGGCCAAGGAAGGCCAGACCAACGGAGCCAATGCGCAGCCCTCGCCGACGGCGATGGACGCAGTGGCCAACTCCAAGCTGTTTCCCGGGGCCAAGGCCAAGGCGCGCCCCGAAGACGCGGCGCTGGTGCAACGCCAGGCGCAGGATCTGATTGCCCGGATACCCAACAAGCCCTACACCGACAAGAACCTGCTGATCGTGAGCGTGCCCGACGCCGAAGGGGTAACTACCGAGGCGGCGCAGTTGCGCATCACCTTGTGCAACACAGCCAATGAATGGGCCAGCGAACCGGGCAAGGCCGACCGGCTGCGCTCGGCCTTGCAGATCGAGGGCATGTACAAGCTCATCGAGCAAAGCGGGGAAGATCGCAAAACGAAGAACGCCAAGTTCGCGCATCTGAACGACAAGAAGGTCACACACAAAGAATTCGAGGCGATGAAGGAGGCCGGCCAATTGCCCGAGGAAGCCTGGTTCTCGCCGGATCAGAACATGACGCCCAACCCCCTGGGCATCACTGTGGAAGACCCAAACAACGGCACCATCGTGATCCCTGGTGCGAAGCAGATTGACTATCAAACGAGCGACATGCTCAAAAAATTCGAGGACGGTCTGAGCAAGCAAGGCGCAAAGCTGGCCTACCGCCAATTCCTGGCCACCTACCGCGCCCGCGTGGACGCCGATGAGAAACGGCTCAAGGAACTTGAAAAAGACTATGGCGCCTGGCTGCAAAGCGATGCGCGCAAACTGGTCACCACTTGCGACTTTGACGAGAACACCCCGGTGGACGGTGTGCACTACTGCGCCTGCGTTGCCAACGTCACGCTGGGCGGGCCGATTACCGATCAAGGGCAGGACTGGTTCAAACCCTTCCTGAGCGAAGACCCAAACGACAAGGAGGCGCTGCTGACGCGGGCGCTGCTGGGCAACCAGGCCAGTTCTTTCGCGTGGTACACGGCGCTGGACCCTCGGGACGTGGCGGCCAAGATCGAGGAGAAGGCCAAGGACGTGCTGGACTTGGTCGTACCCGAAGCCAAGCAGGAAATACTCAAGGACACGGCCGTCAAGGCCCTATCCAAGCTGGCGCAGACATCCACGCAGCAGGTGCAGCAAGTAACGGGGGCCGTCATGGCCAAGCTGGAGGCGGCGGGGGAAAAAGCCGGTCAGTTGTCGGAGAAGCTGCGCTACCAGCACAAGCTACTGACCATGCATTTGATGAGCAACGGCGAGCGGCTCGTGAGGGAGTGCGGCAAGGCGGGCGTGACGCTGATGAAGGCCGAGGTCAATCTGGCCGAAGCCGTCAAGCTGTGGAACGTCACGACCAGCGGCATCTCCAAGGCGATGAGCAGCGCCGGGCAAGTGGGCCAGCGCAAGGTGGAAAGCCTGCTGATCAATGGGGCGGCGCTGATCGAAGCCAATGGTTCGCCCAAGGCGGGCCTGGCCGTTGTGGAGGTGTATCTGTGGGTGACCGACCCGGCCAAAGTGGGGCAAGGAGTCAAGGCTGCGGGTACCAGTGCGCTGAAGTCGGCTGAAATCTACGGCGACAAGGTGGTTCGTTACGTGCATCTTGATGAACTGCTGAACTTGACCCGGATCAGTGCGCGCACGCTGGGCAGCGTCAGCGGGGTGATGTCCACCGGCTTTGGAGTGCTGCAAGCGATGCTGATGGCCAAGGCGTGGCGCGACTATGGCAAAGGCAACGATCAGGAGCGCCTGACTGCGGCGACGGGTTTACTGGCTGCGGGGCTGGGCGTATCAGCGGCGGCGCTGGAGTTGAGTGCCAGGGCGCTGCAGGTGGCCGAGAAGGAGGCGCTGGCCCAGGGGGTGAAAAAACTCGCCGGGTTCATATCGGCGGGGGCGACGGCGATGGATGGGGTGCAGGCGGCTATCAATGCTTATAGAGCCGGACAAGATGGAGACGATGGCGCTAAATGGGGGTATCGCATACAAGCTGGTTTGTTTTTTGGCGCCGCTGTAGCAGGGGTGTTCGCTGCGGGGGGAGGTATCGTCGGAGCAGGCGGCGCAGTCCTGGTGAGTGCCGGTATGCTAATTGGACTTAGCTTGATTCTCGTTGCCTTGGGCGTGATCGTCGGCCTGATCATCCTATGGCTTAAGGACCGCCCGGTCGAGACCTGGGCCAAGAAGATGATCCACTGGGGCACCGCCCCGGACCGATGGAAAAACCCGAACGAAGAAGTGCAGGAAGCCAACAAAGTGCTGCTGTGCGCGCAGCTTGACTTCTCGTACCGCTGGAACGTGGGGGGCAACCTATTGACCTCGGTCGCGAGAGCCGGAGTTGCAGAGATGGGGGGCATGTCCAGCGCAATGAACGATCTACCCTTCGAGCGGGAAGCCTGGCTGCGTCTGAAGCTACCGCAGAAACTGCGTCAGCGCTTGCCGTGGACCATGCGCATCTATGCGAATCAGAACAACCGCAATGAAGTGCTGGTGGGCAAGGCAAGCTTCGATGGCACGGGCAATGTCTCGCGCGTGGGTGGCACATCAGCTGGCGTGGGCAAACAGAACTTCTCGGAAGAAAGCAGCGATGGCATCGTGACGATGGAATTCGGCGTGATGCTGGACACATCCAAGTTCACCGATGCGCGTGCAAAGGTCGAGGTATATGTCCAAAGCAGCCAGAGCCAGGAGCCGCTGCTCATCATTGATGGGGATCTGACAAATTGAACGACGAACAGGAAAACAACGACGCGCGGGGCAAAAAGAAGAAAGACCCCTTGGCGCGTGAAGGGCTGGTACCGGAGTGGGGGAAAAAGCCGGAGCCGTATTTCGAGCCTTTGGAGGGTGCAGCAGAGAAGATGGGGCGCTACGGCTTCAACAAGCCCTGGCGGGTGATGCCGGATGACAAGAAAGAGTCGATTCACAAAAAGGCGAGCACGAAGGGTGCGCTGGTGACAGTGCATCCGGATGCCATTGTGATTGGCACTGAGGCGGGGGCGGCCAGTCGAAAATGGGATGTACCCTATCTTTTTATATTTGGGCCACTTACGCTGATGTTTTATTATATGTTGTATGAAGACGGGATACCTCGCGCACATTATTATGATAAATATATTGGAGAACTAGACAATCCACACTTCATATCGAGCATATTAATGTTTATTTTTATGGCGTCAATGTCTGTTTTTGCTACTTTTTTTGTAATTTTCTTGTGGCGCACCATCTATCGCACTCCCCCTGATTATCCAATTTTATTTAATCGTAAAACTCGAATTGTTACGTTTTTTAAACGAGCACAGCCTGGTTTTTTTAAGTTCTGGAAACCAATAGTCGCTCCGAATCCAGTTTCACTCTCTTGGGACGATGCAAAAATAAGAACCTACCGGGTATTCATGAGCCGGTTCGGCAAGACTTTCTATTACGCCCTGTGGCTGCAAATGTTGTGGGGCGGCAAGGACGGCAACCCCAAGCGATTGAAAGACTACGTCGCCATCGGCTTCGAGGGCTACGAAGAAGATGATGGCCTGCTGCAACTGTGGGAGCACATTCGCCGCTACATGGAAGAAGACGGCCCGCCGATCCAGCCCGGCGAGCGCCTGCGCAAACCGGCCAACAAACGAAAACCGCTGGAGTTCCCACCAGAAATCATCGCGGCGGCAGGCGGCCCGGCGCTGAGCGAGGCCGAGGTTCTGGCCTTGGCCGGGTTGCCGACCGAGCAGGCTGCTGGGGCGTGATAAGTGTATGTTCAAAGCAGTAAGAAAAATGAACCTCTGCTGATCATCGACGAAGAGCTGAAAAATTGAACAGCGCACAAGAAAATAACGACACACAGATTGAGAAGAAGAAAAAGAAAGATCCGTTGGCACGCGAAGGATTGGTGCCTGAGTGGAAACAGCCGGAACCATATTTTGAGCCTTCTGAGGGTGCAGCGAAAAAGATGGCGCGATACGGCTTCAACAAACCCTGGCGGGTGATTCCGGATGACAAGAGGGAGCTGATTCATGAGCTTGCAAACACACAAGATGCACTGATTTATGTACATAAAAATGCTATTGTAATTGGATCTCCGCAGGGAGGAGGCGGACGAAAAGGGTTCGTATTTTATGTATATTTCAGCGGATTCATGACATTATTTTTTTATTTTGCGACGTTTAATTTTGGAATTCCAAATTCATATCGCACTCTATTTGGTGAGCGTATATATAATGAAAATTTCATCAGTCATGCATTCATTTTTTCGCTTTTGATGTTGGTGTCTATTTTATTCACTTTTGGCTCTATTTTCATATTTAGAACTGTGTATCGAACCCCGCCAGATTGGCCGATCATGTTCAATCGAGAAACTCGTGTCGTCACTTTTTTTAAGCAGATGCCACTTGATTTATTCAAATTTTGGATGCCAATTGTTTCTCCGCCGATTTCCTGCTCCTGGGACGACGCCAAGGTGAGGGTTTACCGAGTATTCATGAGCCGGTTCGGCAAGACTTTCTATTACGCCCTGTGGCTGCAAATGCTATGGGGCGGCAAGGACGGCAACCCCAAGCGATTGAAAGACTACGTCGCCATCGGCTTCGAGGGCTACGAAGAAGATGATGGCCTGCTGCAACTGTGGGAGCACATTCGCCGCTATATGGAAGAAGACGGCCCGCCGATCCAGCCCGGCGAGCGCCTGCGCAAACCGGCCAACAAACGAAAACCGCTGGAGTTCCCACCCGACATCATCGCGGCGGCAGGCGGCCCGGCGCTGAGCGAGGCCGAGGTTCTGGCCTTGGCCGGATTGCCGACCGAGCAGGCTGCCGGGGCGTGATCGGCGACCGACCTCTCGTGCCGTTGGAGTGTGGGGAGTCTCAACAAGCACCGCAGCGCAGCAGCACGGAGCGCAGCCAGCGATTGGCGGCGTCGTTGTCGGTGCTCGCGTGCCAGTACATGTAGGCATCCATCGACGGCAGCGGCGTCGGGAAGGCCATTACCTGGTTGCCGAACTGGCGGTTGGCCAAGTGCGCGTAGCTTTGCGGCATCGTGAGCAGCAGGTTGGTCTCGGATACCGTGCGGCAGGCCGCGAAATAGAACTGGCAGCGCAGCGCGATCTGGCGTTGCACGCCGATGCGCAGCAGCTCGACGTCTTCAAAGCCCATGCCCTGCCGCCGCGAAGTGACGAGGATGTGGCGCTGCGCGAGATAGGTGTCCAGATCCAGCGCGCCGCGGATCGCGGGATGTCCCTGGCGCGCCACCACCGCCATGCTGTCGGCCGTGATGCGCTTGACCTTGACCGCATCCGACAGCGGCAGCAGCACGTCGACCGCGAGATCGAGCGTGCCCGCGGCCAGCTCGCTTTCGAGACTGCTGCGGTTGGCGCGCACGCTGGCCACTTCGACATTCGGCGCTTCGACCGCAAGGATTTTCAGCAGCGGCGACAGCACGGTCGATTCCATGAAGTCGCGCAGGCCGATCACGAAGCGCTTGCGCGCCACGGCCGGCTCGAAGCTCTGGGTGTCGTTGAGCAGCGCGCCGATCGACTGCAGCGAGCCGCGCAGCGGAGCGATGAGCCGCTTGGTCAGCGGCGTCGGCACCATCCGGTGGCCCTGGCGCTCGAACAGCGGATCGTTGAACAGGTCGCGCAGCCGCGCCAGCGCATGGCTGATCGCAGGCTGCGTCAGGTGCAGTGTCCGGGCCGCCTTGGTGATGCCACCTTCGGTGTAGATGGTGTCCAGTACCACGAGCAGGTTGAGATCGACTCTAGAGATATGCATTCGCTGTATCCAGGTTCATTCCAAGCATTCATTGGCTTTGGGAGCCGGGTTGCCCTTAGGCTGCATGGTTCACACACGGTTCACAATGAATGCGCATGCATCATGCCGCGTGGTGGCCCCTGCATGCATTCACCGAGGAGACAACACGCATGAACGAAGCTTTCAGCGGCACCACCGAGGTACAACCGGCCCAGCGCCTGGACGAGGCGCGGCTCCAACGGTGGTTCGCTTCACACGTGGACGAAGACGCGCGCGCACGCCTGGACATCCGGCAGTTCAAGGGCGGCCAGTCAAACCCGACCTTTCTCGTCGATACCGGCCGGCGCCGCTACGTGCTGCGCCGAAAACCTGCGGGCGAGCTGCTGCCCTCGGCGCATGCGGTGGACCGCGAGTTCCGGATCATGAAAGCGCTGGCGCCCACCGGGGTGCCGGTGCCTGGCGTGCATGCGCTGTGCGAGGACGATGAAGTGATCGGCAGCGCCTTCTACGTGATGGACTATATGGACGGCCGCATTCTCTGGGACCCGAAACTGCCCGAGCTTTCCCGCGAGGAGCGCGGCCTGATCTACGACGACATGAACCGCGTGCTCGCCGCCTTGCACGAGGTCAAGGTCGAGGCCGCCGGACTCGCCGATTTCGGCCGCACCGGCAATTACGTGGAGCGCCAGATCGCGCGCTGGACGCGGCAATACCGCGCGAGCCAGACGGAACATATCGAAGCCTTCGAGCAGCTCATCGAATGGCTGCCCCGGCGTGTGCCGGCGCAAGCCGTCACGCGCATCGTGCATGGCGACTTCCGGCTCGACAACCTCGTGTTCGCGCACGATGCGCCGCGCATCATCGCGGTGCTCGACTGGGAGCTGTCCACGCTCGGCGACCCGCTGGCCGACTTCGCGTACCACTGCATGGCGTGGCAGTTGCCGCCGCCGTTGCGCGGGCTCGGCGATTTGTCAGGCGCGCAACTCGCGGCGCTGGGCCTGCCCTGCGTCGAGGACTACCTCGCGCGTTATTGCGAACGCCGTGGCCTGCCGGCGATGACCGGCGCGACCTGGCGCTTTTACGGCGCCTTCAACCTCTTTCGGGCCGCGGCGATCGCACAGGGCATCATGGGCCGGGCGATCGCGGGCAACGCTTCGAGCGCGCACGCGCTCGAAGCCGGACGGCAAGCCCGCGCGCTGGCCGAACTCGGCTGGCGAAGCGCGCAGGACTGATAACCCCGCAAACGCCCCCCGGAAACGGTCGCCGCGAGCAAGCCGCGGGCAGCCGCCCTCACCTTCCAACAACCCGCTCACCACGTATCAACGAAAGCGGCAGCCTCGCGCTTGATCCCCGCCGAAGAATCAAGGCCGCGCACCAGCCAGGCCCGCGTCTCGGCGGGATCGATCACGGCGTCGATTTCCAGCGTCTGCGCCATGTGGATCGCCTCGCCGTTCGCATACTGTTGCGCGACCAGCTTCTTGAACAACGCATCGCGCTGCGGCCCCTCGGTGGCGGCTTCGAGCTCCTTGCGAAAGCCCAGCCGCACCGCGCCTTCGAGCCCCATCGCGCCGAACTCGCCGGTCGGCCAGGCGACCGTGAACACCGGCGCATCGAAGCCGCCCGCCGTCATCGCCTGCGCTCCAAGCCCATAGCCCTTGCGCAGCACGACGGTGAAGTACGGCACGCGCAGATGCGCGGCCACCACGAACATGCGGCACACGTGCCGCACCTGCGCTTTCTCCTCGATCTCGGGGCCGACCATGAAGCCCGGCGTGTCGCACAGCGCCACCAGCGGCAGGTTGTGCGCGTTGCACAACTGCATGAAGCGCGCCGCCTTGTCGGCGGCCTCGGCGTCGATCGCGCCGCCGAGGTGATGCGGGTTGTTCGCCAGTATCCCGACCGGACGGCCCTCGATGCGCGCCAGCGCGGTCACCATCCCGGCGCCGAAACCGGCGCGCAGTTCGAGTACCGAGCCGGTATCGGCCACGCCGCGCATCGCCGCGCGTATGTCGTAGACGCGCAAGCGATTCTCGGGCACCGCATGGCGCAGCATGCGCGGGTCGGCACATTCCCAATGGCTCATCACGCCCTGGAAATAGGACAGGTATTGCTTGGCGACGGCCACCGCTTCGGCCTCATCCTTGACGAGAACGTCGATCACGCCATTGTTTGATTGCACGTGGCTCGGCCCGATCTGCTCGGGCGCGAACGCGCCCAGGCCGCCGCCCTCGATCATCGCGGGGCCGCCCATGCCGATGTTGCTGGCCTCGGTGGCGATGATCACGTCGGCGCAGCCCAACAGCGCCGCGTTGCCCGCGAAGCAGCGCCCATGCACGATGCCCACGACCGGCACCTTGCCCGACAGCGCCGCGAATTGGCTGAAGGTGTGGTTGTTCAGGCCGGCGACGATCGGCATATCAACATCGCCCGGTCGCCCGCCGCCGCCTTCGGCAAACAGCACCACCGGCAGGTTCAACTGATGCGCGATCGCCAGCATGCGGTCTTTCTTGTGGTGGTTGCGCATGCCCTGCGTGCCGGCCAGCACGGTGTAGTCGTAGGCCATCACCACGCAGCGCGACTTTTCGGGACCGAAGTGTTTGGCGTTGACGCTGCCGATGCCGGTGACCATGCCGTCGGCGGGCGTGTTGGCGATCAGGTCTTCGAGTGAACGGCGGCGCGTCTGGGCCGCGACCGCGAGCGCGCCGTATTCATGAAAGTTGCCCGGGTCGTCGGCCAGATCGCAGAGGTCGGCCACGTTCTCGCGCGCGGTGCGCCCGCCCTGCGCGTGGCGCTTGGCGACCGCCGCGGGGCGCTGGGCATCGAGCGTGAAGGCGTGGCGATCGATCACCTTTTGCAGATCGGCGCGAATCTCATCGAGATCGCGCTCGGCGCGCGCCTCGGCCTCGAACGACTGCGCATCGACCGGCTCCAGCTTCACCAGCGGCTGGTCTTCGACCAGGTAGTCGCCCGGCTCGGCCAGCAGCGCAACCACGCGGCCCGCCGACGGCGTGTGCAGCAGGTGTTCCATCTTCATCGCTTCGAGCACGCCGATCTGCGCGCCGGCGGGCACCACGTCGCCGACGTCCACCTCGAACTGCACCAGCTTGGCGGGCATCGGGGCGCACACGCGCAGGCTGCCGTCGTCATCGTCGCGCGCCGCCGCGCCGCCGGACGGCGCCGCCGCCGCCGGGCGCGCATGTTTTGCCGCCGCAGCGTCGATTTGCGCCGCCTCGGCCAACAGATCGGCCAGGTGCGCTTCGATGAAGCGCGTGTGCACCGACTGCGCGACGAACTCGGGCCGCGCCGCGATCGCCCGCAGCAGAGACAGGTTGGTCGCGACGCCCTCGATGCGGCACTCTTCGAGCGCGCGCAGCGAACGCCGCACCGCATCGGCAAAGCGCGGCGATGAGGAATGCACGATCAGCTTGGCCAGCAAGGTGTCGTAGTGCGGCGAAGGCGCGAGCCCCGGATAGCCGTGCGAATCGACGCGCACGCCGGGTCCGGCGGGCAAATCGAAGCGCGTCAGCGCGCCGCCCGAAGGCCGCGCATGGCCTTGCGCATCGAGCGCCTCGGCGTTGATGCGCCACTGCACCGAGAAGCCGCGCTGCGCCGCCGTGCGCGCCGCGTCGATGCCCAGATCGGCCAGCGTCTGCCCACTGGCCACGCCGATCTGAAGCTGCACCAGGTCAAGCCCGGTCACGGCTTCGGTCACGGTGTGCTCGACCTGCAATCGCGCATTGGCCTCGATGAAGACGTAAGGCAGCGTCGCCGATTGCAGGTCGACGAGGAATTCGAAGGTGCCCAGCCCCTGATAAGCCACCGCCTTGGCCATGCGCAGCGCGGCTTGCGTGATCTGATCGCGCAGCGCCTCGGGCAGCGACGGGCTCGGCGCGATCTCGACCAGCTTCTGGAAGCGCCGCTGCAAGGTGCATTCGCGCTCACCCAGGCTCGCCACCGCGTTGCCGTCGCCGAGCACTTGCACCTCGACGTGCCGCGCGTTGCGCATCAAACGCTCGACATAAACGCCTTCGACGCCGAACGCGGCCTTGGCCTCCGACGTGCAGCGGGCATAGGCTTCGGGCAATTCATCGGCGCTCTGCACGACGCGCATGCCGCGCCCGCCCCCGCCGCCGATGGCCTTGATCACCACGCCCGCGCCTTCGGCCTGCTGGGCCGCGAAGAAGGCTTGCGCCTGCGCCAGCGTCACCGCGTCCGCGCTGCCCGGCATCACCGGCACGCCGCATTGTTCGGCCAGCGAGCGCGCACGCGCCTTGTCGCCGAATAGCGCAAGCTGCGCGGGCGTGGGGCCGATAAAGCGCAGCCCCGCATCGGCGCAGGCCTGCGCGAAGTCGGCGCGCTCGCTCAGGAAGCCATAGCCCGGATGGACCGTATCGCAACCCTGCTCGTGGGCGATGGCGATCAGCGCCGCCATGTCCAGGTAGGCCGAGGGGCCGGTGGCTGATAGCGCAACCGCCGCATCGGCAAGCTGCACGTGCAAGGCGGCGGCATCGTCGTGCGCATACACGGCGACGCTCGCAATACCCAGGTCACGCAAGGCGCGCGCGAGGCGCACCGCGATCTCGCCACGATTGGCGATCAATACTTTCTTCATGATGTTCTCCATGCCGTCGAGGCGACAGCCGAATTTTCGCGGTTCGCGCGGCGCGTGTCCGGTTTGCGCCGGGGCGGCGGCTGAAAAAAAGATTCTTAGAGCCCCAGCACGTGCTTGGCGATGATGTTGCGCTGAATCTCGTTGCTGCCGCCGTAGATCGACATCGCGCGCCGCCAGAAGTAGCCGGGCGGCGCATTGCGCACGCTGATTTCAATGCCGTCGAGCGAGCCTTCGCCGCGCAGTTGCGCCGGGTCGAGCACCTGGCCGGCCGGGCCGGCGGCTTCGAAGATCAGCTCGGTGATGTGCTGGCCGATCTCGGTGCCGCGGATCTTGAGCGCCGATGCCAGGCCCGCGCCCGGCGAACTGCCCGAGCCCATGCTCGACAGCGCCCGCAAGGTGGTCACTTCGAGCGCCTTCAGTTGAGCTTCAGCCGCCGAGACCTTGGCGCGGAACACCGGGTCTTCGATCAGCGGCCGGCCGCGCTGGCGCACCTGCGAGGCGATGCGGCGCAGGCGGCGCATCGCGAAAGTCGAGTAGCCGATGTTGGAGTTTTCGACCCGCTCGTGTTCGAGCAGGAACTTGGCGTAGCTCCAGCCGCGCCCTTCTTCGCCGACGAGATTGGTCTTGGGCACCTTCACGTCGTTGAAGAACACCGCATTGAACGAATGCGTGCCTTCGAGCATCGGAATGGGCCGCACCTCGATGCCGGGCGATTTCATGTCGATCAGCAGGAAGGAGATGCCCTGCTGCGCCTTGGCCTCACGGTTGGTGCGCACCAGGCAGAACATCCAGTCGGCGTAGTGCGCGTACGAAGTCCAGATCTTCTGGCCGTTGACGAGGTAGTGATCGCCCCGGTCCTCGGCGCGCGTGGCGAGCGACGCGAGATCCGAGCCCGATGCGGGCTCCGAATACCCCTGGCACCACCAGACCGTCGAAGCCCGAATGCCCGGCAGATGCTGCTGCTTCTGCGCTTCATTGCCGAAATTGAAGATCACCGGCCCCACCATGCGCGGCCCGAAGGGCTGGAGGGTCGGGCAGTTCAGTTCGGCGCTGATGGTCTCGAAGATGTAGCGCTGCGTCGCGCTCCAGCCCGGACCGCCCTGACTGACGGGCCAGGTGTAGGCATGCCAGCCGCGCCGGCCGAGGATCTGCTGCCAGCGCATGAAATCCTCGCGGTGCAGGTGCAGATCGTGCTCCACGCGCCGCGCGATGTCCTGCGGCAAATTGGCGGTGATGAAGGCGCGCACTTCGTCGGCAAACGCCTGCTCTTGCGGGGTAAAAGCCAGTTCCATCGGGAATTTTCCTTTTTGATTTTCAGTTTTCAGCCGCGATGCATGCGATCCGCGACGCCCCCTTTGAGCGGGAGCGCCGAAGGCGCATAGGGGTGCTCACCTGATCGTGAAATGAACGCCGCCGACAAACACCCCTTCGGCATCGCCGCGCAGCCCAAGCGCCTCGGCGCTGGCGCGGATGGCGGCCGCATCGCACACCGCCAGTTCGATCCCGGCCAGCCCTTCGCCGCGATCGTCGCGCGGCGCGATGAAGCGCAGCGTCGCGTTGTCCAGCGCAAGGCGCCAATCCGCGCCGTCGCGCGCCACCGGCCGCTGCAGGATGCGGCCCCAGCGTTCGGCCAGCGCGGCCGGATCGTTGGCCTGCAGCACCGCGCCGGTGATGCCTTGCACGCGCTCCTGCGACACCGCCTCGCGCCAGTGCGGCCCGGCCGGCCAGTAAGGCCCTTGCAGATCGGCGCCGCCGCGCGTGGTGTTGATTTCGAGCAGCGCGCCGCCGGTGTCGCGCGGATGGAGTTGCAGGCCCTCGTAGTCGCCCGTGGCGAGCGGCGCGGCCACGCGCACGCCGATCGCATCCACGTGCGCGCGCCAGCGGTCCAGCGATTCGCTGTCCAGGATCACCATGTAGCCGCCGTCGCCCTGGCGCCGTTCCAGGTAGCGGCCGGCGGTGGTGCCCTCGCGCAGCGGCGCGACCACTTCCACGAAGCTGGTGCCGAAAGGCATGAGCGCGTTGTGCAGGCCGAAACGGCCCACCTCCGGGTCGCGGTGGCAGACGCGCACGCCGAACACAGCGCACAGGTGCTGTTCGACCGGCGCAAGCTCGCGCGCCACCAGGCAGAGTTGCCGAAGCCGCAGGTATTGGTTCGTCATTCAGATGTCTCCGCTGTGCTTGTTTCCACTATGGTTGTTTTTAATATGATATAACAAATAAATAAGAATCATCATCAGAGAAAACCCATCATCAACAGGAGACATCCAATTGACCACTGAACTCATCGAGCACCTCGAGCAGGGCGTGCTCACCCTCACCCTCAACCGGCCGGAGCGGCTCAACGCGATGACCACTCCGATGATCAAGGCGCTGCTGGCCGCGCTGCGCGGCGCCGCGGTCGATCCGCAGGTGCGCGCCGTGGTGCTGACCGGCGCCGGCCGCGCGTTCTGCGCCGGCGGCGACGTCAAGGCGATGGCTGAAGACGATCCGTCGCGGCACACGCTCGAATCGCGCACCCTGCAGTTGCGCGAGCACATGGAATGTTCGCGGCTGTTGCGCGAAATGCCCAAGCCGACCATTGCCGCGGTGCGCGGCGCCGCCGCCGGCGCCGGGCTGTCGCTCGCGCTGGCGTGCGATCTGCTGTTGGCCAGTGATACCGCCAAGTTCACCTCGGCTTTCGTCAAAGTCGGGCTCTCGGGCGACTTCGGCAGCACCTGGTTCCTGACTCAACTGCTGGGCCCGCGCGCGCGCGCCTTCGCGTTGCTCTCGCCGATCGTCAAGGCCGAGGAGGCGCTCGCGCTCGGATTGGCGATGCGCGTGGTGCCCGATGCCGAACTCGATGCCGAAGCCGCCGCGCTCGCGCGCCAACTGGCCGACGGCCCGTCGATCACCATCGGCCACATCAAGGCCAACCTCAACTTCGCCGAGCAAGGCGCCACGCTCGCGCAGGCGCTCGACCACGAGGCCATCCGCCACATCCGCTGCGGCATGACCGAAGACCACCAGGAAGCGGCGCTCGCCTTCGTTGAAAAGCGCGCGCCGAAGTTCGTCCACCGTTGAAGGAGTCATCACCCATGGACCGCTTTTCTCTCAAGGGCAAAACCGCCCTCGTCACCGGATCGTCGCGCGGCATCGGACGCGCGATCGCGATCACCTATGCGCGCGCCGGTGCGCGCGTCGTCGTCAGCAGCCGCAAGGTCGATGCCTGCCTTGCCGTGGTCGCGGAGCTTCGCAACGAGGGCCTGGAAGCCACCGCGATCGGATGCAACATCTCGCACAAGGATGAGGTGCTCAGCCTGGTCGACCAGACCGAACATACCTACGGGCCGGTCGACGTGCTGGTGTGCAACGCGGCCGTCAACCCGTACTACGGGCCGATGTCGAGCATTACCGACGAAGCCTTCTCGAAGGTGATGGACGTCAACATCCGCTCCAACCTGTGGCTGGTCAACCGCGTCGCGCCGAACATGGCGACGCGCGGCGGCGGCTCGATCGTCATCATCAGCTCGATCGCCGGGCTGACCGGGTCGCGCGTGCTGGGCGCCTACGCGATTTCGAAGGCCGCCGACATGCAGCTCGCGCGCAATCTCGCGCTCGAATGGGGCAAGCAGGGCGTGCGCACCAACTGCATCGCGCCAGGGCTGATCAAGACCGACTTCGCCAAGGCCCTGTGGGACAACCCGAAAACGCTGGCGGCGGCGCTGGCTTCGAGCCCGCTCAACGCCATCGGCGATCCTGAAGACATCGCGGGCGCGGCGCTGCTGCTGGGCTCGGACGCGGGGCGCTTCATCACCGGCACCACCATCGTCATCGACGGCGGCGCCACCATCGGCGGCGAAGCCTGAGCCTGAGGTTGAACATGACTTATCAAGACATCACCGCCGCGACCGAAGGGCGCGTGCACACCATCACGCTGAACCGTCCCGAGCGCCTGAACGCCTGGACCGGGCGCATGGAGACCGAGTTGCACCACGCGATCGAAGCCGCCGAAGCGAACGAGCAGGTGCGCGCCATCGTCGTGACCGGCGCCGGGCGCGGTTTCTGCGCCGGCGCGGACATGGACATCCTCGAAGCCGGCGTGGCCGGCGCCCTGGATGAGCCTGCTGCTCCCGCCGCTTCCGCAGCAGCGGCCAAACCGGCTGCCCCTGCCGCGTCCGGCATCGAAGCCAATTACGCATGGAAATTCAGCTACCTGCTGCGCGTGCGCAAGCCGATCTTTGCCGCCATCAATGGGCCGATCGCCGGCATCGGCCTGTGCATGGCGCTGTTCTGCGACTTCCGCTACATGGCCGAGGGCCAGAAGCTCACCACCGCCTTTGCCAAGCGCGGCCTGATCGCCGAACACGGCATCTCGTGGATGCTGCCGCGGCTCATCGGCGCGACCCACGCGCTGGACTTGCTGATGTCCGCGCGCACGCTGGTCACGGCCGAGGCGAGCGCGCTCGGCTTGGTCAAGGCGCTGCCCGCCGAGGGCTTCCTCGCGGCCGTGCAGGCGATCGCGCGCGAGCTGACCGAAAACGCCTCGCCGCGTTCGATCGGGGTCATCAAGCGGCAGGTCTACGACAGCCTGTTCCAGGACCTCGACACCGCCTGGCGGCGCGCCGACGAAGAGATGCGGGCGTCCTTCACCAGCGAGGATTTCCGCGAAGGCGTGGCGCATTTCCTCGAAAAGCGTCCCCCGGCCTTCACCGGGCGATGAAATCGGCGCCCACTCCACACGCCCTGCACGCCCTGCACGCCCTGCACGCCTTCCAATAACCTGACTATCCGAAGCCCCCTGCCCCGCCTCACATGGAAGCCACCCTCACCCGCGACAGCCTCAACGCACAGGCCTACCACCGGCTTTGCCGGGATCTCAAGGCAGGCCGGTTCGCGCCCGGCGAGAAGCTCAAGCTGCGCACCCTCGCGGCCGAAATGGGCATCAGCCCGACGCCAGTGCGCGAGGCGCTGGCCCGGCTGATTTCGGAGCAGGCGCTCGAACAGGTGGGGCACCATTCGGTGCGCGTGCCGGTGATGAGCGAGGCGCGCTTTTCCGAAGTGCGTGAATTGCGCCTCATGCTCGAAGGCCAGGCCGCGGCGCGGGCCGCCGGGCGCGCGAGCGCCGAAGACCTGAAAAAGATCGCGGCCATCCACGAGCGCATGGCGGCGCTGAAGGAAGCGGGTGACAGCGCTGGCGAATTGCTCGAATCCGAACGCTTTCACATGGCCGTCTATACCCTTGCGGGCATGCCGGTGCTGCAGCGCATGGTTGAAAGCCTCTGGCTGCAATGCGGCCCGCTCATGAGGGCGCTGCAAACCCATGCGCTGGGCGAGCCGCGCAAGCAGCACCCCCACCACATGGTGATGCGCGGCCTGCGCAAGCACGATGGCGAAGTGGCGCGCCGCGGCATCCATGAGGAAATCGAGCGTACCTCGGCGCCGATCCTGGCCTACCTGCGCGAGCGCGCTGCCGCGCCGGAACAGGCACCCGCGCGGCGCGCCGCCGGTCAGATGGTCTGATTCGTTCGCTCTGAAAAATCAATCAGAGCTTTTTCCTAATCCTGCAACATCGACTTCGGCACGACGAATTCCACGCGCCGGTTTTTTGCACGTCCCTCGGGGTTGTCCGCGCCGCCGATCTCGTTCTCGGCCACCGGCTGGGTTTTTCCGCGCCCCTCGGTGCGCAGGCGGGCGGCGGCAACGCCCTGCCCTTGCAAGAACGCCGCGACGGCTTTCGCGCGGCGCTTGGACAGGTCGAGGTTGTAGGCATTACCTCCCTTGGAGTCGGTATGCCCCACGACCAGAACCTTCCCCTTGGGCGCGCGCGTGATCAACTCGGCCATGTCCGTCAGGCTGCGCCGCGCTCGCGTGGAAAGCGCGGTGCTGTCGAAGTCGAACAGCACGTCGCTGGCGACGGACAGGATGAAATTGCTGCCGGACTGCCGCCACGAAATATCGCCGCTGCGCTGCAAGGTTTCCCGCGCTTTGGCGGAGATGGCCCGGCCTTCGCCGCTCATGTCGGATACCGTCGCCGACAGGTCGAGAACGGTGGGACTGAGATCAAGGATACGGGCCTGCGTACTGCGGTTCTGCGCATGCCCCGGCGTCACGGCGGCAAGTCCCGCGCCCAAAATCAAGGCAGGAAAAAGCGATATCCGGCGAAGCGGCATTGCCGTACCTCCTTGTTATTCTTATCAGGGCACGGTAAAGGGGCCTAGCGCTTCGAGCCCCCGCATATGCAGGACCGCCTTCTGGCCCGCAGGAGGAGCGGGAAAGGTGGCGCTCCAGGAGCCCGCTCCGGTCTTCAATATCAGTTCGTCTGGGGCCAGCCACTTCCCATCACCATCTTTCAGGATCAGGTATTTCTTATTGCCCGAGGTGAGGTAGAAATGCTGCTCCCATTCCTTTTCGGACATTTTTTTGTCATAGATGGTATCGTTCCACTCGCTAGTGCCCTTTCGAGCCAGCGGCCTGAAGCGAACGGTCACGGTCAGCTTGTCACCATCGCGGATGGCTTTGACTAAACGGGTCTCGACATCCCCAACTTGCTCAGGGTATTTCGACGCGAACAGCCCGGTAGCCAGAATGGTCTCCGTGCCCCCCGGAACGACTGTCGCTTCACCAGCAGGAGGCAAAAGCTTTGGCGCCGCCTGCACCGATACGGTCGTGCAAAGCAGAAATCCGAGTGCACAGGCAGCATGAAGGCCGAAACGCATATTCTTGATCTCCAGACGGAATTAATGTTCAGGGCCGCAAATCATTGAAGCACCGCCAGTAAAAGGCGTTTCTTTTTATGTCGCGATAAATGCTTTGTAACACAACGTTCCGGCCTTGCCTATCAGACCTACGGCCATTTGGTCTATTGCGCTGGAACTATTTGCAATTGCTTCAGGGCAGGCTCATTCTCACCAATCCAGTCACGAACCAGCCGCGAACCGGCGCCATGCACCAAGGAAATACAAGTCAATTCCCAATATTCATGGACATTGACTTGCGCACCATTGACCATTGGCATCACCGCCGTATCATCGCGACGAGAAATTGACCGGGCCGCGCGACAGGCCGCGACCCGGATGCGTTGAACAACTTGGAGACACGCCTGTATGTTCGACTATCGCCACGGCTTCCAGCCGCTGCATGAGTATCTGCGCTTACACGCCCGCCGCACGCCGGACAAGGCTGCCGTCGTCTGGTACGGCCGCCGGATCACCTACGCCGAACTTGACGACCTCAGCGACCGCTTCGCGCAAAGCCTGCGTGAGCGCGGGGTCGGCCAGGGCGAGGTGGTGGCGCTGTGCATGCACAACTGCCCGCAGTACCTGATCGCCCACTACGGCGCGCAGAAGCTCGGCGCCATCGTCAGCCCGTGCAACCCCGACGCGCGCGCCTACGAGCTCGAGCACCAGCTCGCCGAACTCGACGCCAGCGTTGTCGTTGCGGGAGAGGAATTGCTCAAGCTGCTGCTCGATTCGCGCGCGCTGCGCACCGTCGCCCACGTGTTCGCGGTGCGCTACGGCGACATGCTGCCCGCCACGCTCGCGATGGACGTGCCGCCCAACATCCGCCTGCGGCATGAAGACGCGCCGCCGCTGCCCACGTGCGTGATCGACTTCGCCGATGCGCTCGCCCAGGCCGAAGCCTGCACGCCAGCCGCCACCATCGCGATGGACGACGTTTGCCTCATGGCCTACACCTCCGGCAGCACCGGCCTGCCCAAGGGCGCGATGATCAGTTTCGAGTGCGCGCTGTACAAGACCGGCGCCAGCGCCGACGGCTTCAGGCTGGGCGCGGACGAGGTGATCCTGGCCGACGTCGCGCTGCATCACATCTCGGGGATGATGGCCGGCCTGGCGCTGCCGGTCTACTGCGGCGCCACCGTGGTGTTGCTGCACCGCTTCGACGCCTACGCGGTGCTGCAGGCCATCGAGACGTGCCAGGTGAGCTGGTGGCACACCATGGCGCCGTCGCTGCCCTCGGTGATGAACTGCGAGGATGCGGGCACCTTCGATCTTTCCTCCTTGCGCACCACGGTCGGCACCAGCTTCGGCGTGTGCCTGACGGAAACACTGGCGCGGCGCTGGAGCCGCTTCGCCAATGGCTGCCTGGTTTACGAAGCCGGCTACGGCCTGAGCGAAACCCACACCTGCGACACGCTGATGCCGCCCGATGCGATCAAGTGGGGCACCAACGGCAAGCCGTCACCGGGCGTGGAACTGCGTATCGTCGACCCCGAAACCGGCTGCGACCTGTCCACCGGGCAGCGCGGCGAAATCCTGCTGCGCGGCCCGATCCGCTACAAGGGCTACTGGCTGCAGCCGGAAGCAACCCGCACCATGACCCTCAATGGCTGGCTGCGCACCGGCGACGTCGGCGTGCTCGATCAGGAGGGCTACCTCACCTTCGTCGGCCGCATCAAGGAAATGATCAAGGTGTGGGGCTACAGCGTGTTCCCCGAGGAGGTTGAAAGCATCCTCGCGCTGCACCCCGACGTGCGGCAGGCGGCGGTCGTGGGCCTTCCCGATCCGGATCGTGGAGAGGCCGTACAAGCCTACGTGGTGCTCAAGAGCGAGGCCGCCGCGCGCATGTGCGCCGGGCAGCCGGGCGAGCGCATGGACCAGAAAATCATCGAATGGTGCCTGCAGCACATGGCGTACTACAAGGTGCCGCGCACCGTCACCTTCTGCAGCGGCCTGCCGGCGTCCAAGAACGGCAAGCTGCTGCGCCGGGTGTTGAGGGATCGGGCCTCGGCCTCTTCGGCGGCGCCGGCATCGTCGACGACGTTTCTCAACTGAAGGGCGAAGGGCGCTCTGATTGGGTTTCCCCCTCTCCCGCTTGCGGGAGAGGGAATCACTCGCTTGAACTTCGTATCAGCGCGCCGCCGCCTTCGGCTGATAACCAGCCAGCTCCTTTTTGGCGACGGCGTTGCGGTGCACTTCGTCCGGGCCGTCGGCCACGCGCAGATGGCGCGCGTAGGCGTAGAACGAAGTCAGCAGCGTGTCCTGGCTCAGGCCCGCGGCGCCGAAGGCCTGCATCGCGTCGTCGATCACCTGCGCGCAGTTGTTGGGGGCGATCACCTTGATCATCGCGATTTCCTTGGCCGCGACTTTGTTGCCGACCGTGTCCATGCGCCATGCGGCGTGCAGCACCATCCAGCGCGCCTGATCGATCAGCATGCGCGCACGCGCGATGCGCTCGCGCCATACGCCCTGCTCGGAAAGGGGCTTGCCGAAAGCCACGCGCGAGACCACGCGCTGGCACATCATTTCGAGCGCCGATTCGGCCATGCCGATCATGCGCATGCAGTGGTGGATGCGCCCCGGGCCGAGCCGGCCCTGCGCGATCTCGAAGCCGCGGCCTTCGCCGAGCAGAATGTTCGAAGCCGGTACGCGCACGTTTTCAAACAGCACCTCGGGATGCCCGAAAGGCGCGTCGTAATAGCCCATGAGCGCCATGTCGCGCACCACCGTCACGCCGGCCGCATCGCGCGGCACGATGATCATCGACTGCTGGCGGTGCCGGTCGGGGTTGTCCGGGTCGGTCTTTCCCATCAGGATGAACAACTTGCAGCGCTCGTTCATCGCGCCCGTGATGTACCACTTGCGGCCGTTGATCACGTATTCGCCGCCCTCGCGCCGGATGCTGCATTCGATGTTGGTCGCGTCCGACGAGGCGACCGCCGGCTCGGTCATCGCGAAGGTGGAGCGGATCTCGCCGTTGAGCAGCGGCCCCAGCCAGCGCGCCTGCTGCTCGGGTGAGCCGTAGCGCGCGATTACCTCGGTGTTGCCGGTGTCGGGCGCGCTGCAGTTGAAGACTTCGGCACTCCAGGGGCGGCGGCCCATGATTTCGCACAGCGGCGCGTATTCGAGGTTCGTCAACCCGGCGCCGTGACCGGTATCGGGCAGGAACAGGTTCCACAGCCCCGCGGCGCGCGCCTTCGGCTTGAGTTCCTCGATCAGCGCCAGCGTGGTGTATCTGCCGCCCTTCTGGGCGTTCAGATAAGACTGCTGCGCCTCTTGCTCATGGCGCTTTTCGTTGGGGTAAATGTGCTCGTCCATGAAGGCGAGCAGGCGCTTGCGCAGATCCTGTACCTTGGGGCTGTAGTCGAAGTGCATGGGGCTTGGGTTCAATGAACAGGTTGAAGAAAAATAAAGCGGGGCAATGACTGCGATAGCTGCGATGGCTCAATCCCAGGAAAACAGGCCCAGCGAGATGGCGATCAGCGCCGGCTTGGGCTGGCCTTCGATCTCCATGGTGTTCTCGGTGCGCAGCAGCATCCATCCGTCTTCGCGCGGCTCGGCGGCGAGCAGCTTCATATGGGTGCGCACCCGCGATCCGGCCAGCACCGGCGCGATGAAGCGCAGCTTGTCCATGCCGTAGTTGACCGACTTGGTCGGCTGCAGCCCGCCCAGCAACTCGTAGACCGCGATGGGCAGCAGCGACAGCGTCAGGAAGCCATGCGCGATCGGCGCACCGAAGGGGCTTTCGCGCTTCGTGCGGTCGACGTCGATGTGAATCCATTGCCGGTCTTCGGTGCAATCGGCGAAGGCGTCGATGCGCGACTGGCTCACCTCCACCCATGAAGACGTTCCGATCGGCTGGCCGACGTACTGCTGCAGGTTGTCGCGCGTAAGGGGCGTGAGAAGAGGCATGGACGTGGCTCGGGATGATGATCACTTGATGGTACTGCGCCACGATGCGCACCAAGCCGCTTTCGTATAAAGCCTTTTCATCCGTTGCATGCGTCTTATTGATGCGGATGCGCGCGCATTCCAGGCAGAAAATGCCCCCTCTTCCCCCTCTTAATTGCCATTGAACCGGAACCGAACATTAAGGAAGCTCTGAATAACCCCGCGCGGCTCGGCGTATCCGGTCTTTGGGTAATCCATCTGTTACAAATACTGACTTTTAGCAACAACTATGGCTGCACTTTACGCCTTAGAGTATGCATATAAAAGATCCAGCAACAACAACCGGAACCCTATTGAGAAACAGCTTGACTGCAAATTAGCCATCACTTACATTAATTCGAATTTTTTTATAGAGACGCGCTCCCAGGCACAGTCGA
>CAYTPC010000132.1:0-3662 GCA_964439605.1 uncultured Burkholderiaceae bacterium
TCGCACCGAGTTTCCTCGCGGGCATGCCGTGCATCGGCAAACCGGCCACGGCGACCAGTTACCTGACGGAAGCGGCAGTGCGCCTGATCGACCAGTCCGGCATTCTGCCGCCGGGTAGTTTGCAATTGATCATCGGCGGCACGGGCGATCTGCTGGACCGGCTGCAAGAGTCCGATGTCGTCACATTCACCGGCTCCGCCGATACCGCCGCCAAACTGCGCGCCCATCCGAACCTGATGCGGCGCTCCGTCCCGTTCAATGCCGAGGCCGACTCGCTCAACTGCGCGATTCTTGCGCCGGACGTGACGCCCGACGACGAGGAGTTCGACCTGTTCGTCAAGGAGGTTGCGCGCGAAATCACCGTCAAGGCTGGCCAGAAGTGCACCGCGATCCGCCGCGCCATCGTGCCGCGGCAGCACCTGGACGCAGTGGCCAGCGCGCTCAAAGCGCGCCTGGCCAAGACGGTGGTTGGCGATCCGGCGCTGGAAAACGTGCGCATGGGCGCGCTGGCCTCGCACGCGCAGAAGGCCGACGTGGCCGAGCGGGTGGTGCTGCTGCGCCAGCATGCCGAACTGGTACTTGGAGAAGAAGCCGGGTTCACCCCCGTGGGTGAAGGCGTTGCCGAAGGAGCCTTCTTCGCGCCGACCTTGCTGCTGTGCAAGAACCCGCTGCAAACCAGCGCCGTGCACGACATTGAGGCGTTTGGCCCGGTCAGCACGCTGATGCCCTATGACGACCTGGACGAGGCGCTGGACCTGGCCGCGCGCGGGCGCGGCAGCCTGGCGGGTACGCTGGTCACGCGCGACCCAGCAATTGCCGCCAAGGCCATTCCCGTGGCGGCGGCATGGCATGGCCGCCTGCTGGTGCTCGACCGCGAAGCTGCGGCGGAATCCACTGGGCACGGCTCGCCGCTGCCGCAGCTCAAGCATGGCGGACCGGGCCGCGCGGGCGGTGGCGAGGAACTGGGCGGTATCCGCGCCGTCACGCACTACATGCAGCGTTGCGCGGTACAAGGCTCGCCCACCATGCTCAGCGCGATTACCGGCGAGCACGTTCGCGGCGCCAAGGTCAACGAAACGCCCGAACACCCGTTCCGCCGTTGCTTCGAGGATCTGCAAGTCGGCGATTCTCTGCTGACGCACCGGCGCACCGTCTCCGAGGCGGATATCGTCGCCTTCGGCGGGCTGTCCGGCGATTTCTTTTACATGCACTTTGACGAGATTGCCGCCAAGCAGTCGCCTTTTGGCAAGCGCATCGCGCACGGCTACTTTGTGCTGTCAGCGGCGGCCGGCCTGTTCGTTTCGCCCGCGCCCGGCCCGGTGCTGGCGAACTACGGCCTGGATACGTTGCGCTTCATCAAGCCGGTGGGCATCGGCGACACCATCCGCGCGCGCCTGACCTGCAAGCGCAAGATAGACCGCCGCAAGCGCGATGCCAATGGCGTTGGACAAGGTGTCGTTGCATGGGATGTAACGGTGACCAACCAGAACGACGAGCTGGTCGCCAGCTACGACATTCTGACCCTGGTCGCCAAGCGTTCATGAGCGCCTTGCACTGAGGCACTCGCACCCCCGCACTTTCATACCACCGCTTTCGCAACGAGAGCAGGCGCTGGCCGCGCCTGTTCTACACCATTCATTGCATCAGGAGACAAAACATGAAGACTACACACATGACCCGCATCGCATTGGCCGCCACGGCGCTGCTGGCGAGTACGGCATTTGCCCAGATCAAGGTGGGCATCACCCTGTCGGCGACTGGTCCGGCGGCATCGCTGGGAATTCCCCAGAAGAACACCGTGTCGCTGCTGCCCAGGGAAGTCGCGGGACAGAAGATCGAATACATCGTGCTCGACGATGCGTCCGACACCACCACCGCCGTCAAAAACACACGCAAGTTCATTGACCAAGACAAGGTCGATCTGGTGATCGGCTCCAGCATCACGCCCAACTCGCTGGCGATGATCGACGTGGTCGCCGAAAACCAAACCCCGATGATTTCGATGGCCGCGTCCACGCTGATCGTCGAGCCGGTGGACGCCAAACGCGCCTGGGCCTTCAAGACCGCGCAAAACGACGCGCAGATGGCCTCCGCCATCGCGGGCCACATGGCCGGTCACGGCGTCAAAACGGTGGCGCTGATCGGCTTTGCCGACGCCTATGGCGATTCGTGGGTCAAGGAATTCGGCAAGGCGGCAGAGGCGGGCGGCCTCAAGGTCGTGCTAACCGAGCGTTTTGCCCGCACCGATCAATCGGTCACGGGGCAGGTGCTCAAGATCACCGGCGCCAATCCGGATGCGGTGCTGGTCATTGGTTCCGGCACGCCAGCGGCGCTGCCGGTGCGCGCGCTCAAGGAGCGCGGCTACAAGGGCAAGCTCTACCAGACCCATGGCGCGGCCAACGCCGATTTCCTGCGCGTGTGCGGCAAGGATTGCGAGGGCACCTACCTGCCGGTGGGGCCGGTTTTGCTGGCCGACCAACTGCCCGACAGCAATCCGATCAAGAAACCCGCCCTGGAATACAAGAGCGCCTATGAAAAAGCCTTCGGCGGCCAAGTGTCGTCCTTCGGCGGCTACATGTGGGATGCCTATCTGATTTTTGCTCATGCGGCGCCCGAGGCGCTCAAGCAGGCGCAGCCCGGTACCCCCGCATTCCGCAAGGCGCTGCGCGATGCCATCGTCACCACCCGGAATCTGGCCACTTCGCAGGCCGTGGTGAACATGACGCCCACCGACCACCTCGGACTGGACCAACGCGCGCGCGTGATGGCCCAGATCGTTGACGGGAAGTGGAAGCTGCAAAACGACTGAAGTGAAGCACCAGAGGTTGTGCGTTTAGCGTTGAGCGTCAGCCCGATAGCGGCGTTGCGCCTCGCGCCGAAAGATGACTTCACGCCAAACGCCAAACTCTCAACGCAAAACTGTTGCATGCGGCGCGTGAGCGCCATGAACAACTGAAATGACTACGTCCTCTTCTCGCGGGGGAGAGGGCAAAAGGGGCGGGGCTTTGCGCACCGCTCCCATCTTTCCTGCCTTCACGGGGGCAAGCCCTTTCCCGCCAGCGGGAAAGGGAGAACGAAGAAGGGCTGAACTCTCATGGACTTATCGACAATCGCCATCCTGACGCAGGATGGCGCAACCTCCGGCGCCATCTACGCGCTGCTGGCGCTGGCCTTCGTGCTGGTGTTTTCCGTCACGCGCGTGCTCTTTCTCGCGCAAGGTGAATTCATCGCCTATGGCGCGCTGACGCTGGCGGCCATTCATGACCAGCAGACGCCCTTGTCGGCCTCGCTGCTGCTGGCGCTGGGCGTGTTGACCTTTCTGGTGGAAATGGGCCGCACGCTGCTGCAGCCGGAACTGCGGCTGTATGCGTGGCGCACCGGCACGGTGTACGCCGCCAAGTACCTGCTGTTTCCGCTGGCGGTGTTTGCCGCCGCCCGGCTGCTGGCGCCCTTGGCCCTGCCCCAGGCCGTGCAGGTGGCACTGGCGCTGCTGATCGTCATCCCGATGGGACCCATGATCTACCGCCTGGCCTACGAGCCATTGGCCGAAGCCAGCACGCTGGTGCTGCTGATCGTCTCGGTGGGGGTGCACTTTGCGATGGTCGGGCTGGGGCTGGTGATGTTTGGCCCCGAGGGTTCGCGCATCGAGGCGTTTTCCGACG
>CAYTPC010000133.1:0-9983 GCA_964439605.1 uncultured Burkholderiaceae bacterium
GGCATTCAACCCACGTAAAGCAGCCTCCCGAGGCCATGGCCGGGTGTGCAAGAACCAGCACGCCCGCGTCTTCCGCACGACCGAATGCCTGCCGCGCCGTGGCCTGTCTTGCGGCACCACGCATTCCCGGATTCAAACAAAACAATTTTCAAAGGAGACTCACGGATGAAACGACGCAGCTTTCTGAACCACTCGCTTCAACTCGGCGCCCTTGCTCTTGCTGGAGTGACCAGCTTCGCACACGCCCAGACATCGGGGCCTATTTTGATGCTGGTTGGCTTCGCAGCTGGCGGATCGTCCGATGGGGTCACCCGCCTGCTGGCCGATCAACTTGCGCGCAAGTTGGGGCGTCCCGTCGTGGTCGACAACAAGACCGGCGCCCTGGGTCGCATTGCCATCGATGCCGCAGCCCGGCCCACACCGGGGCGCGAGACGTTCCTGGTCGCCCCCTTCAGCAGCTTGCTGTTTTCGGCTCTGACGGTGCCGAGCTGGAAGCGAGACATCTACACGGACCTGAAGCCGGTCGCCAACCTGACCAACTACCCCCTTGCCATTGCCGTAAGCCCTCATTTGGGCGTAAAAGATTTGCCGGAGCTGTTGCAATGGCTGCGCAACCATCCCGATAAGCAGACTTTTGGAACAGCGGGCATTGGAGGCCACAATCATTTATTGGGCTTGGCGCTAGGCAAAACGGCCGGTCTTCCGCTGCAAGTCGTAGCCTACAAAGGCAACGCGCCGCTCGTGATTGACCTGATCAGTGGGAACATCCCGATCGGTATAGGCGTCGCCGGCGACTTTGCGCCATTCAAGGAAAACAAACAGATTCAGATCCTCGGAGTCCTCACGGCCGAGCGCTCGCCGCTCATGCCCGACGTACCGACAGCCCGGGAAGCCGGAATCGACCTGACCAGCGGCGACGCATGGTATGGCATGTGGGCCAGCCCTGGCATTGCGGACGCGCTTGTGAACGAGATGCAAAAGGCGCTGTCACAAATTCTGTCCGACCCAGCCTTCAAAAAACAGCTTGCCGACCGCTACGCGATGGAAGCCGGCTACCTCGACGGCGCCGCGCTCGATCAACGGCTGCGCAATGCCGGCGTGTATTGGAAAAAAGTCATCGCCGACATCGGCTTCACGCCCGATCAGTAACTTGCCGACGGATGATTCCCATGAGCAGCACCGACACCCTCATTACTTACGAACAGCGCGGCGACGTTGCCGTGGTGGGACTCAACCGTCCCGACAGGCGCAATGCCATCAACGAAGAGGTCGTGCAAGCGCTGCGCACCGCCGTGCTGCGCGCGCATGACCAAGCACGCACGGCCGTCATCCACGGTCATGGCAACAACTTTTCCTCGGGTCTCGATCTGAAGGAGTGCCTGGACCGGTTGAGCAATCCGCCAACCGGGGACTTCAAACGCCGGCGCCACTCCTGGCACGAGGTGTTCGACCTGATCGCCCGCGGCCCCATCCCCTGGGTCGCGGCACTGCACGGCGCAACCATTGGCGGCGGTCTCGAACTTGCGCTCGCCACGCACCTGCGCGTCGGCGACGAGACGGCCTTCTTTGGCCTGCCCGAAGGGCAACGCGGCATCTTCGTCGGCGGCGGCGGCACCGTGCGCGTCCAGCGGGTCATCGGCTTCACGGTCATGGCCGACCTGATGCTGACGGGCCGGCTGCTCGATGCGGAGGAGGGCGAGCGCCACCAGATCATTCGCTACCGGGTCGCGGAAGGTCAAGCCTTGAACAAGGCGATCGAGCTGGCGCAACGCATTGCGCGCAATACGCTGGATACCAACTGGCGCATCATCAACGTGCTGCCGCGCGTGGCTGACGCCTCGCACGACGACGGCCTGTTCATCGAGCAACTTACCTCGGCGATGTACCGCCCTCCGGAGGCGGCTTCGCGGTTGCGCGACTTTCTCGACGGCCGCTCCGAGCGGCTGCGCGCACCTGGAGAGCAAGCGCATGGCTGACCTTCATCTGTCGAGAGCGCCGGCCGAGTCCCAGGCGCGTGATGCCCTAGCCTACGTTGAACAGTCGCTGGCCCGGTGCGCCGAAATTCCGGGCCCTGCGGCACGACCGCGCCCGGTACGGCAAGTGGGCGTGATCGGCGCCGGCACCATGGGCGGCGGTATCGCCATGGCATTCTCAAATGCAGGTTTCGAAGTGGTGCTGCTGGACAGCACGCAGGAAGGCTTGGAGCGCGGCTTGCAGCGTATCCGTGACAACTTCGCGTTCAGTCAAAAACGCGGCAAGCTCACGGAGCCGGACGTGACAGTCCGCCTCGCTCGTATCCGAGGCTCGCTGCGCTACGAAGATCTGGCCGAGGCTGACCTGATCATCGAGGCGGTATTCGAAGAAATGAGCCTCAAGCAAGAGGTGTTCCGCAAGATGGATGCAGTCGCCAAGCCCGGCGCGATCCTCGCCACCAACACCTCGGGGCTGGACATCAACGAAATCGCCCGGGCCACACGCCGCCCGGCGGATGTGGTCGGCGCGCACTTCTTCAGCCCGGCCCATGTGCAAAAGCTGCTCGAAGTCGTCCAGACGCGCGACACCGCGCCCGACGTGATCGCCACCATGATGTCCCTGGGCCGGCCGCTGGAAAAATACGCAATCTTGTCGCAGGTCTATCCCGGCTTCATCGGCAACGCACTGTTTCGGCAATACATCCGGGAGGCACACTTCCTGGTCGAGGACGGCGCGCTACCCCATCAGGTCGATCAGACTCTGGAACAGTTCGGCTACGCGATGGGCGTGTTCCGCGTGCACGACATGGCGGGCAACGACGTCGGCTGGCAGATGCGCAAGGCGCTCATTTCCACGCGCCCGACCGATCGGCGCTGGAACGATTTGATCCTTGTCCTATGCGACAACGGCCGCTTCGGTCAGAAGAGCGGCAAGGGCTGGTACCGCTACGAGCCGGGCGACCGCACGGCGCATCGCGACGCGGAACTGGAGCAGTTCGTCGTTGACTACTCGCGCCAACTCGGCATCGAGCGCCGCGCGATCAATGCCGAGGAAATTCTCGAACGGTGCCTGCTGAGCATGGTCAATGAAGGTGCCAGGTTGCTGGAGCAAGGCATCGCCCTGCGGCCCAGCGACATTGATGTGGCCTTCCTGACCGGCTACGGTTTCCCCCGCGAGCGCAGCGGCCCCATGTACATGGCCGACCGTATCGGCCTTGACCGCATCCATGCCGCGGTGTGTGAATACCACGCTCAACATGGCTACTGGTGGGAGCCCGCGCCTCTTTTGCGGCAACTGGCGGCCGCCAAAGAAAGCTTCACCGCCTGGGCGCAAAAGCACCGCCCGCACTGATGCCCTGCGCGACTCTTATGCGCCGCCGCATCGGCTGTTTCCCCTGATGAAGCGTTCAGCAAATCAGCATCTTTCTCATCAGAAAATCTTCATGCCCACGATTTCGATTCAACGACTTCTGAACCCGCGATCCGTCGCGATCATTGGGGCTTCCGACAACGTCCGCGCGGTTGGCGGACTGGTGCTCGACAACCTGCTGCGATTCGGATACCCAGGCACCATTCACGCGGTAAACCCGAAGCGGCACTCGGTGCGCGATATCGTTTGTGCGCCATCCATCGAGGCGCTGCCCGACGGAATCGATTGCGCGATCTTTGCCGTCCCCGCGCCCGAGATCGTCAACGCCATTCCTGTATGCGGTCGCAAGGGCTTTGGTTCGGCGGTGGTGTTTGCTTCCGGCTTTGCCGAAGCAGGCGAGGCTGGCGAGCAGATGCAACGCGCATTCGAGGCAGCCTGCCGGGCTTCCGGCATGGCCGTCGCGGGACCGAACTGCATGGGACTAACCAACTACGCCGATGGTATCCCGTTGACCTTCGAGTCGGTGGTGCCGCAGTCCGTGGCAGTGGAGCGCGGAGTGTCGATCGTGGCGCAAAGCGGAGCCATGGCCAACAACGTTCGGGACGCGATGGTAGGCCGGGGCATCCCTTTGGTTTATTCCGCGTCCACCGGCAACGAGGCGGTCATCGGCCTGGAGGATTTCATTGAGGCCTACCTGGCCGATGAGCGAACGGCGGTGATTGCCGTCTATGCGGAGCAGATCCGGCATCCGCGGCGTTTCCTCGCGCTGGCAGCGCGCGCGCGCTTGCTTGCCAAGCCGATCGTTCTGATGCTGGTCGGGCGCAGCGAGGCGGCGAAGAAGGCCGCCAAATCGCATACAGGCGCGCTCTCGGGCGACTATGAAACCGCGGCAGCGCTTTTGCGTCACGAAGGGGTGGTGGTGTGCGATACCACGGATGAGCAGTTTGACGTGCTGCCGTTGCTGCGCCGGCATGCCGTGCCGCAGGACAAGGGGCTTGCCTTCGTGACCGGCTCCGGTGCAATGAAGAACATCGCGCTCGATCTGGGAGCGAGCCTGGGATTGGAGTTCCCGCCGCTCGCCCCCGAAACAGTGGCGCGACTGAAGCCGGTGCTGCCGGACTTCGCCGAAATCGAAAACCCGCTTGACTACACCACCATCGCGGTAAAAGATCCTTCGCTGATGGGCGTCGTGATCGACGCCGTGGCGCAAGACCCGAACAGCGGCTTGCTCGTGGTGGCGCAGATGGGCGGATCGCCGTTGAATCAGTCCGACAAGGCGCAATACATGGTGCCGGCCACGGCCCGCGCGGACAAGCCGGCGGCGCAGGTCATCATGGGAGACGGTTTTTCGCTTGAGCCTTCGTTGATCGAGGCGGTCGAGCGCACGCAGGTTCCGTTTTACCGTTCGCCGGAGCGTGCGCTGCGCGCCATGGCACACATTGCGCGCATGGCGAAGGCTCTGCGCTGGCATCGGGAATGTGGCGTGCAGGCGCGGCAGACGTGGCAACTGCCTGCCATCAAGCCGGGCACGCTGGCCGAATACGAGGGCAAGAAGATTCTTGCCGCCATGGGTATTCCGGTTCCGCGATCCCGGCTGGTACAGACCGTGCAGGAGGCACAGGAGGCAGCGCGCAGCCTTGGCTATCCCGTGGTGATCAAGATCCAGTCGCGCGACATCCCTCACAAAAGCGATGTCGGCGGCGTGCAGGTGAACATCCGCGACGACGAAAGCATGGCGCTGGCCTGGGAGCGCATGATGGAGCGCGTTCTCGCGGCCAAACCCGGCGCTGCGATCAATGGCGTCCTGATCGAGAAGATGGGGGCGCCCGGCCTTGAACTCGTGGTCGGTGCGCGGCGGGACGCGCAATGGGGTCCAGTCGTTCTGATTGGCCTCGGCGGCATCTGGATCGAAGTGCTGAAAGATGTTCGCTTGCTGAGCGCGCATGCGGACGTGCCCAAGATCATTGAGGAAATGCGGCTGCTCAAGGCCGCGAAAGTGTTCGAGGGTCTGCGCGGGAATCCGCCGATCGACGTGGAAGCCGTTGCGGCGGTCGCGGCCAAAGTGGGGCAACTGATGCTGGAGCAGCCGGCGCTGGCGGAGGTCGATGTAAATCCGCTGATCGCCTATTCGAGTGGCGTGCTCGCGCTCGATGCGTTGCTGGTGTACGAAAGCGCGGAGGTCTGACGCGATGCATATCGTCGATACGGCCGAAGAAAGCGCCTTCCGCGCCGAGGTTCGCGATTTCGTGCGAAGGCAATTGCCCGAAGACATCCGGCACAAGGTGCTGCTGGGGTTACATCTGGACCGCCCCGACTACGAGCGCTGGTACCGCCGTCTCGAAGCGCGCGGCTGGATGTGCCCCAACTGGCCCGTGGAACATGGCGGCACGGGATGGGATTTTGCCCGGCGCATGATTTTCGATGAAACCCTGCTCGAATGCGGCGCTCCGCGCATGGTGGCAGCCGGCGTGATCATGCTCGGCCCGGTGCTCATCAAGTTTGGCACGCCGGCGCAGCGCGCAACGCACTTGCCGGCGATTCGGCGCAGCGAAGTATGGTGGGCGCAAGGCTTTTCGGAGCCTGGTTCCGGCTCCGACCTTGCGAGCCTGCGCTGCAAGGCTGTGCGTGATGGCAATGACTACGTGGTGACAGGCCAGAAAATATGGACCTCCTACGCGCAGTTCAGCGACTGGATGTTCTGCCTCGTTCGCACCAGTGATGCCGGCAAACCGCAAGAAGGCATCAGTTTTCTGTTGATCGACATGAAAACGCCAGGCCTTACGGTACGGCCGATCCGCACCATCGACGGCGGCCACGATCTGAACGAAGTTTTCCTCGACGGCGTGCGGGTCCCACTCGCCAATCGCATCGGCGAAGAAAACAAAGGCTGGACCTACGCCAAGGCGTTGCTCGAATTCGAGCGCGGCGGCATTGCCGGTGTGGGCGCGGCGCGCCAGGCGGTGGCGCGGGTGCGCGCCCTGCTGCGCCGGCGCGCGGACGCAGGCTGGGAAGGGGCATCGTCCCCCAGCCTGCACTTGCGGCTGCGCCAGCTTGAGATCGACCTGATGGCGCTCGAAGCCACCAACGCGCGCCTGCTGGGCATGGGCAAGCCGCCGCGCATGGAAGAAGTGTCCATGCTCAAGTGCCTGGGCACCGAACTGCGCCAGAGCATTCACCGGCTACAGCTCGACGTGGCCGGCGAGGAAGGGATGAGTCTTGCGCGGGATGCATTCGGGCTTGATGCCGAACTGCATGGCTTGACGCCTTCGTATCTGGATGCGCGCAAGTTCTCCATCTACGGCGGAACCAACGAAATCCAGCGCAATCTGATTGCCCGCGCCCTGCTCCAACGCTGAATACACGGGAAACGCGACCATGGACTTGAACCTCACGCAAGACCAGCAAGACGTGGGAGCCGCCGTGCGCGATTTCTGCATGAAGGCGATGCCGTCCGAGCAGCGCGATGCGCGGCGCGCGCAGGCGTTTCAACGCGACCATTGGCAGGACATGCATGCGCTGGGGGTGGCCACGTTGGAGCTTGATGCCGCACGCGGTGGCGGCGGGCTGGGGCTGACGGAAACGCACGTGGCTGTGGCCGAGCTTGGCCGCGCCTTGCTGGCCGGACATGTACTGGAGTTGTCCTGGCGACCGCTGGCCGTTCTTCGCCGCTTGCAGGGCGATGCGCAGATCGGCGAGGCGGTGTCCGCACTCGCCGAGCGCGGAGCGCGCTGGGGCCTTGCCAAGGTGCCGACCCAGACCCGGCCTGCGTTCCAGGCCACGCGGCAGGCGGATGGCGGATGGCTGCTGGATGGGCGGCTTGAGATATTCCCAGGTATCGATGTATGCGAGCAGATCCTTGTCTGGGCGCGGCAGGACGGCGATGCGGATTCTTTGCTGCTGCGTCTGCCAAGGCTGGCTTTTGGCGATACGCAAGAAACCGAGGCGCTCGACGGTGATCGCCTGGGCACCCTTATGGCGCAATCGTTGCACATCGCACCGGAACAGATGATCGCGCGGGGAGCATCCGTGGATTCCGCGGTGCAGGCGACGGACGAAGCCTTCAGCGCGCTGCTCGCCGTGGAGATAGGAGCGATCGTCTCCGAATTACTGGAGATGTGCCTGCAATTCGTGCAGACACGGCGCCAGTTCGGACGGCCGATCGGGGATTTCCAGGCGCTGCAGCACCAACTGGCCGACTTCTACCTGGAAGCCGAGCGCACGGTGTCGCTGGCTCGCCTGGCGGTGGCGGCGCTGGATGATGCGCAGCAAGCCGATGCCGGCGCTTGGGTCAGTGCCGCGGCCCAGGTAGCCGGCACGAATTCGCGCCTGCTGGGTGAGCGGGCGATCCAGTTGCACGGCGCCATGGGTTTTACCGACGAATGCCGTGTTGCGCATCTGGTGCGGCGCGCACTCGCCGCCACGGCGCGTCTGGGCAGCCCGAGCCACCACCTCGACCGTTTCAACCTGCTGCGCACGCGCAGCGAGCTATTGGAGAGTCCAACATGAGATTCCAAGACACCGGCTTTATCGTGGGCGCCTATGAGCATCCGACCCGAAAGGCGGATACGCTCTCCGTCATGCGCCTGCATGCGGACGTGGCGATCGGAGCCTTGCAAGATGCCGGCTTGAGCAAGGACGACATTGATGGGTACTTCTGTGCCGGGGACATGCCCGGCCTTGGCGCGGCATCGATGGTCGAATACCTGAATCTGCGTGTACGCCATGTGGACTCCACCGAATCGGGCGGCTCCGCGCCGATCATTCATGTGGCGCATGCGCTGGATGCCATTGCCGCCGGTCATTGCACGACGGCGCTGATCACGCTGTGCGGACGTCCGCGCGCCGCACGCGGCGGCTTGGCCTTGCGCCCACCCGATGGCGACGCGCCGGAGACCGGCTTCGAGCAACCGTACCGGCCGATGACGCACAACATGTATGCCATGGCCGCGCGCAGGCACATGCACCAGTTCGGCACCACCAGCGAGCAATTGGCCTGGATCAAGGTCGCGGCCTCGCATCATGCCCAGCACAATCCGAACGCCATGCTGCGCGAAGTGGTGAGCGTGCAAGACGTGCTCGATTCCCCGCTGGTGGCCGATCCTTTGCATAAGCTGGACTGTTGCGTCGTCAGCGACGGCGGCGGAGCCATCATCGTCACGCGCGCCGATATCGCACGGTCGCTGAAAAAACCCCTGGTGCGCGTGCGCGCCAGTGCAACCGCGCCAAAGAACAGCATGGCAGGCCAGGTCGACCTGAGCTACACGGCCGCGGCCCATACCGGCCCCCGCGTCTTTGAGCAGGCCGGGCTGACGCCAGCGGATATCCAGTATGTCTCGCTTTACGACAGCTTCACGATCACGGTACTGCTGCAACTGGAGGATTTGGGCTTTTGCGAGAAAGGCCAAGGCGGCCGGTTCGTGATGGACGGCAACCTGATTTCTGGCAGCGGCCGGCTGCCTTTCAACACGGACGGCGGAGGGCTGTGCAACAACCATCCGGCCAACCGCGGTGGCATGACCAAACTGATCGAAGCAGTTCGGCAACTGCGCGGTCAAGCGCATCCCGCGGTACAGGTCCCGAATTGCTCTCTGGCGCTCGTGAGTGGCATCGGCGGATCGATCGCAACAAGGCACACCGCAGCCGCCATGATTCTGGAAAGGATTTGAAGCATGACCACCCACAGATTCAACCCGAATGCGGCAGCGCCGCTCGTCACGCTCGAAAGCACACCGTACTGGCAAGCTTGCAACGAAGAACGCCTGCTCCTGAAGCAATGCAATGCCTGTGGCAAAACGCATTTCTATCCGCGCGACATCTGTCCGCACTGTCTGAGCGCGGACACGCACTGGATCGAGGCCAGCGGCCAAGCCACGCTCTACAGCTTCAGCCGCACGTTCACGAAGGACGGTGAATACGCCATCGCCTACGTGCGGCTCGCCGAGGGCGTCACGCTGATGACAAACCTGGTGGACTACGACCCCGGCGGCTTGGCCATTGACATGCCCCTTCGGGTAACGTTTGTTCCGTCGAAGGATGGATCCCAGAAGCTGCCCATGTTTCGCCCGCTGCCACGCGGGTGATCCGCGGGCTTGAGTGCTCGCAGCCGGCTGGGGTATGTTGCCGCCGACCGGAAATTGAGCCACTTTTTGGGGTATTTCCGAAGTAAAAGTGAGCCAGGTGTTTAACCTGTTCTGCTGTTTTTTTGAGCAGTGGAGTTAGGCTGGGGTATTCCAATACAAGAAGGCAGTCTCCAAAGCAATGGGCGCTGCTGCGCCTCCTGTACACACCCCTTGCTTGCGGGGAAGGGGTGTTTTTTTGCGTGCGCACAGCCCCAAGAGCAAAAAGCGCCGTCCCTTGGGAGGGCGGCGCCCCACGCGAAGCGGGGGAGCATGGATGCTTCTTTTCAATAGGCAGTTGGATGCGCCCGCTCGCTTCTGTGGAGAGTTTTTCAGACTGCCCTTGATTTTCATTTGCCGCTACTTGCTGGAGCCAAGTAGCCGAGTGCTCGCGAAATAGCTTGTGCTGCTGCGACCACCTTTGCTTTCTGCCCTGATTCAAGCCGTTCTGTCGGCATCGTCAACGTGACTGCTCCGGCAAGTTGTCCGCTCGCATCGAAACAAGGGGCCGAGATGCCCGCCAAC
>CAYTPC010000134.1:0-17576 GCA_964439605.1 uncultured Burkholderiaceae bacterium
CTCTTTTCGAAACTGCGGTAAAGGAGTGGCCTGAAATTGTTGATCTTACAGAGCTTCAGCAGCATCAAAGCGGCAATCAGTACATTGTCTGTGGATTAGGTAAACTGGTTGAAAAAATTGAGAGTCCTTATATTGGGAGCAAGGAAGAGGTAGTTCTTCGAGAGCTGCATTGGTCTATCTTTATTGTGATTCATGCACTGGCAAAATCCTTATTGAAGTTGAATCTATCAAGCATTCGAGCGGAGGCGGTAGAGAAAATTTTTAAACAACGGTTGAGAGAAGCGATTGACGCAAAGGACTCAAGATGGAGCAAAGAAGATTACACTCTTGCTCTGTCTTATCTGGAAGATTAAAAAAGCCTGTAAACAGGGCCTAGCAGGCTGCTGAAATACTGTTTCGGAGAGGAAATTTTGGCTCAGAAAAGGGTACCTCACCCCTTAACCACCCTGAAAAAAACGCTTGGAGGTCGTTCTATGAGGTCGTCCTTCTTGGCTCAAGACCCGGAAACCAGTATTTCAGCAGCCTGATAGGTATCCAGCCGGCCCTGCAAAATTCAAATTTCCGTTATCACCAACGTGTCAGAGCAAACACCGCACCAACCCGCAAGGGGGGCGCGGCGCAAGACTCTCCACATGCCTATGCCGTCTCTTCTTCCAGACGTTTCGGTGTATTGAGGAACTGCTCCACCAACCGCACCCATAGAGTCGCGCCGAGCGGGATGAGTTGGTCGTTGAAGTCATAACTCGAGTTGTGCAGCGTACAGGGACCGATGCCGTGGTGCGTGTCGCGGTGCGCGCCGTCGCCGTTGCCGATGAAAGCATAAGCCCCCGGCTTGACCTGCAGCATGAAGGCGAAGTCCTCGGCGGTCATGGCCGGCTCCTGCTTGAGCACGTTCTCTTCGCCAACGATGCTGGCTATCACGCGGCGCATGAAGTCGGCTTCGGCTGCCGTATTGATGGTGGGCGGGTAGTTGCGGGTGAACTTGAATTCGCAGTCCGCGCCATGCGCCGCGCAGATGCTCTCGGCGATCTGCCGCATACGCGATTCGATGAGGTCCAACACCTCGATCGAGAAAGTGCGTACCGTGCCCCCCAGCTTGGCGTCGTTTGGGGTCACGGTCAGGGTCTCGCCGGCATGGAACATCGTGACCGAGAGCACTCCCGCATCGGCCGGCTTCATGTTGCGCGTCAAAATGGTCTGGAACGCTTGCACGATCTCGCAGGCAATCGGTACCGGGTCGATGCTGGTGTGCGGCAGCGCGGCATGGCCGCCCTTGCCGCACACGACGAGATGAAACTCGCTGCTTGATGCCATCACCGGCCCGTGGCTAACCGCGAATTGGCCGGCTTTTATGCCGGGCCAGTTGTGCATACCGAAGACAGCCTCCATGGGAAATTTTTCGAACAGCCCGTCCTCGATCATCTTGCGTGCGCCGGCACCGCCGCCTTCCTCCGCAGGTTGGAAGATCAGATAGACCGTGCCGTCGAAGTGTCGGTGCTTCGCGAGGTGCTGCGCGGCGGCGAGCAGCATCGTGGTGTGCCCGTCGTGGCCGCAAGCATGCATCTTGCCGGGATGCTTGCTTGCATGTGCGAAGGTGTTGAGCTCGGTAAGCGGCAACGCGTCCATGTCCGCGCGCAGGCCGATCGCGCGGTCACTACCGCCGTTCTTGACGATGCCGACCACGCCCGTGACGCCCAATCCACGATGGATCGGAATACCCCATTCGGTCAACTTGGCAGCCACCACGCCGGCCGTACGTGCTTCTTCGTAACGGAGTTCGGGATGCGCATGCAGATCGCGCCGCACGACTACCATGCCGGGGGCCTCGGCCAGAAGGGAGTCGATGAGTTTCATGGCTGAGCAGTCTACAGTACAGTCGCCGCGCCCTTGGTCCATACATGGCGCGTTGCACCTGGGCGTCAGCGCGGCGATGCGTTGGCATCGTCTGCGCGACTGTCTGGAACTGCAGCGAAGCGGGCGTGCCGCGCCGACAACACGAAGAGAATGACAGGATGGATTTGCGTACGCTCAGATATTTTCAGATCGTGGCCGAATGCGGCAGTTACAGCCGCGGCTCGGAGATGCTGCACATCTCGCAGCCGGCCGTCAGCCGCGCGATCCGTTTGCTGGAGGAGGAGTTGGGCCAGCCGCTCTTCAACCGCCACGGCCACGGGATCAGCCTGACGGAGGCTGGCGAAAAACTGCTGCGCCACACCCGCACGATCTTGCATCAGGTGGCAGACGCCCGCTCCGACATCGAGCACACGGGCGACAGCGCGTGCGGTGTCTTGCGGGTCGCTCTGCCGCCGGTCGTGGGCGCTTATCTGGCACCGCCGCTGGCCAAGCGGATGGCGCTGCAATGTCCGGGCGTCAGCCTGGAATTCATCGGCGGCTACTCGGCCTACATCCACGAATGGCTGGTGCGCGAGCAGGTCGATATCGCCTGCGTGCATGATCCGCAGCCGCAAAAGGAATTCCAGTTGCGCCCGTTGATGCGCGAGGAAGTGTTCCTTGTCGGACGGTCCGATCTGTTGCCCGATCTCGACGAGGCCACCATCGACGAACTGGCGCGGTTGCCGCTCATGCTACCTTCGGGGTCCAATGCCTCTCGCCGAGTGCTAACGGCTTGGAGCGCGGCTGACAACCGTTGGATGAAGCCGGTGCTGACGGTGGACGACCACCTGATCCTGCGCGCCTTGCTGCGGGCCGGAACCGGCGTGAGTCTGCTGACCCAGGGTGCCTTCATCGAGGATCAACGCGCGGGTCTTCTGCGATCGGTTCCACTGTGTCCGGCTGTGCATTGGACACTGTCCCTGGTCAGCCCGCGCCGCGCCGTCGTGCGCGACTTGGTGCAACGATGCACCGCGACGCTGGTCGAACTCATCAATGAGCGGATCGGGATGGGATTGGGTCTGCCCTGTCCCGACACGCCGGCCAAGACACGCAGCACTGACTCAGTGCAGGGTAAACGTTGATTTTTGGTGAAAACATGCTGGGAAAAGAACTCCCGTCCCCGAAGCGAGTCAGGAAATCAATTCAATTTCACCTCAAATTGAATGATTACTCCAAAATTAAGCAACTCCATGAATTAATATTCCAATTTGCCGACAGCTTTGTTACCATTCATCCAATTCTTAGGATGACAACCATCAACACGTAAAGGGGACCTCATGAATATCGCCTCCCGTCTGCTGCTTTCCGTCGCGCTGGTCTTGGGCTCGCACAACGCCTTCGCCCAGGAAAAAACCAATCTGACCTTTGCCGGGTCGCTTGCGTGGCTCGGGCATTTGCCAATCATGGTGGCTATTGACGAGGGCTTTTTTGCCAAGCGCGGCATCAACGTCAAGTACGAATCGATCGCGAGTTCCGCCGACCGTCTCATGGCGGTGACTTCCGGCTCCGCCGATTTTTCCAACCTGGGCCGTACCGCGATCATTTCGCAGATCTCCCGCGGCAACGACAGCTTTTCCTGGTTTGCCAACGTCGAGCAGGCGCCGGGCGCCGAAGGCTGCTATGCCGCGTCGGGCATCAATACCATCGCCGACCTCAAGGGCAAGCGCGTGGCGGCCAATACATCGGCCGAATTCACCATGAGCATGCTGCTGAAAGACAATAAGATGTCGAAGGCCGACATCCAGTTCTTCGACCTGCCCGCCGCCGAAATGACGATGGCACTGCAAAAGGGTGACGTCGATGCCGTCTGCGTCTGGGAACCTTATCTGTCGAAGGCGGCCGAAGCCCGGCCCGGCGGCAAGGTGATCGGCCGCGACAACGACACAGAAAGCTTCAGACGCACCGGCACCGTAACTTCCGCCGACGTGCTCGTGATCTCGAAGAAGCTGGTCAAGGAAAAGCCTGCCGTTGCAACAGGCCTCGCGAACGCGATTTTCGAGGGCGTTGATTTCATCAACGCCAACCCCGGCAAGGCAGCCGAAATCTACCAGCGCTACTCGAAGCTCGACCTGGGTTCGATCAAGGCGGGGATGAAGACCTTCCAGTACATCCCACGGGAAAAATTCGTCGAGAACATGAAGGGCCAGGAGATCCAGCTCAACGAGTTCTCACAGTGGCTGTTCGAGCAGAAAAAGATCCGCGAACTGCCCAACATCAAGGGAGCGCTGGACACCTCCTTCGTGAAGCTCAAGTAATCCGGGATTGCTCAATTCCGTGGCGCTTACTCGCGTTCAATCCATCTTCTCGGTTGTATTCGCGCCGAGGACAACGATCAAGATCGGCTCGGTCGTCGCGTTGCTGCTGCTTTGGCAGTTGTCCAGCGCGCGGGGATGGATCTCCCCGGTTTTCTTCCCCTCGCCGCGTGAAGTCTGGCTGGAAGCAAGCGGACTGATCCAGGATGGAGAGATGTGGCGCGCGGTAGTGGCTTCGTCGCGGCGCGTGTTCTCCGGTTTCGGGCTGGCGGCCCTGGTGTCGATTCCCCTTGGGGTGGTGATGGCGGTCTGGTGGCCCGTGAAGTCCGCTCTCGACCCGTTCGTCTCGTTGCTTCGGCCTTTGCCGTCGATCACCTGGATTCCGCTGACGATCCTATGGCTGGGCATCGGCGAAGGCCAGAAAACCGCGATCGTGTTCATGGGTTCGTGGATCTACATCCTGCTCTACACCTATGAAAGTACGCGCCGCGTCGATTCGATGCTGATTCGCGCCGCGCGCAATCTGGGCGCGAACAGTTTCCAGATCATGCGCGTCGTCTTGATGGCTGCGTTGCCCGGCATCATCTCCGGCCTCAAGGTCACGCTGGCGATTGCCTGGTCTTGCGTGATCACCGCTGAAATGATTGCCGCCCAGGTCGGCCTTGGCGCCCTGATCTGGCGCGCCAAGGACGGCGCCAATCTTGGGCTCGTGCTGGTAGGCATGTTGGGTATCTCGATCACCGTGCTGGTCGCGGACTTTCTCGCCGAACGGCTGGAACACATGATCCTGCCGTGGGAATACCTGCGCCGCTGAAACATTCACCGAAAGAAGTGATGTCTGTTCCCATGCTTGCTGCTGAACGCGTCAGCAAAATCTACCGTACCCGCACCGGCCTCGAAGTGACGGCGCTCGTCGATCTGTCGTTCTCGGCCCAGGAGGGTGAATTCATCTGCATCGTCGGCGCCTCGGGCTGCGGCAAATCGACTCTGCTGAACATGTTCGCCGGCTTCATTCAGCCGACCCGCGGCGCTGTCATGCTGCGCGGTGCGCCGATCACAGCGATCGAGCCGCGCTGCGGGATGATGTTCCAGCAGTACGTGCTGTTTCCATGGATGACAGTGCGCAAGAACGTCGAATACCCGCTCGCGTTGCGCGGCGTCGCTCGTGCCGAACGGCGCAAGATCGCCGAGCGTTTCATCGGCATGGTGCAACTCACCGATTTCGGCGACCGCTACCCAGCCGAGCTCTCCGGCGGTATGCAGCAGCGCGCCTCCCTGGCGCGCCTGCTCGCCGGCGACCCGGAAGTACTGCTGATGGACGAGCCTTTCGCGGCGCTGGATGCGATGACGCGCCAGGTGTTGCAGGAAGAGTTGCTCAACATTCAGGAAAAAAGCGGCAAGACCATCCTGTTCATCACCCACAACATCGATGAGGCGCTGACGCTGGGCGACAAGATCGTCGTCCTCTCCTCACGTCCGGGGCGCGTCAAAGCGGTCATCGAGAACACCTTGCCGCGCCCCCGGCATGTTTCGGCGCAGCTTTCTCCGGAGTATCTGGCGCTGAAGGCGCGCATCTGGGCGCAGGTCGAAGAAGAAGTCAACCAGCACGTGCAATCGGAGCAAGCCAGCAGATGACGTTCTCCCTCCTCCCCCCGGTGCGCCTTCAGCGCTCCTCCTCAAATGGAGCAATCCCGGCGGTCTGGCAAAGCCGGTTCTGCGGGATTGCCGGTCTGGAGCGCGCCGGTTTCATGCGCCGCGGGTCACTCGGCAGCGCGCTGGAGAACTGAAGTGAAACCGGATTCAATGAAAGAAGCTTTCGCTCCCATCAGCGCACGCGTGCGCCGGATGTCAATCTCGCCGACCATCGGCATGTCCACGCGTGCCGCCGAGCTGCGCGCGCAAGGCAAGGACATCATCTCGCTGGCCGTGGGCGAGCCCGATTTCGATACCCCGGCGCACATCATCGAGGCGGCTAATCGAGCGGCCAAGGCGGGCAAGACGCGCTACACCGCAGCCGACGGCGGCCCCGAGGTCAAGGCTGCGGTGATCGAGAAATTCCGGCGCGAAAACGGTCTGGTCTACGGCACGAAGCAGATTCACGTGGCCTCGGGGGCCAAGCAGGTCATCCACAACGCCTTTGCCGCCACGCTTGAACCTGGCGACGAGGTCATCATTTTCACGCCGACCTGGGTGTCGTACATCGACATAGTCGAGTTCTGCGGCGGGCGCGCGGTGATCGTGCCGACCTCGGCGCAGGACGGTTTCCAGCCTTCGGCGCAAGCGCTGGCAGCCGCCCTCTCGCCGCGCACGCGATGGGTGCTCCTGAATTCGCCCAACAACCCGACGGGCGCGGTCTGGTCCGGGCAGGCGATCGACGCGATCCTCGACGTCGTGCGGGCGCATCCCGGAGTGCTCCTGATGAGCGACGAAATCTACGAGCAACTCGTCTTCGACGGTCACCAGCATATTTGCCTGGCGGTACGCGCGCCCGATCTGGCTTCACGGTTGCTGGTCATCAACGGTGTCTCCAAAACCTATGCGATGACCGGATGGCGCATCGGCTACGCGGCCGGTCCCGAGTGGCTCATCTCGGCCATGGCCAAGGTGCAATCGCAGACCGCCTCCTCGCCCTGCACGCCGGCGCAGTTCGCCGCGGTCGAGGCGATGATCGCCGATCAATCACTGGTCGCGCATTGGCGCGCGATCATGGCGCACCGGCGCGACTTGGTCATGAACGCACTGGCGGACTGCTCCCGGCTGTCCATCGTCATGCCGCACGGCGCCTTCTACGTGTTTGCCGACGTCGGCGCCTGCCTGGGCTTGCGCACGCCCAAAGGCCAAGTGCTCGAAGACGACACACAGGTGTGCGAGTACCTGCTGGACAGCGCAGGCGTTGCCACCGTGCCGGGCGCGGCTTTCCAAGCTTCGCCGTTCGTGCGCCTTTCTTTTGCGCTCGACGAACCCCGCCTCGTCGAGGCCTGCCGGCGCATCATTGAAGCTGTTGAAAGCCTGACACCATGAACAAGGTACGCGACCTCTGGGCGCAAGGGCGCCCCGCTTGCGGAAGCTGGATGCAAATCGCCAGCCCGCTGGCCGCCGAGACGCTGGCCCATGCGGGCCACGACTGCGTGGTACTCGACGTACAGCATTCCGAGATGAACGTGAGTGCGTTAATGCCGATGCTGATGGCCATCGAACTGGGTGGCGCGGAGCCGTTCGTGCGCTTGCGCTGGAACCGGCCCGACGACCTGATGTACGCGCTCGACATGGGGGCCTATGGCGTCATCGTCCCGATGGTCGAAACCGCGGAGGAGGCCGAAGCCATCGTCACCGCCGCGCAATACCCACCGCACGGCAGCCGCAGCTTCGGTCCGCGCCGGCCGGCCTTGCGCTACGGAGCGCCGTATGCCCAGAGCGCCCGCAACACGCTGGTTCTGCTGGCCATGATCGAAACCCGCAAGGGTCTCGACAACCTTGATGCGATCCTCTCGGTTCAGGGACTCGACGGCGTGTTCATCGGCCCCGCCGATCTTTCGCAATCGCTCACGGGCGTTCCACGCCCAGACAGCGATGACCCCGTGGTGATAAACGCGGTGGCGCGCATCTTGACCGCTGCCAAGGCACATCACAAACGTGCGGGCATCTTTTGCGCGGGTGCCGAGTTCGCCGCTCGCAAACTGCGTGAAGGCTTCGACCTCGTCACCTTAACGCCCGATCTCGCGCTTCTCGACAAAGGTGCGCGCGCGGCCCTCATGACCGCTCGCGCCGCGCTCTAACCATGTCACGCCACGATTTCAGCAGCGCCGAGTTCGCGCGTCGTCTCACGGCAACCCGGCAAGCCATTGCCCAAGCAGGTCTCGACTGGTTGATCGCGATCCATCCGGTGTCGATCCACTGGCTGACCGGCTCGGATGCCAAGAGCTATCAGGCTTTTCAATGCCTGTTCGTCGGTGCCAACGGCGAGCCGTTGACCATGCTGGTGCGCGCCGCCGAATGCGCGGAATATGAGCAGGACACGGTAGCCGAGACCGTGATCGGCTGGGGCGGCAATGAGCCGGAGGACCCGATGATGGCGTTTGACCGGCTCGTGCGCAAGCTCGTTCTGCCGGGCCAGCGTGTCGGCATCGAGGTGCCGGGCTACTACCTGCATCCGCATCACTACGAAGCAATCAAATCGCTACTCGGCCAAGCCCTCGCGCTCGAAGCCAATTCTCTGATCCCGACACTCAAGGCAGCGAAATCGGCGGAGGAACTGGTCCATGTCCGCGAGGCCGCGCGCAATGCCGACCGCGCCATGGGCGTGTTTGCCCAATCGCTGGCCGTCGGGCGCAGCGAGTTCGAAGTCGCCGGCGAGGTTTATCGCAGCCTGGTGGCCCATGGCGGCCTGGCAGCTTCGACGCTGAACCTCGTTTCCGGCTCACGCGCCGCCTTCAGCCATGGCAACCCGTCAGCGCGACGTTTGGAGATGGGCGATACCGGCAATATCGAATTCGGCGGCGTCGCCAAGCGCTACACCGTCACCATCGGCCGTCAGTTTTCGATGGGGCCGCCTTCGGCGCGGGTGCGCGAACTGTTTGACATCGTCTGCGATGCCGCCGACGCCTGCCGCGCCAAGATGCGTGACGGCGCGCGCGCGATCGACTGCCACGAGGCAGCCAAGGCCGTGATCGCGCGCGCCGGTTACGACGCTTACCGCATTCACACCACAGGCTACGGCATTGCGCCAGGTTTTCCTCCGGTTTGGGGCGAGCCAGTCAACATGTTCGGTGGCTCGCAAGACATCCTGCGCGCCGGCATGGTGATCTCGATCGAACCGCCGATCTTCATTCCCGAAGAGCACATCGGCGTGCGGGCCATCGATAACGTGCTGATCACCGAGACCGGAACCGAGCTGCTGACCCGCTTTCCGCGTGACATCATCGTGGCGTAGCCCATGCCCTCCACCGTGTTTCCCCGCGAGGTTTACCTGGGCAGACAGGCCCGCGCCTTCGAAGCCATCCGCGCAACCGGCCTGGAGACTTTCATTGCGCTGCATCCGGTCACGCTGCATTGGCTGACCGGCCTCGATGCCAAGAGCTATCAATCGTTCCAATGCGCCCTGCTCGACAGCCGGAATGACAGCCTTGTTCTGTACACACGCGCAGGGGAACATGCGGAGATCACCGACCACGCGATCTATGGTGAACTGCTCGGATGGTCCGCCTTTCGCGGAGACGATCCGATCGCAGGCTTGGCCGCGATCCTGAAGGCACGCGACCTGGGCGGAGGCTGTGGGGTCGAAGTCGTGCCCTGGTACTTGACGCCGGCGCAACATCAGGCAATCCAGCAAATTCTCGGGGCGCGATTCGTTCACATGCCGGACCTCGTCAACGACCTGCGGCTGGTACGCTCGGTCGAAGAACTCGATTGCCTGCGCCAAGCCGGGCGAATTGCCGATGCCGCAATCGCCGCCTTCTCCGAGGCCTTGCGCGAAGGACGGCGCGAATGCGATCTGGCTTCGGTCATCTATCAAACGATCCTGGGCCAAGGCGGAGATGCACCGCCCGTGCCGCTCAACCTTTGCGGAGGCCCGCGCGGCGGCTACCCGCATGGGGCGCCAACAGATCGCCTGCTGCGGCATGGAGAAAGCGGCAACGCGGAGTTCGCCGTACCGTGGAAACGCTACACCGTGTCGATCGGCCGCAGCTATGTGCTGGGGCAAGCGCCGGCGCGTTTGAGCGCGATGTACGATGCCGTGCTGCGCGCCCAAGCCTCGATGCTCTCGGTCTTGCGCAGCGGCGTCACCATTAGCGAAGTTTTCGATGCGGGCATGGATGTCTTCCGGGCCGTGAAACTCGACCACTTGGTCGCGCACACGATCGGCTACAGCGTCGCGCCGGCCTTTCCGCCGGCCACCGGAGAGCGTCTGTCCCTGTCGGCCCAAGGTACGCAAAGGCTGGAAGCGGGCATGACCTTGTCGATCGCGCCGAACCTGTTCAGTGCCGAGGAGCACCTCGGCGTCCGGCTCGTCAACAACGTCATCGTGCAAGACGATGGATGCGAGCGCCTGACCCACGGCAGCGATGCACTCATCGTCAAGTGCTGACAGCCCATAATCGGCGTCATGGCAAGTAGAGCGCGCAGTCTTGACGAAATCAATCTGAAGGTCATCCGGCTGCTGCTGCAGAACGGCCGCATGTCGGTCAAGGACATTGCCGAGCGGATTCATCTGTCGCCAACGCCTTGCCTGCGGCGGGTCGGCATGCTCGAACGGGAAGGTGTCATCGAGCGCTACAAGGCGGTGGTCGACCCCGGCAAACTCGGCTACTCAATTCACGCCTACCTGAGCATCAAGCGGCTGCGCGAAAGTGACCTCAACACGCTCTCGGCGCAGTTGCTCGAAATCCAGGAAATCCTCGCCTGTCATGTGGTGAGCGGCGAATACGACCTGATCGCCGAAGTCGTCGCCATCAACATGGAGCACTACGCATCCGTCATCCTGGACCGCATCTCGCGCATTCCGGGCGTCCACGACCTGCGCTCCACCTTCGCCATCCGCACGCTCAAGCGCGATGGCACCGTGCCGGTTTGAGGCTCGCTCACTGGACCGGCAAGAACCGTCCCTCGAAATTGATGATCGGCGCAGACGTGCTCGACTCGGCCGCGACCACCTCGGCGATTAGCATCGTATGCGAGCCGATATCGATCCGCTGGACGATTTCGCATTCGCACACACCCGCAGCACCAGCCAGGATGGGTTGACCCAGGGTGCCCTCACGCCACTCCCCATGCGTGAAGCGTTCGCTGCCTCGGCAACCGTCCGCCCCCGCGAAGCGCATCGCGATCTCGTTCTGGCCTGCGCTGAGAAATGAAAATGCAATATGCGGCGCGGTCGACAGGGCACCATAGGCACTGGATGTCCGGTGAATGCATACCGAGAGAGTCGGCGGATCTGCGCACACGGAGGCGACCGAAGAAACCGTCAAACCCACGCGCCCAGCGCCTTGGCCGGTTGCGATGATCGCGATACTGGCCGGGCAACGCCGCATGAGGGACTTGAACGCTTCAGTTGATATCCTGGCCGGCGGTTCAGGAGGAAACTCGATATGGGCGCGAATCCATCCCGAGGCGTCGAGCCAGCCTTTGGCGCGCGCATAGGCCAGCATCTGTGCAAAGTTGTTACGCCAGTCCTCATCCGCCTCGGGGCCAGCCAGCGTCTGGATCAACGACGGGCTCAACCAGACATGGCTGCTCCCTTCCAGCCGCCCGTCGGCACCCAGCCGCTCGCCGAACCGTGCCAACTGCCCCGTCGGCACGCAGGCATGGAAGGCCCGCATGTTTCGGGGATCGGCAAGACGTAAAACACCCGCTGGATCCAATTCAACATACATGGCTAAGCCCTGATAAACAATGTCAGGATCAGGCAGTAAACCGGGGAATCACTTTTTCCCCGACGAGTTCGATCGAGCGCATCACCTCGTCATGGCGCAGGAAGCCCGCCTGCATGAAAAAAATGAATTGGTCGATGCCGGTCTTGGCCCACTTCTCGACGATGCGGCAGACCGTATCGGGATTGCCGCCGATCGCCATGCCGCTGTCGATGAGCTGCTCGTCGCTTTGCGCCGCGATGCGCCCACGCACCACCTCGATGCCGCCGGCCAGCGCGAAGCGATGCGGATTGAGTTCCGCGTCGTTGTCGCCGTAGTACCAGCGCGCGGCCGTGCAGGCCATCGCGCGGCCGGTCGCGTCGTCCTGGTGACACATGCCGATGCCGAAGATCGCGACCTTCGGATTGGCGCGCCGCGCGACGGTGGGCTTTTCGGTACTGCTGACCGCGCGGTAGCGATCAATCGCGGCCTTGGTTTCTTCCATGGAGTTGCGCGTGACGCCAATCACGCCGAAACCTTGGCGCGCGGCATGCTCGTAGGTCGAGAGATTGGTCGCTGCCACCCACAGCGGTGGATGCGGGGTCTGGATCGGGCGCGGCACGACCTCGCGCGCGGGCAGGTCGTAATACTTGGATTTGAAGCCCTTGAAGCGCGGCTCATCGAACATCGCGAGCACGGCGTCCAGCGCCTCGGCGCCTCGTTCGCGCGCCGTCTCCGGATCAACGCCGAAACCATCAAGAATGTAGTTCGTGGTGCCGCGCCCGGTGCCGAACTCGACCCGGCCGTTCGACAAGACATCAAGCGTCCCGACGCGCTCGGCGGTCATGAAAGGATGGTGTATCGGCAACAGCAGCACGCCCAAACCCATCCGCAAGGTCTTGGTACGCTGGGACAGGGCCGCCAGGAACATGTCCGAAGCCGGGTCATGGCCGATTTCGGCCAGAAAGTGCTGCTCGGTGATCCAGAAATATTCGAATCCCACTTGCTCGGCGCGCTCGGCCTGGGCCAGTGCGTTCCAGAAGCCTTCGCGCTCGCTGGTCGCCGTCCAAGGGCGCGGAATCTGAATTTGTGTCATCAAGCCGAATTCCATGGTATTACTTTCCTTTTCGTGAGAGTTAGAACAAAGAGTTAGAACAAAGACGGAGCGCATGGTAGTGGCTTCTTTCCCATATGTCCAAGACAGAATATCCATAGGAGATATAACTTCAATGCATTGATGAAGTCTTATAGTCCGGCGTCTCGGCATCCCCTGAAACTGGCGTGTGAACATGATTTTCTTGGCATTGGGTACGGCGCTCTGCACGGGGTTGGCCGCCATCATCATCTCGGAAGTTGCGGGGCGGGCCGGCGGGCCGATGGTGATCAGCCGCTGGCGTTCGCTCACCGGGGCCGTGGCGCTGGCGGGCTTCGCCGGGGCGACGGGGCATTGGAACAAGGTGCAGTTGCACCACTTGCCCATGATCATCGGATCATCGCTGTCAGCCGCCGTGCTCGGCGAGTTCTTTCTGAACAAGGCGTATCAGCAGCTCGGCGCGCGGCGCGCCGGATTGCTGTTTGCCACCGCAGCGCCTTTTTCCGTCGTGATCGGCGGAATATTCCTGCGCGAAATACCCACTTCAGGCGCGCTGCTGGGCATCGTATTGGTCATTGCCGGGCTGATGCTCGCGATCTGGTTCACGCCGCTGCACGAGAGCCGGACCCAGCGCCACGCGGAAACTGCCACATCCATGTGGGCCATCGTCAGCGGGCTGTGCGCCGGCCTCGCGCAAGCCGTGGGCAATGCGATGGCGCGCGCGGCATTGACCGACGGCGCCGACCCGATCGCCGTGATGATGCTCAGAGCCATCGTTGCCGCAGGGACTTTCTGGTTCCTGTGGCTCGTGCTGCGGGGCAGCGGCAAGCCGCAGATCTTCGCGCCAGCGCGACGCGTGCTCGGCGCTCTCGTGCTTGGCGCCTTGATCAGCTTCGCGCTCGGCAACACGCTCCTGATGATCGCGCTCGGCACCGGTCAGACCGGGCTTGTTACCACCTTGGCGGCCACCACGCCCGTGATGCTGCTGCCGCTGATGTGGTGGCGTTCGGGCCGTTGCCCGAATATCCGCGCCTGGTTCGGCGCGCTGTTGGCCGTGGCCGGCATTGCCTGCATTGCGCTGCTTTAGGGAGCCTCTGAACAACCCCTCGTGACCGGCGCATCCTGGCTTCAGAGGTTCCTTGACAGTCTGCTGAAATACTATCCGCGCCAAGGCAAGTCACCGCGAACGGCGGTCCGCCACCTCAGCGTGTGCGTCTCGCCGGAGGACCAAAACCCTCGGCGAAACTTTCGCGCAGCCAGTTCACGAACACACTGACAGCCTTCGGCACATAGGAGGTATAGGGCCGGATCGCGAACAGGCTCTCACCAAAAACGCCGACCGGCTCCCACCGCGGCAGTATTTCGACTAGCCGCCCGGTCTGCAAGGCCGTCTGCGCGGAAAAGTCCGGCACCAGCGCAATGCCCAAGCCGCCGAGCGCTGCATCGCGCAGCGCCTCGCTGTTGTTGGCCGCCAGAGGCCCCTTTACCGAGATCGTCAGGCGCGACGTCCGCGCACGGACACCTTGGCGCGACGCGATACGCTCCACGAAATGCCATGCCGCCGTACCGCCTTCGCGCGGATAGTGCAGACAGTCGTGCGACTGCAGATCGCGCGGGTGCTCGGGTACGCCGGCGCGCTGAAGATATCCGCGGCTGGCGACCAGCATCGTGCGCGTCCTGCAAAGCGTCCATGCGACATGCGTGTCGGGTGGCGCAGTAGCGTGCCGAACGGCCAGGTGAAAGCCCTCGGTCGCAATCGACACCAGCCGGTCAGACAGTTCCAGTTCCAAACGCACGTCGGGGTAGGCGCGCAAAAATGCAGGCAGGCGCGGCACCAATTGTTGGCGAGCCAGAGCAACTGGTGCGCTTACTCGCAGCAGACCACGCGGCGCTTCCGCCATGTCACGGATGCCTTCGAAGCTGCAGGCGATGGCATCGAATGACACGCGCGTCTCGTCCACCAGCCGTTGCCCGGCTTCGGTGAGACGCACGGAGCGTGTGGTCCGCTGCACGAGTTGCAGCCCGGCTTGGCGCTCCAGCTCCGCAATGCGCTGGCTCACGCCTGCCTTGCTGACGCCGAGACGCCGCGCCGCGGCGGTGAAACTTCCTTGCTGAGCCAGCACGTTGAGCCAATACAGGTGGCCCCATAGACTTTCGAGTTGTTTGTTTTCCATCGCGCTATTGTTTGCAAAACTGAACAACGAGTTCAAGCGCAAGCCTCTGGTCGCAGCGCCGATACAGCTCTAGACTACCGCTTTTTCTGCCTTCCTTGAATTGGAAACTCTTGGCGATGACAAACACTCTTCCTCAGATTGAGCATTACATCGACGGTCGTATGGCGGCCAACACATCCGGTCGCACGCAAGACGTAACCAACCCGGCTACCGGGCGGGTAACCGGCAACGTCGCACTGGCGAACCGTGCCGATGTCAACGCCGCCGTGGCCGCAGCGCAGGCCGCCTTCCCGGCCTGGGCCGACACGCCGCCGATCCGGCGCGCGCGCGTAATGTTCAGGTTTCTCGAACTGCTCAATCGCCACCGTGACGAGCTCGCACACCTGATCACCGCCGAGCACGGCAAGGTCTTCACCGATGCGCAGGGCGAGGTCACGCGCGGCATCGACATCGTGGAATTCGCCTGCGGAATTCCCCAACTCTTGAAGGGCGATTACTCCGATCAAGTCTCCACCGGCATCGACAACTGGACGATGCGCCAGCCGCTCGGCGTGGTGGCGGGCATCACGCCATTCAACTTCCCGGTGATGGTGCCGATGTGGATGTTCCCGCTCGCCATCGCAGCCGGCAACACCTTCGTCCTGAAGCCCAGCCCGACCGACCCGAGCCCCTCGCTGCGTCTGGCCGAGCTATTCAAGGAAGCAGGCCTGCCCGACGGCGTGTTCAACGTGGTGCAAGGCGACAAGGAAGCGGTCGACGCGCTACTCGAACACCCCGACGTCAAAGCAATCAGCTTCGTCGGCTCGACGCCGATCGCCAACTACATCTACGAGACCGGTGCGCGCCACGGCAAGCGCGTACAGGCCCTTGGCGGCGCGAAGAATCACATGGTGGTAATGCCCGACGCCGACATTGAGCAGACAGTCGATGCCCTGGTCGGCTCGGGTTATGGCTCAGCCGGCGAACGCTGCATGGCAATCAGCGTCGCGGTGCTGGTAGGCGACGTGGCCGACAAGCTGATGCCTGCGCTGGCTGAGCGCGTGCGCACGCTGAAGGTGAAAAATGGTATCGAACTTGACGCCGAAATGGGGCCGATCATCACCCGCGTGGCGCACGAGCGCATCACCGGCTACATCACGCAGGGCGAAAAGGAAGGTGCCAAGCTGGTGGTTGATGGGCGCGATTTCGATGCCAAGACTGCCGGCGAAGGCTGCAATATCGACACATCCGGTGGCTTCTGGATGGGCGGCACCCTGTTCGACCATGTCACGCCCGAGATGCGTATCTACAAGGAGGAGATCTTCGGCCCGGTACTCTCGTGTGTGCGCGTGCATGACCTGAAGGAGGCAGTGGAACTAATCAACGCCCACGAGTTCGGCAACGGCGTCTCTTGCTTCACGCGCGATGGTAACGTGGCGCGCGAGTTCTCGCGCCGCGTGCAGGTAGGCATGGTCGGCATCAACGTGCCGATCCCGGTGCCAATGGCCTGGCACGGCTTCGGCGGTTGGAAGAAATCGCTCTTTGGCGACATGCACGCCTACGGCGAGGAAGGCGTGCGCTTTTACACCAAGCAGAAATCGATCATGCAGCGCTGGCCGGAGAGCATCGGCATGGGTGGCGCCGAGTTCGTGATGCCCACTGCCAAGTAATTCCGGCCCCCGGCTTTTGACGCGGGCGGCACGACCGCAAGCGGTATTACCTCGCGTTGCCCCTTGGGGTGTTTGTCGAGGCCAAGGACGAAGCGGCAGCCGCGTCCAAATCGTTTGAACCCGGCGCCCGGCAGGCCAGCCCTGTATCACACCACCCCCTCCGCCCGCAGCGCGGCGATGTCCGCCGCCGCATAGCCCACTTCGCCCAAGATCGCGTCAGTATGTTCCCCGAGCGCGGGAACGGGGTCCATGCGGGGATGCCATTGCGGGGGGATGGCAGGCGGCAGCAAGGCGGGCAAGGGGCCGGCGCTGCTGCCGATTTGGGTCCAGCGCTGGCGCGCGGCCAGCTGGGGGTGCGTCCAAACGTCCGGCATGGTGCGCGCTTGCGCGTTGGCGATTTGGGCGGCGTCCAGGCGCTGGGCGATCTGCTCGGCGGTGTGGGGTTGGAAGGCTTGCACAATCAACGCGCGCAATTCCTCGCGCGCCTGCACGCGCAGCGGGTTGGAAGCAAAGCGGGGATCACCGGCCAGCGCCGGCTGCTCCAGCACCTGAGTGCAGAACACTTGCCATTCGCGCTCGTTTTGGAGGCCGAGCATCACGGTTTTGCCGTCGCCGCAGGGGAAGGGGCCGTAGGGGTAGATGGTGGCGTGCGCGGCGCCGGCGCGCGGGGGCGGGGCCGCGCCGTCGAGCGCGTAGTAGAGCGGAAAGTTCATCCACTCGGTCATGCTTTCGAGCATGGAGACGTCGATGCGGCAGCCCTGGCCGGTTTTGCCGCGTTGCAGCAGCGCGGCCAGGATGGTGCTGTAGGCGTATACGCCCGCCGCGATGTCGGCGATGGAGCAGCCGGACTTGGCCATTTCATCGGGCGTGCCGGTGACGGAGAGAAAGCCCGATTCGCTCTGGATGAGCAGGTCGTAGGCTTTTTTGTCGCGATAGGGACCGGGGCGCGCGGGGTCGTCGCCATAGCCGGAGATGTCGCAGACGATGAGTCTGGGGTGCGCGGGCGCGAGCGCCTCGTAAGACAGGCCGAGGCGCGCCGCCGCGCCGGGGGCGAGGTTTTGCACCAGTACGTCGGCTTGCCCGACCAGGCGCTGGAGCACCGCTTGCCCTTTGGGGTGCTTCACGTCGAGCGTGAGGCTTTCCTTGGAGCGGTTGGTCCAGACGAAGTG
>CAYTPC010000135.1:0-7919 GCA_964439605.1 uncultured Burkholderiaceae bacterium
AGGTCGCGGGTGTCATGGATCAGTTCAGCCGCGCCGCAAACAGGACATTTCATGGTCATAGCTCCTTGAAAGACACGATCAGCAGGTCATCATCAGGTACACGTCGCCCGCTTGCGTGCTGGGGCGGTACACGTTCTGCCATACCGTGTGATCGGCATGGGGGGTCATGCTCTTGTAGAAGTCCGCTGGCGTCAGTGCCATCACTACGTCCAGCATGTCGGTGAAGGCAAACCCCAACTCATTTGCGCCGGTACGCGCCGCGTGCGTGGTACGCACTTTGCCAGCCTCTACCAAGGCTTTGACAACTGGCAGCTTGCAATGAGGAGTTTGTTTCTCCATGGACGAACTCTAACCAAGTTGGTTTATTTTGGCAAGTTGGTTAGCGCGGAATTTTCGGCGGTTCCGGCTTACAACCCCACCCTGCTCCTTGTCTTGGTTGATCGTGCAGGTCATGGCGCGGCCTTAAAAAGCTTGGCGGCCTCGATCCGTTCCACGGCCTCTGCATCGGGAACCAGCTTCTCGCGTTCCTGGGCAAGTGCTTCGGAGTAGTGAGCGATGATCGCCTGTCGGCTCCGATTGAATTTTGACCAAGTGCGAAAGTCCTCAATCCGTTGGCGCGGTTGACACCAAAAAGAAAAACGGGTTACGCCGCTAGACGTAACCCGTTGATTTCTTTACTGAATTTTGGTGGCCTGGGGCAGAATCGAACTGCCGACACGCGGATTTTCAGTCCGCTGCTCTACCAACTGAGCTACCGGGCCTTGGGGAAGGCTTCACGTCGCGATATAGACGTGAACCAATGATTATACACTGCTGCAGCGGCGGTTTTTCGTAAGATCAACCCCGAGCTGCTTGAGCTTGCGGTACAGATGCGTGCGCTCCAGCCCAGTTTTTTCGGCCACGCGCGTCATGGAGCCGTTTTCCATCGCAAGGTGGAATTCGAAATAGACTTTTTCGAAATCGTCGCGCGCGTCACGCAATGGCCGGTCAAGATCGAAGCTCTGGGTGGCGCGCGGGCCCTGCTTGACCGGATTCGAAGCGATTGACAAAGTGTCCGCGCCAGCCGCGCGCTCCGCCGGGGACGTGATCGCAGCCGGATGGCCGCTCGCAGGTCCCGTGGCGCCAACCCCGGCGGCGGCAGCGGCGCGGCGCGTGCGCTCACGCGACAGGCCCTGTTCCACCGCTTTGAGGAGCTTTTGCAGCGTGATCGGCTTTTCGAGGAAAGCGAATGCACCGATGCGCGTGGCCTCGACGGCAGTGTCGATGGTGGCATGGCCACTCATCATGATGACGGGCATGGTGAGCTGCCCGCTGGCAGACCACTCTTTGAGCAGCGTGACACCATCGGTATCGGGCATCCAGATATCGAGCAGGACGAGATCCGGTTGTCCACTCTGGCGCGCTGCGCGGGCTTGTGCCGCGTTTTCGGCAAGCTCGACAGTGTGCCCTTCGTCATTGAGGATTTCGAAGAGCAGGTCCCGGATGCCCAGTTCGTCATCGACCACGAGTATGTTTGCCATGAATGCTAGTTTGTGCGTTCAGACGACAGTAGGCGTTATTTCTTCAGGAAACTCCGTGCTGGCAGTCAGTTGTCCGGCTGCCAGAGCGAATGATAACGAGACTTGAGCGCCGGCCACAGCTCCATCCTGGAGGCGGTTCGATAGTTCAATGCGTGCTCCGTGTTCATCAGCGATCTTTTTGACTACCGCCAATCCTAATCCCGTGCCTTTGGACTTGGTGGTGACGTAAGGTTCGAAAGCTCGCTTGAGAATGTGTTCTGGGAAACCCGGGCCATTATCCTGCACCGTCAGGCGCACCCTGTCTCCCGCATCGGATACCCGCGTGCGAATGAGTACCGGGCTGCGCGCATCTGCCGCATGCGGCACGCTTTCGGTGGCGTCTTGCGCGTTCTGCAGCAAATTGTGGATCACCTGCCGCAGCTGTTGCACATCGCCGCGAATCGGCGGACAGTTCGGATCGAGCTGCGCATCCACCTGGATCGACGCATTTTCAGCGCCGTACAGGTGCAGGATGTCGCGGATCAACGCGTTGAGATCGATCACTTTCAGATCGGCGGCCGGCAACCGGGCGTAATCGCGAAACTCGTTGACCAGCCGTTTCATCGCCTCGACCTGATCGACGATGGTTTTGACGGATTTGACGAGTATCGCCTGTTCGGGCGGCGCAAGCTTGCCCGCGAGCTTGAGTTCGAGCCGCTCGGCCGACAACTGGATTGGCGTGAGCGGGTTCTTGATTTCGTGCGCGAGCCGGCGCGCGACTTCGCCCCAAGCCTGGGTGCGCTGGGCCGAGACGATTTCCGAAATGTCATCAAAAACCAGCAGCCGCGCGGCCCCGGGAAGTTCGGCGCCGCGCGCGACGAGATTGATTCCACCCGGTTGCGCCTCGGTATTTCCGATGTGCAGTTCGAAGGCATGCTGCCAATGGTCGAGCCCGTGCTGCGCGCGTTCGACCTCGAATTCGTCGAACTGCCGCTGTACGCCGTCGGCAAAGTCTTCGAGGCCGGGCACCAGTGCAAGCCGCTGCCCCTCGTAGGCGGCCAGGGGAACGCGCAGCACCCGGGTGGCGCCGGGGTTGGTCGATAACACGGTACCCGACGCATCAAGCACGATCACGCCTGAAGTCAGGTTGTCCAGAATGGTTTGCAGATTCGCGCGCGCCGCATCGAGCTGGGTGACGGTTTTCTCCACCGAAGCGCGCGCATCGGCCAATTGCTGCGTCATGACCGCGAAAGATCGGGTCAGCCCGCCGAGTTCGTCATTGCCCGGCAGCACCGCCGTTGGCCGCAGGTCGCCCGCCGCCACTTGGCGCACGCCGTCGGCCAACACCAGCAGGGGCCGTGCGAGCTGGTTGCCGAACAGCGCCGCGAGCGATACCGCTCCAAGCACCGCGAGGAACAGGCTCAGCGTCAACGTGCCGATATACATGCGCCGAAGGCCCTCGCGCGCAAGGGCGCGTTCGTGGTATTCGCGGTTGGCTTCCTGTACCGCGAGCGCATTGGTCACGACCATCGGCGGCAAGGGTATGGTGATCTGCAGAAAACGCGGGGCGGCACTGAAATCAAAACTGTAGCGGCTCACCAGCGTCAAGACGCGCACGTTGGCCTCGGGCGGCCCGGCGCCCAGGTTCGGCGCAGGCGTTTCATCGAGCCCCTCGACCCGCGCGACCACGCCTTCGGTGCGCACTTGCCGCAACAGTTGCTGCGTCGGCCGATCCGGATCGAGACGGGAACGCGAAGTGCTTGCACTGGCGATGCGCTGGCCGTTGCCGTTCCACAGCACCACCTCAGTGGCGCCGAACTGGTCGCGCAGCCGCTCAAGCAGCAATCCGGCGCTGGCATCGGACACGCCTTCGAACTGGTTGTTGGCCACGCGCGCCTTGGCCACCACGTCGGCCACGAGCGCATCGAGCGTGGCGCGGCCAAGGTCCAGGCCGGCATCGAGGGCGCCTTCAACCTTGACGTCAAACCAGCTTTCGATCGAGCGGGAAACGAATTGGTAGGACACCACGTAAACCAGCACCCCCGGCACCACGCCCACCAGCGCGAAGATTGCCGCGAGCTTGATCAGCAAGCGGCTGCCGAATTTGCCCTGCCGCAGGCGCCTCACGAGCCGGAACGCCACCCAGCCGATGACCAGCATCAAGACCACGGCCACGACGACGTTGATCCCCAGCAGGCGGGCGTAGTTGCGCTCGTACAGATCGCGGTTGTTGGTCGCCTGGGCCAGCATGAACATCAGCACCAGGCCGATCGCGGAGAGCAGGGCCGCAATCACACCCACCGCCCAGCGCACCGCGCGCGAATGGCGCCGGGACGCCAGGTCGCGCTCGCGCGGCCGGGGCTGCGTCACTTTGAGTTCTCCATCGGCAGGCTGAGGCTGCGCTCGACGGCAATGTTCCAGTCGGAATGCCCGACTACGCCGATTTGAAAAGGCCGTGGAAGCTGCGAAGTATCGAGTTTGAAGCGAAACACCACCGCCAGCAGGGGGTCGCCGCCGAATTCATCCGCATTGCCCAACCGCAGCCGGCCGAGGCGTTTGATCATCTCCAGCGCTTCGTCCAAAGTGTCGAAGTTCTGGCTGAGCAAAGTGCTCAATCCCATATTGCCGATGGGCGTTGACGATACGACGAGCCGCCAGCGCCGGGTCAGCGGCTGATAGCTAAGCCGCATGTAGCGCACGGCCTGCCCCATCAATTGATCGGTCCACCACCAGCGCTTGCGGTATAGCTCGGCCTCGGCCACGAAATACAGCGCAATGCCCTTGGTCAGCGCATCCTCCACCAATGGCGACAAGGCGAAGTTGACGCTGGCGTTCAGATAGGCGTCATCTCCGACGCGCTCCAGGCGAAGCTGGGTGATCTCGACCTCGCTGGCGGCACGTGCCGGCTGCGCGGCAAATCCGCCCAGCACCACAACCAGCGCCATTGCCAACGCAAGCGCCCACACCGCGACCCAGCAACGCAATCTGGCGCTCCAGCCAGCACGTTGCCGTTCAGCGGCGTTTTCAACGTGAATGCCCGCTTTTTTCCAGCAAGGCGTAAAAGAAACCGTCATGCTCACCCAAGGCATTGTCCGGGACGACTGGTTCGACACACCCATTTCGGGGTAGTAAATGCCCCGGCGAAGGCAGCAATCGTGCCTGGGTGTTGTGCGCAAGAAACGTCTCAACCTGCTTTGCGCCTTCGTCGCGGAATACCGAACAGGTGCAGTAAAGCAGCCGCCCGCCCGGCGCGAGCAAAGGCCAGAGCGCAGCCAGCAGGGCGGCCTGCCGCGCGGCCAGTTGAGATACGTCACTCTCACGGCGCAGCCAGGGCACGTCGGGATGGCGCCGCACGATGCCCGATGCCGTGCATGGCGCATCGAGCAGGATGGCATCGAAGGGCCGTCCATCCCACCAAGTCGAGGGCTGTGCGGCGTCGGCCACGGCGAGTCGTGCCTGCAAGCCCAGCCGCTCAAGGTTTTGGCTGATCCGGCGGCTGCGCGCGGGGTCGATATCCAGCGCCAGCACTTCAATCGCGCCGGGGGCCGCGTGTTCGAGCAGGTGCGCCGTTTTGCCGCCCGGCGCCGCGCAGGCATCCAGCACACGCAGGGGCGCGCCGTCATCGGCGAAACGCTTCAGCCCGTCGAGCAGCAGCGGCGCAGCCAATTGGGCTGCGGCGTCCTGCACCGAAACTTCTCCAGCCTCAAAACCCGGCAACTGGCTCACTGGACACGCCCGGGCCAGTTGCACCCCGCATGGGCCGACCCGGCGAGCCGACAGGCCCGACACGAGGAGCGAAGCCAGGTATTCCTCAACCGTGGTCTTGCGCAGGTTGACGCGCAAGGTCATCGGCGCGGCGCTATCGCCCGTCCTCAAGATTCGTTTCCAGGCGCGCGGATGATCGCGCCGCACGCGCTCGATCCACCAGCGGGGGTGGTTCCAGTACGCCACCGGCTCGGTATCGGTCGCCGCGATCAGTTCGTCGCGCTCGCGCAGGAAACGGCGCAGGCAGGCGTTGATGAAGCTGGTCTGCGCACGCGTTGCGGCATTGCGCTTGGCCGCCTCCACCGCCTGGTCAACCAGCGTGAACGATTCATACGGCGCGCGCTCGGCCCGCCAGATCAGCGCCAGCGTGGTGCACAGCAAGGCATCCGCCGCGGGCGGAGGGGTCCGGCGCGCCAAGTGGCGGCGCAGCGCCTCGCCCCGGCCGAGTTCGCGCAGCGCCTGAAATCCAAGCGCCTGCACAGCCGCCCGCAGCGGCGCTTCCACCGTATCGAAGGCGACGTTGCCGGAGACGCCCGACCGAATGGCCGCCAGCACGCCGGCAGTCTGCTGCAGCAGACGCCACAAAGGAGCCTGCTGCAGCGGCGGTACGCCTGAAAGATCGGATGGCCTGTTCATGATTTGGGGCCGCGTTGGGCCGCAATCGGGATGAGCCGGGTGGCTCAATCGCCCGATTTCGACCTGAACCGGTAAGGCATGCGTCTTTCCGGGCCGTCTGCGGCGCTGCAAACCCTCGCCATGACGCGGCTATGACGCAACGATGGTGAGGATTTGCGCCTTGCAGCCGGCCTGAAATCCGGGCGCGACAACTCGCACCCAGACTGATTCAGCGCCGCCTTGGCTTACTCGGTTACGGCGCTCTCCCCGGTGTCGGCCGTGCTCGACGGCGCATCGTCGCCGCCGGCGGCGGCCAAGCCAGCGATCTCCGCGGCTTCAGCCTCGGCGATGGCGCGGCGCTCGGCCTCGTCCATCGCGTCCTTGGCCTTGCGCGCCTGGTGGTACGCCAAGCCGGTACCGGCCGGAATCAGGCGGCCGACGATGACGTTTTCCTTCAGGCCACGCAACTCGTCGCGCTTGCCCATGATGGCCGCTTCGGTCAGCACGCGCGTCGTTTCCTGGAACGACGCCGCGCTGATGAAGCTGTCGGTAGACAACGATGCCTTGGTAATACCCAGCAGCAGGTTGGTGTAGGTCGCCGGTATCTTGCCCGCGGCGCGCAGCGCATCATTGGTGTTGAGCATTTCGGAGCGCTCGATTTGTTCACCCGAGATGTAGCTCGAATCGCCGGGGTTGTCGACCACGACGCGGCGCAGCATCTGGCGCACGATCACCTCAATGTGCTTGTCGTTGATCTTCACGCCCTGCAGACGGTAAACGTCCTGCACTTCGTCAACGATGTAGCGCGCCAGTTCCTCGGCGCCCAGCAGACGCAGGATGTCCTGCGGGTCGGCCGGGCCGTCGATCACCGATTCGCCCTTGTTGACCACCTGGCCTTCGTGCACGAGGATGTTCTTTTCCTTGGGTACGAGCTCTTCCCACACCTTCCCCTCGGGATCGGTGATTTGCAGGCGGATCTTGCCCTTGGTTTCCTTGCCGAAGGAAACGGTGCCGGTCATCTCGGCCAGCAGCCCCTTGTCCTTGGGCGAGCGCGCCTCGAACAGCTCGGCCACGCGCGGCAGACCACCGGTGATGTCGCGCGTCTTCTGGCCTTCGATCGGAATACGCGCCAGCACCTCGCCGGGAGCCACGTCCTGCCCGTCGCGCACCTGGATGAGCGCGCCGATCGGGAAGCCGATCGTCACCGAGTGATCGGTACCGGGGATCTTGACCTCGTTACCCGAGGCGTCGATCAGCTTGACCTGCGGGCGCACCACCTTGGCCGCGCCGCGGCGCTTGGGATCGATAACCACCAGCGTGGACAGGCCCGTGACCTCGTCGACCTGCTTGGCCACCGTCAGGCCTTCCTGGACGTTTTCGAAGTGGGTCTGGCCGGCGAACTCGGTAATGATCGGGCGCGTCAGCGGGTCCCAGTTGGCCAGTATCTGGCCAGCCTTGATCTGCTGATCGGCCTTGACCGTCAGCGTTGCGCCGTAAGGCACCTTGTGGCGCTCGCGCTCGCGACCGTGCTCATCGTGAATGATGACTTCGCCCGAACGCGCGATCACCACCAGCGCGCCCTTGCTGTTGGTCACGTAACGCATCATCGCGTTGAAGCCGATCACGCCGTTGCTCTTGGCTTCGACGCTGGAGGCAATCGCCGCACGCGAGGCCGCGCCACCGATGTGGAAGGTACGCATCGTCAACTGCGTGCCGGGCTCGCCGATCGATTGCGCGGCGATCACGCCAATGGCTTCGCCGATGTTGATCAGGCCGCCGCGTCCGAGGTCGCGGCCGTAGCATTTGGCGCAGATGCCAAAGCGCGTCTCGCAAGTCAGCGCCGTGCGCACGCGCACTTCATCCACGCCATTGGCTTCCAGGGTTTCGATGGTGTCCTCGTCAAACATCTCGCCGGCGTTCACCAGCACGGCGCGAGTTTCAGGATGGATCACGTCTTCGGCGGCGGAGCGGCCCAGGATACGGTCGCGCAGCGATTCGATCACCTCGCCACCCTCGACGATGGCGCGCATGAGCGAGCCG
>CAYTPC010000136.1:0-11308 GCA_964439605.1 uncultured Burkholderiaceae bacterium
AGCGACAGGCGCAGGTGCACGTCGCCGCAATAGTCGGTGGGCAGCAGGGCGGGCGCGTGCAGGTTGATTTCGGTCGCCATCGATAGCGGCGCGAGCAGGTCGGGCTCCTTGCCGGCTTTGAGCGATTTCACTGCTTCGTCCAGCATTTCGTTGTAGAGCTGGAAGCCGATCTCCATCATGTTGCCGCTTTGGTTTTCGCCGAGGATCTCGCCGGCCCCGCGGATTTCGAGGTCGTGCATCGCAAGGTAAAAGCCCGAGCCGAGTTCCTCCATCTGCTGGATCGCCTCGAGCCGTTGCTGGGCTTGAGGGGTCAGTCCCTTGATGTCGGGCACCATCAGGTAAGCATACGCCTGGTGGTGGCTGCGCCCGACGCGCCCGCGCAACTGGTGCAACTGCGCCAAGCCGAACTTGTCGGCGCGGCTGATGACGATGGTGTTGGCCGTAGGAACGTCGATGCCGGTTTCAATGATGGTCGAGCACAGCAGCAGGTTGTAGCGCTGGGCAACGAAGTCGCGCATCACGCGTTCCAGCTCGCGTTCGGGCATTTGGCCGTGGGCCACGGTGATGCGCGCTTCAGGCAGGATTTGTTCGAGCTTGGTGCGGCGGTTTTCGATCGTCTCGACTTCGTTGTGCAGGAAGTACACCTGCCCGCCGCGCTTGAGCTCGCGCAGCACGGCTTCGCGGATGACGCCGTTGTTTTCGTCGCGCACGAAGGTTTTGATTGCCAGCCGCCGCTGCGGCGCGGTGGCAATTACCGATAGATCGCGCAGCCCTTCGAGCGCCATGCCCAGCGTGCGCGGGATGGGCGTGGCGGTGAGCGTGAGCACGTCCACCTCGGCGCGCAGTTGCTTGATGGTCTCTTTGTGGCGCACGCCGAAGCGGTGTTCCTCGTCGATGATCAGCAGGCCCAGTTGCTTGAACTTCACGCTCGCGCTCAGTAGCTTGTGCGTGCCCACCACGATGTCGATGCTGCCGTCGGCCAGCCCCTTGGCGGCAGCGGTGATTTCCTTGGCCGAGCGGAAGCGGCTCATTTCAGCGACCTTGATCGGCCATTTTCCGAAGCGGTCGCACAGCGTCTGGTAATGCTGCTCGACCAGCAGCGTGGTCGGCGCTAGAAAAGCGACTTGCCTGCCGCCCAGCACGGCAACGAAGGCGGCGCGCAACGCAACCTCGGTCTTGCCAAAGCCGACGTCGCCGCACACCAGGCGATCCATCGGACGCGGCGAAATCATGTCTTGAATGACGGCGTGGATCGCGGCCTTCTGGTCGGCGGTTTCCTCGAAGCCGAAGTCGTTGGCGAAGACTTCGTATTCCTGCGGATGGAAGGCAAACGCAAAGCCTTCACGCGCCGCGCGCTGGGCGTAAATGTCGAGCAACTGGGCGGCCGAGTCGCGTACCTGCTCGGCGGCTTTGCGCTTGGCTTTTTCCCACTGGCTCGAACCGAGCCTGTGCAGCGGCGCTTCGGCGGTGTCGACGCCGGTGTAGCGGCTGATCAGGTGCAAGTGGCTGACGGGCACATACAGCGTGGCGCGATCGGCGTATTCGAGGTGCAGGAACTCTTGCAGCAGCGGCTGGCCGTCCGGCCCCGTGCCCTGGCCGATGTCCATGTTCACCAGTCCGCAGTAGCGCCCGATCCCGTGCGCCGAATGCACGACCGGGTCGCCCACGTTCAATTCGCTCAGATCCTTGATCAGCGTATCAACATCGGTGGCGGATTCCTGGCGCCGGCGGCGCGTAACCGGTGCGGTTGCGAACAGTTCGGTTTCGGTGACGAAGTCGATACCGGCCTCGCGCCACGAAAAACCCGCCGCGAGCGCCGCAATGGCGATGCCGATTTTTTCGTTGCCGGCCGCTTCGAACTCGGCGAGTGAATCAAAGCTTGGCGGATTGACCCCGCTGGCGCGCAAAAAATCGAGCAGGCTCTCGCGCCGGCCCTTGCTTTCAGCCAGCAGCAGCACGCGCTGCGGCGTCGTTTCGATGTGCGCTTTCAGGCGCGTGAGCGGATCTTCCGAACCGCGCATGGCCGCCAGCGGCGGCAGCGTGTTGAATTCGGCCAAGGACTCGGCCGCAACGGCGCCGCGCAGCGCGAGTTGGGCGTGTGCCTTGGTCTGCGCGTAGAACTGTTCGGCGGTCAGGAACAGCGCATCGGGCGGCAGGGCAGGCCGCTCGGGATCGCCTTGCACCAGCCGGTAGCGTTCGCGCGTGTCCTGCCAGAAATGCTGGAAGACCTCTTCCAGTTCGCCGTACAGCACCACGGTGGCGGTTTCGCCCAGGTAGTCGAATACCGTAGCCGTGGTTTCGAAAAAGAGCGGCAGATAGTACTCAATTCCGGCCGTGGCGACGCCGTGGCCGATGTCCTTGTAGATGCGGCTCTTGGTGGGGTCGCCTTCAAGCAGTTCGCGCCAGCGGCTGCGAAAGAGAGCGCGCGCCGCTTCGTCCATCGGGAACTCGCGGCCCGGCAGCAGCCGTACTTCGGGCACGGGATAGAGGCTGCGCTGCGAATCGGGGTCGAAGGTGCGGATGGAATCGATCTCGTCATCGAACAGGTCCACCCGAAAGGGCGTGGGCGAGCCCATCGGAAAGACGTCGATCAGGCTGCCGCGTACCGCGTATTCGCCGGGACTGACCACTTGCGTGACATGGCCGTAGCCGGCCAGTGTGAGCTGCGCCTTGAGCGCCGCCTCGTCGAGCTTCTGGCCGGTTTTGAAGTGGAAGGTGTAGCCTGCGAGGAAAGCTGGCGGCGCCAGGCGGTACAGCGCCGTGGTTGCCGGTATCAGCACAAGGTCGGCCTCGCGCTGGCGGATGCGCCACAGCGTGGCGAGCCGCTCGCTGATCAGATCCTGGTGCGGCGAGAAAGCGTCGTAGGGTAATGTTTCCCAGTCGGGAAACAACGCGCAGCGCAGCGTGGGCGCAAAGAAGACGATCTCGTCGATCAGCCGTTGCGCGTCGTTGGCGTCGGCGGTGAAAACGGCCGTGGCGCGGCCCGCGGCCTTTTCGCGCTCGGCCAACTGTGCGAGCAGCAACGCATCGGCGGAAAGGGGCGGGCGCGGCAGTGCGAAGCGTTTACCAGCCGCGAGTGTGGGAAAGTGCATGAAGATGGGAAACGGAGCATGACCCCTCGGGCCGGGCAGCCATGGGCGTCGTGGACACGATTTTAGGCTTTGAAGCTTGTGCGAACCGGCGCATCCTGGGCGGTCTTTTTCGAGGCGTGCGCGCAGATGCTATCGTCCGCACAGGTGCTATCGCCCTAGTGCTCGTTTCATGAACAACTCTTTGCATCCTCATCGCCTTCACGTCCTGATTCCGTGCGCCGGCCACGGCAGCCGGGCAGGCGGGGCCCAACCCAAGCAGTACCGCCAAATAGCCGGGCGCGCGATGATTGCGCATACCGTCGAAGCTTTCCGTGCGCTTGCCGGCCGCCTGAGTCGAATTGCGCTGGTGGTTGCGCCCGAGGACGGCGAAGTGCTTGCGGCCTTGCCCGATTTCCCGCGAGGCCCCGGTGAATGCCTGCTGCGCGTCGGCGGTGCGACCCGCGCGGCCAGTGTACGCAACGGTTTGCAGGCGTTGAGTGAGCTGGGCGGGCATCCGGACGATTGGGTCCTGGTGCATGATGCGGCGCGCTGTCTCGTAACGCCGGCGCAGATCGAGGCGCTGATTACGGCGTGCCTGCCCGACGCCGTGGGCGGGCTGCTCGCCCAGCGGCTGGCCGATACGCTCAAAACCGCTTCGCCCGATGGGCGGGTGGCCGCGACGCTGTCGCGCGCGGATAAGTGGCTTGCCCAGACGCCGCAGATGTTTCGTCTCGGCATGCTCCTGGATGCGCTTGAACGCGCGGGCGACGCGGTCACCGACGAGGCCGGCGCGATCGAATCGCTCGGGCTCGCGCCATTGCTGGTGCCTGGCAGCGCGCAGAATTTGAAGATTACCTACCCGGAGGACTTTGCGCTGGCCGAAGCCGTGCTGAACAGTCGCAAAATCGCACCATGAGTGATCCTGCATTTAACTTCAACATCCGCGTCGGCGAGGGCTGGGATGTGCACCCGCTGATTGCGGGCCGCCCGCTGGTGCTCGGGGGCGTCCAAATCGCGCACAGCGCCGGGCTGTCTGGTCATTCGGATGCGGATGCGCTGCTGCACGCGATTACCGATGCGTTGTTTGGCGCTGCGGCGCTGGGGGACATTGGACGCCACTTTCCGGATACCGATGCACGCTTGCGCGGCGCTGATTCGCATGCGCTGCTCGCCGAAGCCGCACGGCGCGTGCGCGCGGCCGGCTGGCGCATCGGCAATGTCGACAGTACCGTGATTGCGCAGGCGCCGCGGCTCGCACCGTACATTCCGGCGATGTGCGCGCGTATCGCGCAGGCGCTTGAGGTGGCGGTCGATCAGGTCAACGTGAAGGCCAAGACGGCCGAGAAGCTCGGGCCTGTCGGAGAAGAGCGCGCCATTGAGGCGCGTGCAACGGTCTTGTTGTACCGCTGATCATTTCTTTTTGCTGGCGTCCCCTTTGGGCACGGCCGCGCGCGGCAGCCGGATGTGCGCGGCCAGCCCATGCCCCGGCTTGCTCGTGAGCGCAAAAGTGCCATCCATCCGCTCAATGGATTTTGCGACGATCGATAGGCCCAACCCCGCGCCGGTGGCCGAGGTGCGCGCGCTGTCGGCGCGATAGAACGGAACGGTCAGTTGCGTCAGCATGGCCGGATCGACGCCCATGCCGCGGTCGCGCACCTTGATCAGCACTGCGTTGTTGTCGAGTTCAGCCTGGATCGTGACGTCGGCCACGTCGGTGCCGGGTGTCTTGCCGTAGCGCCGCGCGTTTTCCACCAGATTGGAGATAACGCGGTTGAGCTCCGTCTCGTCGGCCATCACGTACAGGTTCAAAGGCACCCTGACGGTGATTTTGATGTCAGGGGGGCTCTTGACCACGTAAGGACAAGAGTCAACCAGGTCGTGCAACGACACCGGTTTCAAGTTGGGACGGTTGCGGCGCGCGTATTCGAGGAACTTGTCGATGATCGAATGCAGTTGCTCGATGTCGGACACCATGTGAGCGCGCGCATCTTCATCGGTAACGCTCATCTCGGTTTCGAGCCGCAGACGTGCGAGCGGGGTGCGCAGGTCATGTGAAATGCCGGCCAGCATGATCACGTTGTCCTGATCGATCTTGGTGAGCCGATCGGCCATGCGGTTGAAGCTGACGTTGACCGCGCGGATCTCTTTGGTGTGCATCGTTTCGTCGAGCCGATGCGCATCGTATTCGCCGCCGCGCAGCGCATATGCCGCCGACGCGAGCTGGCTCAGCGGCCGGTTGATGAAGCGTGCAATGATCGCCGCGCCCATGAAGGACAGCCCCACCGCGGTGACCAGCCAGACCAGCCAACTGCTTTTGCTGACGTGGGTCAGGTGCGCCGGTTCAAGCAACAGCCAATAGCTGTCATTGTCGATCCGGATGCCGATCCACAGGCCCGGCTCGTCATTGACGCGGTTGGCCACCAGCGTGTCTTCGCCGAGGAGGGAGATCAACTCCTTGGCCACGCTTTTATCGAACAGGTTCCTGGCATAGGGCTCAAAGCGGTCGTGGGGTTCGTGCGGCACGATGCGCACGCCTCCCTGATCCGTGATGGTCTTGATCAGCACGACACGGGTGATGCCGTCAGAGTATTGGAGCGCCGCACGTGTGAGGTTCACGAGCGAAGCCACCTGATGCGCCGTTCGCAACGCCCACGGCTCGCGTTCAAGCGAGAAGGTTTGCAGCCACACCACCGTGCAGCCGAACAGCAGCACGGCCAGCAGGAAGAAGGTACGCCAGAACAGACTCAGGCTGAGTTCGATCCTGGGCAGTTTGCGCAGCCGCCCTTTTCTTTTCTCCTCTTGCAGAGGGCTATACAGCGTGATCGACTCGCTGTTTTCCGGCAGCGTGTCGGCTTGCATGGTGGGTGGTCCTGCGGAAGAAAAACCAATCAATCGGTGCCATCCGGTACGAACACGTAACCGACGCCCCAGACGGTCTGGATGTAGCGCGGCTGGGCAACGTCGGTCTCGACGAGCTTGCGCAACCGCGATATCTGCACGTCAAGGCTGCGGTCGAAGGGCTCGAATTCGCGCCCGCGCGCGAGCTGGGCCAGCTTCTCGCGTGACAATGGCTGGCGCGGGTGGCGCACCAGCGCCTTGAGCATGGCGAACTCGCCGGTGGTCAGCGCGACTTCGTCTCCATCCTTGCGCAATGTGCGCGATCCCAGGTCGAAGCTGAATGGGCCGAAGGTCACCGCCTCGCTGTCGCTCGAAGGAGCGCCAGGCGCTTCTGTCAGCGGACGGCGGCGCAGCACCGCATGCACGCGTGCGAGCAGTTCGCGTGGATTGAAAGGCTTGCCGAGGTAGTCGTCGGCGCCGACTTCAAGTCCGACGATGCGGTCTACGTCTTCGCCTTTGGCCGTCAGCATGATGATCGGGGTGCGATCGTTGTTGGCGCGCAAGCGCCGACAGATGGAAAGGCCGTCCTCGCCTGGCATCATCAGGTCAAGCACGATCAAGTCGACGGTTTCGCGTTGCAAAACCCGGTTGAGTGCCTTTCCGTCTTCTGCAAGGATGACTTCGAAGCCTTCTTGCGTGAGGTATCGACGCAGGAGATCACGAATACGCGCGTCATCATCGACGATCACGATCTTGTCAGTACGAGCAGTTATCTGAGTCATTTTCCGTGCCGGCAAATTTGTAACATCACGGATTTTGAAGGGATTTACCGTGATTGCACCCATTTTTTCTTGATTTCGACACTAAGTTACATGAATTTCGACTGTGATTCAATTTTGTAACATTCTGCCGACTATATCACTGCAGCTAGGCCGAAAAGCATGTGTTCGGAACGCCACAGAGTGTGCGCCGCCGCGTATTGGCTGGGTTTTGCGCATCGAGATTCAGGAAGCCCGCGTGTTGTGCAAAGCGGTTGCTGGCGCAAATCAACAAGGCGATCCGTGCCGGCTGGGCGCTGGACCGGCGGCGGCGCTGGCCGAAGCCAGCCAGATAAATCAACTGCCTCAACTGCCGTCGTGACCATCACGGACAGTTCGGGCGAGCAGTATGGGTGCAGCCGGCCGGTGGTGGTTGTTATTACACGATCTATTCAGCGCCGGCGTGGCACCGAATAGACGATGAACGGGAGGTTCTTACTGCGCAGTCCATCCGCCATCAACCTGCCAAGCGGCGCCGCGTACCTGATCGGCTGCCGGTGAGCACAGGAAAACCGCAAGACCGCCCAATTGCTCGGGGGTGGTGAACGCAAGCGAAGGCTGTTTTTCGCCGAGCAAGTCGATTTGCGCGCGCTCGGTGGTGATGCCTTCGCGCGCGGCGCGGTCGTCGATTTGCTTTTGCACCAGCGGTGTCAGTACCCAGCCTGGGCAAATCGCGTTGCAGGTCACGCCCGTGGTTGCGGTTTCGAGGGCCACGGCCTTGGTCAGCCCGACGATGCCGTGCTTGGCCGCGACGTAGGCCGACTTTTGCGCCGAAGCCACGAGCCCATGCACCGATGCGATGTTGATGATCCGGCCCCAGTTGGCCGCGCGCATCGCCGGTACGGCCAAGCGCGTGGTGTGGAAGGCGCTGCTGAGATTGATGGCGATGATGGCGTCCCACTTTTCGGGCGGGAAGTTCTCGATGCTCGACACGTGCTGGATGCCGGCGTTGTTCACCAGAATGTCCACGCGGCCGAAACGTGCGGCAGCGAACTTCATCAGATCCTCGATCTGGGCCGGGCGGCTCATGTCGGCATCGTGGTATTCGACCTGCGCGCCCTGAGCGGTGATCTGCGCCTTCGCGCCTTCGACGTCGCCAAAGCCGTTGAGAACGATGCGGGCGCCCTGTTGCGCAAGCGCCGTGGCGATGCCCAGGCCGATGCCGCTGGTCGATCCGGTGACTAGGGCGGTTTTTCCTTTGATCATGATAGGGATATGTTCGGTTCAAGTAGGATGTAACACTGTCATTATCGGCACACGAACGTTCTTTGGCACTCATGGCAAAACCGGCGCTTGATTTCGTTGTATGCCTCGACGCGGACGGCAGTGATCACATGACCTGTTCCTATTGGCCCTATTGGCGGCAATGGGGCGGCGCCGATGCGCCGCATGTGCCGTCGTGCGTGCATGATTTCATGCGGCAGGGCCGTGATTGTGGTGAACTTGCCCGTGTGCGGCCAGTCATTGCGCAGCATCTGGCAGCCGGTTTTCTGCCGGGTTGGATTTCCGGATAGTTTTCCTGTTTCTTGTCGTGTCCGATACCGAAGCTTTTGATAACGCCCTTTCCGCAGCCACCGCGCAGCGCGCGCCAGTCATGGAGAACATGCTGGAACGCGCGCGTGCTTTTGCCGCGCCGTTGATCGCCGGGGAGCAGCTCGACACCGGCGAGAACAAGCTGGCCCATGCCGATGCGGTGGCTGCCATCGTGGCGCAGATCGGTGGTTCCGAAGCGATGCAGGCGGCCAGTTATCTCGTCTACTCGTGCCCGCATCTGAATCGGCCGCTCGAGGTGATCGCGAAGGTTTTCGGCCACAACTTCGCACAACTGGCGGTGGAGACGACCAAGCTCGTGCACGTGCAGGCGCAGGCACGCTCGGCCGTCGGGGGCGCGCATCTGCACGACGGGACCGGCACACAGACCGAGAACGTGCGCAAGATGCTGCTCGCTTTCTCACGAGATCTGCGGGTGGTCATGCTGCGGCTGGCCTCGCGTTTGCAAACGCTGCGTTATTCGGCGTCGGTGAAGCGGCCCGTGCCCGAAAGCGTCGCACGCGAATCGTTGCAGGTATTCGCGCCACTGGCCAACCGGCTCGGGATCTGGCAGATCAAATGGGAGATCGAAGATCTTTCCTTCCGGTTTCTCGAACCCGAAACCTACAAGCACATCGCCAGCTTGCTTGACCAGAAACGCGTCGAGCGCGAAGGACACATCGAGAAGCTGCGTTCATGGCTCGAACGGGAACTGCGGGCCGAGGGTATCCAGGCCGACGTGCAGGGGCGGCCCAAGAATATCTACAGCATCGTCAAGAAGATGCGCGGCAAGTCATTGGATTTCGACCAGGTGTTCGACATCCTGGCGCTGCGGGTGATCGTGCCCGACGTCAAGGACTGCTATGCCGCGCTGGCCTGGGTGCATTCGCATTTGAAGCCAATCGACAAAGAGTTCGACGACTACATTGCACGGCCCAAGCAGAACGGCTACCAGTCGCTGCACACCGTGGTGCGGGAGGAAATCGATGGCCGGCTCAGCAAGCCGGTCGAAATCCAGATCCGCACGGCGCAGATGCATCAGCACGCCGAACACGGCTTGGCCGCGCACTGGGCCTACAAGGAAGCAGGCGCCAAAGGCTATGCGGGCGTGTGGGCCGGCGGCGAGTACGACGCCAAGATCGCCGTGTTGCGCCAACTTCTGGCGTGGGAGCGCGACTTGTCGGTCGACAACCAGGGGCAGGGCCTATTTGATGACCGCATCTACGTCTTGACGCCCAATGCCGCGATCGTTGATCTGCCGCAGGGCTCGACGCCGATCGATTTTGCCTACACGGTGCACACCAGCCTGGGTCACCGCTGCCGTGGCGCGCGCGTGGACGGTGTCATGGTGCCGTTGAACACCATGCTGCAAAACGGGCAGACGGTGGAAATCATCGCCCTTAAAGAGGGGGGGCCTTCGCGCGACTGGCTCAACGCCGATCTGGGTTATCTCGCCAGCCCGCGCGCGCGCGCCAAGGTTCGGGCGTGGTTCAACGCGCAGGTGACGCATGAGACGATAGCGCGCGGACGCGAGGCTGTCGAAAAGCTGTTGCAGCGTGAAGGCAAAACGGCCGTGAAGCTGGAGGAACTGGCGGCGCGGCTGGGGTTCAAATCGGCCGATGGCTTGTTCGAGGTGGTCGGCAAGGATGAGCTGTCGCTGCGCAGTATCGAAACGCTGCTGCGCCCGGCGCAACCGCAGGCGCCCGCGACCGGCGAAAGTGTGATCGTCAAGCGTGCCCGTGGCAGCGATAAGGCGGGGTACGGTGGCGTGCTGGTGGTGGGCGTGTCATCGCTCATGACGCAGTTGGCCAAATGCTGCCGTCCGGCGCCGCCCGATGTCATTGGCGGCTTTGTCACGCGCGGGCATGGTGTGAGTGTGCATCGCAGCAATTGCAAGAGCTTTCATACGATGGCCGAGCAGTTCCCCGAGCGCGTGATTGAAGTTGCATGGGGACACCCCAAGGGTGGTGACACCCCGGTTTATCCGGTCGATGTGTCGGTCGTGGCGCATGACCGGCAGGGATTGCTGCGCGATATTTCGGATGTGTTTGCGCGCGAGAAGATGAACGTTATCGGCGTGCAAACGCAATCCGTCAAGGCGACGGCCTGGATGACGTTCACCGTCGAAATCACCGACACCGCTCGGCTGGCGCAGGTGCTCACGATCGTCAATGACGTACCCGGTGTGCGATCGGCACGACGGCACTGAAAATTGTCTGCCCGAACGTCCTGCTACAATTCGCCGCTTCGAATGAACGCAGGCGCGTAGCTCAGTTGGTTAGAGCACCACCTTGACATGGTGGGGGTCGTTGGTTCGAATCCAATCGCGCCTACCAAGAAAATCAACGGGTTGCAGCCACTTGGCTGCAACCCGTTTTTGTTTCAGGAGCCTGAGGGGTAAACCCAGGGGTAAACCGCGTATGAGTTCTGCTGGGGGGTCATGAGACGAGTTCGGTTGTTTCCTGGAAGAGCAGGGCGAACTATGCGAGTGTTTTCAGTTCACCAGCATGCCATCTATCGCGCAGCCGGAACTTTTGGACTTTGCCAGATCCGGTGAGCGGAAACTCGGCGCAGATGAACCACTTCGTGGGTGTTTTGTGCGGCGCCAAAAAGGAGCGGCAGTGCGCATGCAGCTCCGCGACGCTCGGCGGTGCACTCGGATCTGCCGCACGAATTGCGGCGGCGACAATCTCACCCCAATACGCATCGGGAACTCCAAACACCGCAACGTCAGCCACACCCGGATGCGCGAACAACTGCTTCTCGATCTCGGCTGGGTAGATGTTCTCGCCCCCGCGAATGATCATGTCTTTGAGCCGGCCGGTCACTTGGATATAGGAGTCTGGGCGGCAGAAGTCGAGAATCTGTCGTCGTAAGGGAGGTGGCGTGCGTTAATGGGAGATGGCCGCAAACTACTTGCCCTACGACCCGCAGCAGATGCTGCTGCTGCCCGAGGCGATGCAGGACTGGTTGCCTGAAGGGCATCTGGCGCACTTCATCAGCGACACGGTGGACATGCTGGACTTGGTCGCATTCCATGCCCGCTACGAC
>CAYTPC010000137.1:0-6787 GCA_964439605.1 uncultured Burkholderiaceae bacterium
AAGGAGCAGATATGACTCTGAGAGTTTTGGACCCGCGGCTTTCGGCGCAAGGAGAGGCTTTGCGCCTGGCCCCGCCGCTGAAGTCGCTGGAAGGCGCCGTGATCGGCATGATCGACAACGCGAAGATCAACACGTCGAAGCTGTTCGACCATATCGCGGACATCCTGAAGAAGGAACATGGCGTGCGCGAATTCCTGCGCGTGCGCAAGTCCGACGCGAGCAAGCCCGTATCGCCGCAGATGCTGGCCAGCATCTGCGGCGCCGATGCGATTCTTGCCGCTACCGGCGACTGAGGATCGTGTTCGTCGTGCAGTCTGCATGACGCCATCGAAGCAGAACGTCTGGGGATTCCCGCCGTCGGCATCATGACCGATCGTTTCGTGCGCAGCGCCGAGGTGATGGGCGAGTTGAATGGGCTGCCTGGTTACCCATTCGCCGTCATTGAACACCCGATCGCCAATAACAGCGATGAAGTCCTGCGCCAGAAGGCCGAAGTCGCTGTTGCCAGCATTGTCCCTTTGCTGACGCAACGTCAAGCTTGACGCTGGCGCAAGCGGTCGCACTCGCCAGAGTGCGGCTGCTTCGCGGTTTTGTCAATAAAAACGGAGACAACCTATGCATTTCTATCATTTCAGCTAGGCCCTCGGGCTAGTCTTCGCCGCGTTTGGCGTGCTGGCTTTCCCAGCATGTCCGCGTCGTCGATGCATCAGCCTCGGCCTTTTCGATCAAGTTCTCGGCCACGACGGCTACCTACGAGGCGCCCGCTCCCGTGCCAGGTGCGCACACGGCGGATATTCTGTTTCGCCTGGCCGCCATAGACCTCAATGCGCTCAAGCAGCTCAAACGCGAAGGCGTCGTCTGGTTCATCCCCGTCGCCGATGTCTCAGGCGTTGCGTTTGGCGGGCGTTTTTTTTGCGCTGGCCGTGGCAAAACGCCAGCCCAATTCAAGGTGCGCGAGGAATCCTTTGGCGCTAGGGGTCAATGCCCGGTCCTTGAGGTAGAGGATGCCCATGACTCGCTGGAACTGCGGTTTTACGAGGGGTCTGGACACCAGGCCCATGCCGACTGCAGTTGGAACGGCACCGCCAGGAATCACGGCGATCCCGACGCCGGCGCGCACGCATTGCATGGCGGTGGCTAGATGGTGGACGGTCACGGCGTGGTGCAGGCTGAACCCGGCGACCGAGGCGAGGCTATCGAGGAGCTTGCGGGTGTGCGCCTCCTTTGGCAGGGATACCATCGCGGCGTCCGCGAGGTCTTCGACACGGATGTTATCCATGGCGGCGAGACGATGCTGCCTGGGCATCACGATATGAAAGTCTTCGTTGCCAAGTTCAATGGAAGTGAACTCGCCCGGCACCTCGTCCAAGTAGGCGACGCCCAGGTCCGCCAAGCCGCTGCGCACGTCCTCCACCACGGCACCGTGCACACCCTCGCGCAATTGAATCTCGATTTTCGGCCGGCTGACACGGTAGCTAGCCACGATACGGGGCATCTGGGAGTAGGCGACGGACATGACGGCGGAGACGATGACGCGTCCGCGCTGCGAGTCGGAGATGTCGCGCATGTTCTGGTAGGAAATGCGCAGGTCCGAAAGGATGCGGTTGGCCAGATCGATGAATTCCTGACCAGCGGAGGTAATCTCTACCCGGCGTGTCGAGCGTCGAAACAGCTCCAAGCCAAGCGCGTTTTCCACCCGTTGTACCGTGCGGGTCAAAGCCGGCTGCGAGATGTTCAATGTGAGCGCGGCGGCCATGAAACTGCCGTACTCGGCGATTGTGCAGACTGCTTGCAGTTCGCGCGAACTGAGATGCGGCACCATGCCGGGTTGGAGGATCGCTGACGGATGTTTTTGCGGCATGGGAAATTATAGGAACTAGTTCGCTGATGTATGCATAACTTAAATTTCCATAATGTGACCATGCCGCGTGACAAGCGGGCGCGCCATCCTTGCTTGCTTATGCTTGCAATGAAATTATCGCAATGAATAATTTGTTCTTGTAAAAAATCCGTTTGTGCGTTAACCTGAAAACTACGGTTGATTGCTTGCAACCTTCGGTAGAGCTGCATGGGTATGGGTATGCGTACCGCGCCGCACCCGATAAAAGGAAACCAAATGTCCCCTATCTATGACCTGATCGTCGTGGGCGAAGGCCTTTCCGGCCTGACTTGCGCTTGCGAGGCCGCGAAATTGGGCTTGACAGTGGCCACTTTCGAAGCAGAGTTTTTCGGCGGTCTGGTCGTCAACGTGAACGAGCTGGAACGCTTCGAAGAAGCGTGCGGCCTGTCCGGTCTGGACCATGCGGGGATGCTGGCCGCCGGGAACAAGAAAGCCGGCGTCAAAAGTATCGCGGATACCGTGAAGGCGGTGCGGCGTGTCGATGGTGGCTTTGAAGTCAAGGCAAGCGCTGCCACGTACATGGCTCGCTTCGTTGTCATTGCCAGCGGCGCGCGCCTGCGCAAGCTCGGCGTGCCCGGCGAAGAAAAGTTCGAGGGGCGCGGCGTCTCGCATTGCGCGGATTGCGATGCCCCGATGTTCGCTCATGCCGACGTCGTCGTCGCCGGCGGTGGCAACTGGGCGCTGCAAGACGCGCTGCTGCTGGCGCGCGATTGCTCCACGGTGCACTTGGTATACCCGGCAAGCGCCCCAACTGCTTGCGCTGAGTACCTTGAGAGGATCAAGTCCGAGCCGAAGATCCGCTTGCACGCTCATGCGGTGATTGAGGAGGTTCTGGGTGACAACACCGGAATGACCGGTGTGCGTGTGCGCGACGATCGGGGCGTTACCACCGAGATCGCCGCCGCAGGGCTGTTCGCGCTGGTGGAGCTGCAGGCCAATAGCGCACTCGCGCCGGCCGAGGTTGAGCGCGATGCGGCCAATTGCCTGAAAGTCGATGACAACCTGGAGACTGCCATTGCCGGACTTTTTGCCATCGGGCAGGTACGTTCCGGGTTTCCTGGCTGGCTGACGGATGCCGTGTCAGACGCTAGCCGGGCGGCCCGGCTGGTCAAGGCACGTATAAACCCGTGATTGCGTCATGGTTGCGTAAGCGCATTGCTGTTCAGAATGAATCCCACAAATTGCTGGATAGAGCAAAGATTTCATCATATTCTTTGGCAGCAGCCGTCTCTGATGCGCTATGCTAATTGCAATGAATTCAGGAAGAGACACGTTCCCGGTGGAGCGCACGGACTTCAAACCCGATGGACGGCGGAAGACGCCGTCGGTGTGTTCGACTCACACCTCTTCCGCCACTTCTTCGCGGGCGTTGCGGGGGCTGCCCTCGGTGGATACGTTGTTGCACGGCGCTTGCGCCGCGCGCTTGGCTGCCGAACATGGGCAGGCCATCGTTGTGCGGCACGCACGTGAGTTGCTTGAAGAAATGCGCCAGCGCTTGCGCGCAGGCGAACCGGTCGGCGAGTGTGCTGGCCTGGACGAGCAAATCGCCCGGCGCGTGACGCAATCCTTGGCTTCGTCCATGAAGCCCGTTCTCAATCTTTCCGGCACGGTCATCCACACCAACCTTGGCCGCTCGCTGCTGGCTGACGAGGCGGTGGCGCGGCTGACCACCCTCATGGCCTACCCGACGAATCTGGAGTACGACTTGGAGACCGGCTCGCGCGGAGAGCGCGACAGCATCGTCGAGCACCTGCTTTGCCGGTTGACGGGCGCGGAGGCTGCCACCGTCGTCAACAACAACGCTGCGGCGGTGCTGCTCACGCTTTTCGCGCTGGGGCGAGGCCGGGAGGTCATCGTCTCGCGCGGCGAACTGGTAGAGATTGGCGGCGCTTTTCGCATGCCTGACGTGATGGAGTCCGCCGGCGTTCGTCTCGTGGAGGTTGGCACCACCAACCGTACGCACCTGCACGATTACGAACAAGCCATCCATGAACGCACCGCGCTGCTGATGAAGGTGCATACCAGCAACTACGTGGTCAAAGGCTTCACTTCGTCAGTGAGCGAAGAGGAACTCGCGCCGCTTGCCCACGCGAAGGGCTTGCCCTTGGTGTGCGATCTTGGTAGTGGGTCGCTGGTGGACCTTGGCGCTTACGGCCTGCCGCGCGAGCCTATGCCGCAGCAAATGATTTCTGCAGGCTGCGACGTGGTCACGTTCTCCGGTGACAAGTTGTTGGGAGGGCCCCAGGCAGGTTTGATCGTCGGCAGCAGGCAGGCCATCACCAAAATTCGTAACTGCCCTTTGAAGCGGCCGTTGCGTGTGGGCAAGCTTTCCTTGGCTGCCCTTGAAGCCACGCTGCAGTTGTACCTGCGGCCGGAACGCGTTATTCGTGACCTGCCGACACTGCGCCTGCTGATGCGCCCGAAGGCAGAAATTCGGGCGTGCGCGGCCACGTTGCAAGCCGCTGTGGCCGATGCGGTGGCGCCTGGCTTTGCCGTCGCCTTGGTGGACACGGACAGCCAGATCGGTTCGGGCGCGCTGCCGGAAGCGCGGGTGCCTTCGGCCGGCTTGGCGCTTGCGCCGGCTGGCGTGAAAAAGAAGGAGACGGGATCCGCTTTGAACGGTCTTGCCAACGCACTGCGCACATTGCCAAAGCCCGTGATTGGGCGCATGGACGATGACCGGCTGATTCTGGATTTCCGCTGCCTTGAGCGTCCGGACGAACTTGCCGCGCAACTGCCGCAACTCAAGCAAGCCCTGGCCCGAGCCTGAACACACCATGTTCATTGTCGCCACGGCAGGCCACATCGATCACGGCAAGACGGCGCTGGTGCGCGCGCTCACCGGCGTCGATACCGACCGCCTGCCGCAAGAGCGGGCGCGCGGCATCTCCATCGACCTTGGTTTCGCCTATTGGGAGTCCACTGCCGGCGAACTGGTTGCGTTCGTGGACGTGCCAGGCCATCATCGTTTTATCCGCAATATGCTGGCCGGCGTGGCGGCCATCGATTTCGCCATGCTGGTCGTCGCGCTTGATGATGGTCCGATGCCGCAAACGCTGGAACACCTCCAGATCCTGGACCAGTTGAACGTCCGCCGTGGCGTGGTCGTGCTGACCAAGGCCGATACCGTCGGTGAGCAGCGCGTGCGCGAGGTACGTGAATCTTTCGCGGCGATGCTGCGCGCCACCACACTCGAAGGTATCCCCACCATCGTGGTTTCAAGCCGAACGGGTGCCGGCATTTCCGATCTCAAGGCGCTGCTGGCGCAGCGCGCACGTGAACACGAGGTCGCTGGACAGTCCCGCGAGCATAGCCGCCGCACCCGCTTTGCGGTAGACCGCGTGTTTACGGTAAAAGGTGCCGGCACCGTGGTCACCGGTACGGTGTTCGACGGCCAAGTGGCGCGCGAGGACCGGCTGTTCGCCCACCCCGGCGGCGAGCCTTTGCGCGTTCGTTCCATCCAGGTGCATGGGTGCGAAGTGGCGCGTGCCGGCAGCGGCGTGCGTGCAGCGATCAACCTGGTTGGCTCCGCAGCGGCCGGGTTCGCACGCGGCGGCTGGCTTACCGATCGGGATATGGGTGCGGCTGACGGTTTGCTGCTGGACGTGCGGCTGTCACTGTTGCCGCAGGCGCCCCCGCTGCGCCACGCCAGCCGGGCCAGGCTGTACCTGGGCGCTACGGAAGTAACGTGCGGACTGCTGTTGCCCAGCGGCGGGCAGCTGCGCCCCGGCGCCAGCGCGTACGCCCGTCTGCATCTGGACAAGCCGTTGCTGGCGATCAATGGCGATCGGTTCGTGCTGCGCGACGGCACGGTCAGCGCCACGCTCGGTGGCGGGATCGTGGTGGATCCCAGTCCTGTGTCGCGGCGATGCTGGCTGACCGACGGCGAGTTCCGCGCGCTGGAGCAGGGATCAGTCGAGGCCGCGCTTGCCGAACTGCTCGCCACAAGCGGCGGCAACGGGGTGAGCCTCGCGCGCTTCGGACGAATCTTTCATCTCACCGATGCGCGCCGGGACGCCGCTATCGCGGCCTGCGATGCTGTCGCCCTCGGTAAGTCGCGGCAGGTCATCGTGACGCATGCGCAGGCGGATGCCTGCACGCGGCGCGTGGCGGAGATCCTGCAACAAGACACCCGCGCCGCGGTACCGCTGGCGATCCTGCGCGTCAGCGCCGCGCCGGGTTTATCCGCGGATGCCTTCGAGTTTCTCCTGCGCGAGGCGGCCGAGCGCCTGGACATCAGCCTTGCCGCCGGCGCCGTGTCGCTGCGCTCCCGACGCGAAAGCGTGCGCAACGCAGACCAAGCCGCATGGGAGCGGGTTCGCCCGCTGCTGGGGCAGGCTGGAATAGCCCCCCCGGCCCTCGCCACGCTCTCTGCCGCTTCAGGCATACCAGCCGCGCGGTTGCGCGCGATCCTGTACGCCCAATCACGGCAAGGTGAAGTGTTCCAGTTGCGCCGCGATTACTACATCGTGCGCGAATTCGCCGCAAAACTGGCGGCAGCCGCAGTGAAGACCGCGCAGGACCAAGCGGAGGGGCGTTTCACGGCAGCGCAATTCCGGGATCAGATTGGAACAGGCCGCACGCTTGCGATCCATGCACTTGAAATGCTCGATGTGATCGGCATCACCCGCCGCAACGGCGACGAGCGCACCATCGCGCGCAAGCCGGAGGCTGTACTCGGAAATGCCGAGCCGTACCGGCTGCGACCTATCTGAATGTGAAGCGTATCCCAATACTGAAAAATTAATAGCTAAGGATTCTCTGAAGAACCCTCTGCAAAAGTAGTTTATGCAGCCTCAAGCGTGCCGAATTTCACGGCATGAGGCAAACCGCCGTCCAACAGCGTTTTTAGCCCAGCCGCAACGCTGTTGAAGGTCGTTTTGCTTT
>CAYTPC010000138.1:0-3148 GCA_964439605.1 uncultured Burkholderiaceae bacterium
CCGGGCCACTGGGATTGCCCCCGGAGAGGGGGTTGGCGTAGCGACACGAAGTGCGCGAAGCCTGGGGGTGAACTTCACTCTAGATCGAACACCGCAACCGACTCCACGTGCGCAGTGTGCGCAAACATGTTCACCACGCCGGCCGCGCGGCAACGATACCCCGCCTGATGCACCAGCAAACCGGCATCGCGCGCCAGCGTCGCCGGATTGCAGCTCACGTAGACAATGCGCCGCGGCGGCGTCCAGCCGCCGGGCGCCGGCGCCTGCTCGCCCTGCGCAAGCCGCAGATCGGCCAACGCCTTCGCCAGCGCGAAGGCGCCTTCGCGCGGCGGATCGACCAGCCAGCGATCGGCCGGACCATCGTGCACGAGGATTTCGGGCGTCATCTCAAACAGATTGCGCACGGCGAAAGCCGTCTTCGCGAGCACTTGGCCGTCGCCCACGCCCGCCCTGTGCCGCGCAAAATTCTCGCCCGCACGCTCGACCAGCGTCTGGCTGCCCTCGATGCCCAGCACCTCGCGCGCCCGCGTCGCCAGCGGCAGCGTGAAGTTGCCCAGGCCGCAAAACCAATCGATCACCCGCTCGCCCGGCTGCACGTCGAGCAGCCGCAGGGCGCGCGAAACCAGCGCCCGATTGATCTGCGGATTGACCTGTGTGAAATCGGTCGGCTTGAAAGGCATGACCAAACCGAACTCGGGCAGCTCATACACGAGCGGCATCACGTCCGCATCGAGCAAAGCCACGGTGTCCGGCCCCTTGGGCTGCAGCCACCACTGCACGCCCGGATGCGCGGCCGCAAAAGCGCGCAGCCGCGCCAGATCGGCGGCCGACAACGGTTCGAGATGGCGCAGCACCAGCGCAATCGCCCCCAACTTGGCGCCGCCCGGCGCATCACCGCACGCCAGCTCGATCTGCGGACAGGTATCGCGCGCATCCATCGAAGCAATCAACTCGCGCAGCGGCAGCAACATGGCACTCACCGGCCGCGGCAGGATCGGGCAGACCTTCATATCGGCAACGTAGCGGCTCTTGCGCTCATGAAAGCCGATCAGCACCGTGTTTTTCTTCACCACGTGGCGCACCGACAGCCGCGCACGGTAGCGGTAATGCCAAGACGCCCCCTGCAAAGGACGAAGAATATTCTCGGGCCGGACCTTGCCCAGATGCCACAGGTTGTCTTCAAGCGCGCGCTGCTTGATCGCCACCTGCGCCGCCGCCTCCAGATGCTGCATCTTGCAGCCGCCGCAAGCGCCCGCATGCAAGCCGAAATGCGGACAGCCAGGCCGCACCCGCTGCGAGGACTCACACCGAAACTCCTCGAGCACGCCCTGCTCCCAGTTGTTTTTGCTGCGCAACTTCTTGAAGCGCACCTGCTCAAAAGGCAGCGCCCCTTCGACAAACACCACCTTGCCGTCCGCCTTGCGCCCAACGCCTTGCGCGTCGAGATCGAGCGATTCGATTTGCAGCCATTCGTCCGTACTGTTCGCACAATCCGGCGCACGCTCCGGCGTTTCAGCTTTTTTCACCACTTCCGTCATGGGCCGGGATTGTGCCGCCTGCCCGACCCTCCGGCAGGGAAAACTCTCATTTGTGGTCAAATTTTGGATTTCGCGCCGATTCCTTGAGCCAAGCACCATGAGCACCATTCTCGAAACACTCCCCACCGGTCAGAAAGTCGGTATCGCCTTTTCCGGCGGCCTGGACACCAGCGCGGCACTGTTGTGGATGCGCAAGAAAGGCGCCATCCCCTACGCCTACACCGCCAACCTGGGCCAGCCTGACGAACCCGATTACGACGACATCCCCAAACGCGCCACAGCCTACGGCGCGGAAAAAGCACGCCTGGTCGACTGCCGCGCGCAACTCGTCGCCGAAGGCATCGCGGCGCTGCAATCGGGCGCATTCCACATCTCCACCGCTGGTTCCACCTACTTCAACACCACACCGATCGGCCGCGCCGTAACCGGCACCATGCTCGTGGCGGCGATGAAGGAAGACGACGTTCACGTCTGGGGTGACGGCAGCACCTTCAAAGGCAACGACATCGAGCGCTTCTACCGCTACGGCCTGCTCACCAACCCGGCGCTGAAAATCTACAAACCCTGGCTCGACCAGCAGTTCATCGACGAACTGGGCGGGCGCAAAGAAATGAGCGAGTTCATGATCGCCAACGGCTTCGACTACAAAATGTCGGTTGAAAAAGCCTACAGCACCGACTCGAACATGCTCGGCGCAACGCACGAAGCCAAAGATCTCGAACGCCTCGACAGCGGAATACGCATCGTCAACCCGATCATGGGCGTGGCCTTCTGGAAAGATGACGTAGCCATCAAAGCCGAGGAAGTGACCGTCGACTTCAATGAAGGCCTGCCGGTTGCCCTGAACGGCGTGCAATTCAACGACCCGGTCGCGTTGATGCTCGAAGCCAACCGCATCGGCGGACGCCACGGCCTGGGCATGAGCGACCAGATCGAAAACCGCATCATCGAAGCCAAGAGCCGCGGCATCTACGAAGCGCCCGGCATGGCGCTGCTGCACATTGCCTACGAACGGCTGGTCACCGGAATCCACAACGAAGACACCATCGAGCAATACCGCATCAACGGCCTGCGGCTGGGCCGCCTGCTTTACCAGGGGCGCTGGTTCGACCCTCAGGCCATCATGCTGCGCGAAACGGCGCAACGCTGGGTGGCACGCGCGATCACCGGCAAAGTGACGCTCGAATTGCGCCGGGGCAACGACTATTCGATCCTCAACACCGAATCGCCCAACCTCACCTACAAGCCTGAGCGCCTGACGATGGAAAAGGGCGAATCGACCTTCTCGCCGCGCGACCGCATCGGCCAGCTCACCATGCGCAACCTCGACATCGTCGACACGCGCGACAAGCTGGCCACCTACGTCAAAACCGGCCTGATCGACGCCTCGGGCAGCGCCTCGCTGCCCCGGCTGCAGGGTGACCTGCCTCCCACCGTTTGATTGAGCCCCTCCGGCTCACAACGCATCCAGCGGGCTGACAACGCCACGCCCGCCGCGGTTGAGCACATGCGTGTAGATCATCGTCGTCTTCACGTCACTGTGGCCCAACAGCTCCTGCACCGTGCGGATGTCGTAACCCGCCTGTAGCAGGTGCGTTGCGAAACTGTGG
>CAYTPC010000139.1:0-1733 GCA_964439605.1 uncultured Burkholderiaceae bacterium
GCTGGACGGTGGATTGGGCGCTGACCGACTGGCTGGTGCCCACCGGCGTATTCGCCAAACAAGGCACATGGATCGAGGCGCTGACCAGCATCGTCAGCGCCGCTGGCGGTTACTTGCTGCCGCATCCCTCCGAGAAGATTCTGCGCGTGCGCCACCGTTATCCGGTTGCGCCGTGGCGCTGGTGGAACGAGGTCACGCCTGATTACGTGCTGCCGGTGGATGCCGTGGGGCGCGAGTCGCTACGCTGGATCGACAAGCCCGCCTACAACCGCGTGTTCGTATCGGGGCAGGAAACCGGCGTGCTCGGCCAAGTTACGCGCGCTGGCACGGCGGGCGATGTGCTCGCGCCGATGGTGGTCGATGCCCTCATCACCCAAGCGGCGGCGGCACGCCAGCGCGGTATCGCGGAACTCTCCGATACGGGTCGCCAGATCGAAGTCACGCTGCGCCTGCCAGTGTTGCCCGAAACCGGAATCATCGAACCGGGTGCGTTCGTCGCCTATCAGGATGGCGGTGTGGCGCAACTGGGAATCGTGCGCTCGACCCGCATCGAAGCGGGCCTGCCGGAAGTCTGGCAGACCATCGGAGTGCAGAGCTATGCATAACCTTTACCAGCAGTTCCGCCAGTTGCTGCCCGATGCGCCATTGCAAGCAGGCATCGTGCTGGAAGTCGGCTCCGGTGTCGCCTTGGTGGTGCTGCCCGGCGGCGGCCTGATCCGTGCGCGCGGCGAGACAGAAGTCGGCCAGACCGTGTTCGTGCGTGACGAAGTGATCGAAGGCGTCGCGCCTTCGCTGCCACTGGAAATCATCGACATCTGACCTGATTCCCCAACCCTGTTTCAACCCTGAAGCCCGCCTCGATGCCACCGCATCGGGCGGGTTTCGCATTTCTGGAGAAAGCCCATGACCGAAGAAACCCAACCTGCCGCCCTCGTCGAAAACATGCTCCTGCTACGCAAGGAAGATTTCGACGACCTGCTCGACCGTGCCGCCGAACGCGGAGCCGAGCGTTGCCTTGCGCACCTTGGCCTCGAAAACGGCAATGCCGCCCGCGACGTGCGCGAACTGCGTGATTTGCTGGCCGCGTGGCGCGATGCGCGCCGCACGGTGTGGCAGACCTCCATTCGCGTCATCACCACCGGCATCCTCGCGGCGCTGCTGGTCGGCGCGGCCATCAAACTCAAGCTGATGGGAGGTGGGCAATGAGGGCCAAGCCGAAACTTTGTCTGCTACCCGACTGGCAGCGCGTACTGCGCCGCGCGTGGAGCATCCGACTTACCCTTCTGGCCGCCATCTTCACGGCGGCTGAAGTGGCAGTGCCGCTGTTCGGCGACGTGCTGCCGCGCGGCCTGTTCGTGCTGCTGGCCTTCACCGCCAGCATCGGCGCGGCACTGGCGCGTCTGGTGGCGCAACCGGAGATGCACCGATGAGCGCGCCACAGAACAAGCCGCGCAGCGCGGTCGCCGTGCTGGCGCTCTCGGCGGTGGCTTTGGTCGGGATCGTGCTGCACGAAGGTTATACCGACCGTGCGGTGATCCCGGTCAAGGGCGATGTGCCGACCATCGGCTTCGGCACCACCGAAGGCGTGAAGCCCGGCGACAAGACCACGCCGCCCGAGGCGCTGGCGCGCGCCTTGCGCGATGTGCAGAAGTTTGAAGGGGCGCTCAAATCCTGCGTCACGGTGCCGCTCGCCCAGCACGAGTACGACGCCTTCGTGAGTTTCTCGTACAACG